>CALFIU010000001.1 GCA_937877455.1 uncultured Bacteroidales bacterium
CTTTTAGGAGAGGGGTTTGGGGTGAGGTCAAAATCCGTAATGGATGCTGGTCGCGCCCTCTGGCGTTATTATCACACGAAAGATACTGCAAATCCCAATGCCAGCCTTTACGACATCAAGGAATTTTTCCAAGGCCGCAACGACAAAGGTAAGATGAACGCCACAAGCGATATTAGTCGTTTTTTTATTGGTTGAGATGTCTTAGTTGATGTCATAAATTTATAATTTGCTACAAATGAATTAGTTAATTTTTTTTACTTATTGCTGATTATCAGAACTATAATTTTGCTCAATTTATTCTAAACAGTGATATAGTTTTCGCTACTTTGACATACTCGTTGCGAAAAATCAGTTGCAATATTTAGTATTTTTTTTATTTCATCGGTAGGCATTTGTGCTAATAATTTTTTTGCCGAAAAATATGTGTTATTGTAAAATTTTTTGCAATAGTTGACAAGTCCGTAGATTATTCCAGCATTGTAGTTGTCGCCAGCACCAATTGTATTTACAACTTTTATTTTGGGCGCAAGAAATTCTATTTTGTAGTTTTCTCGCATAAAAACGCTGCCTAAAGCCCCCTTGGTGTAGAAAAAACTAATTTCTGGATTTAATTTTTTTATAATTTCAAATGTTTCTTGTTCTGTTTTTGTACCAAAAATAAGTTCAAAATCTTCGTCGCTACCTTTTACAATGTCTGCATTTTTTATGTTGTAAAGTATATAGTTTTTTACTTTTGGCAAATCTTTCAGGTGTGGTTTTCGGAAATTAGGATCGTATAAAACAATTGCACCAGCTTTTTTTGCATCAGAAATAAGTTTTTCTACGCCGAGCCTTATTTCTGGCATTATGGCATAAAAAGAGCCAAAACCCAAGATGTCGTTAGGCTTAAAATCAGATTTAAATAATTGAGAATCGCAATTTTGTGGGCGACTTTTGTAAAATTGGTATTCAGCGTTGTTGTTATTATCTAAAAATGCCAATGCTATTGATGTTTGCGAAATGCCATTGTTAGCAGTTTGGTAAGGTTCTACGCCGTTTTTTATTAGAAAATTTTTTATAAGTTGTCCAACCTTATCTTGGCAATAGTCTGACATAAAAAATGGTTTTAATCCAAGCCTACCCAAACTAACTGCAGTGTTGAGAATCGAGCCCCCTGGATTGCCAATTATGGGTTGTCCATTTTTAAAAATTATGTCAAGTACAGTTTCGCCTATGAGATGAATTTTTTGTGTCATTTTGTTTGTAGATTTGTAATTTTATTGGCGTAAAAATAAAAAAAATCCAAAAAAATTGAAAAAAAACTTGTAGGGAAAAATAAAAACCGTATTTTTGTAAAACCAATAAAAAAATTATCGCGATGGCAAAAATTTTGATAATAGACGATGAGCGTTCTATACGCAATACATTAAAAGATATACTCACCTACGAAAGTCATGATGTGGATTTGGCGCAGGATGGTTTTGAAGGTCTTGAAAAAATAAAAGAAAACAAATTTGATATTATACTCTGTGATATCAAGATGCCAAAGATGGACGGCTTGGAAGTTCTTGGCAAGATAGTAGAACTTGGTGTTGATACGCCAGTTGTTATGATTTCTGGGCATGGCACTGTAGATACTGCTGTAGAGGCTATAAAAAAGGGAGCATACGATTTTATAGAAAAACCTCTTGATCTTAATCGTCTGCTTGTAATTATAAAAAATGCAACAGAAAAAGGTCGTATTGTAGCGGAAAATAAGGTGCTTAAGCATAGGATAAATCGTACATACGAGATGGTGGGAGAGTCTCCTGCCATAAAACATATAAAGGAAATGATAGAACGCGTTGCACCAACCGATGCGCGTGTGTTAATAACGGGCGAAAATGGTACGGGTAAAGAACTTGTATCGCGTTGGTTGCACGAAAAAAGCAATCGTGCATCAGGTCCGTTTATTGAGGTCAATTGTGCAGCTATTCCTTCTGAACTTATTGAAAGTGAATTGTTTGGGCATGAGAAAGGTGCATTTACTTCGGCAATGAAACAACAAAAAGGAAAGTTTGAAGCTGCCAATGGAGGAACCATTTTCCTTGACGAAATAGGCGATATGAGTTTGGCTGCACAAGCTAAAGTATTGAGAGTGTTGCAAGAAAACAAAATTTCGCGTGTTGGTAGCGATAAAGAAATAAAAATTGATGTGCGTGTTTTAGCTGCCACCAACAAAAATTTGAAAGAAGAAATTGCCGCCAATCGTTTTCGCGAAGATCTTTATCATCGTATCAGTGTAATCATAATACAAGTGCCATCGTTGAAAGACAGAATTGAAGATATACCACTCTTGGCAGATTATTTCAACAATCAGATAAGCGCAGAGTATAATTCTGCACCTAAAAAAATTACTGACGATGCCATCGAAGAACTTCAAAAATTACCATGGACAGGCAATATCCGAGAGTTTCGTAATGTATTGGAACGTCTTATTATATTGTGTCCAAACGAAATCACTGGGCGTGATGTGCAGATGTATTCATCACCGCTAAGTAATTAAACAGAAAGAAAGTGGTACTTTCTGATATTACAGACTTAAACAATTTGGAACTTGCTGCCGTTCACGTAACCGAAGGTTTTATTACTGGGCGGCACAAAAGTCCTTTTCATGGGTTTTCTTCAGAGTTTAACGAGCATAGACTTTACAACAAGGGAGAATCTACTCGGCATATAGATTGGAAACTTTATGCTCGCACAGAAAAACTTTTTGTAAAGCGTTATGAAGACGAAACCAATTTGCGTTGTCATATACTCATTGATACATCGCCATCAATGAAGTATCCTCGAGATGCCAAGTATAATAAACTTGATTTTTCTGCTGTTTGTGCGGCAGCAATCATTAATTTGCTAAAAAAACAACGTGATGCTGCAGCGTTGACATTGTTTAACAAAAAAATTGAGTTTTCGTCCGATGCCAAAATTTCGGCTGTGCATATAAAGATGCTTTTTTCAAAACTTGGGGAAGTTGTGTCTAATCGCAATTTTAACCCAAGTTTGGACAACCAAAGCGATGAGGGAAGTATTGCTGAATGTTTGCACCAAATTGCCGAGAATATTCATAAGAGAAGTCTTGTGATAGTTTTTAGCGATATGTTTGATTGTGGACAAGAAAATGATCTTTTTGCTGCATTACAACATCTTAGGCATGCTAAACATGATGTTATTGTTTTT
The DNA here is from genome assembly GCA_937877455.1 of uncultured Bacteroidales bacterium. Taxonomy (GTDB): domain Bacteria; phylum Bacteroidota; class Bacteroidia; order Bacteroidales; family UBA3824; genus UBA3824. Next base: position 3,196 of record CALFIU010000001.1, read on the forward strand.
CATGTGTGTGATAAACGTACGGAACTTGATTTTAATTTTGAAAATCGTCCTTATAAGTTTTACGACATGGAAACTGGTAAAATGTTGACACTAAATCCATTTGAATTTAAGGATGTTTATAAAAAACAATCTTCGGAATATTTAAAAAAACTCAAAGCTCGTTGTGGAATGTATGGAATGGATTTGGTGGAAGCAGACATTGCAATGCCTTTTAAGGATATAATTGCGCCTTACCTTATACGTCGTTCGAGGATTGCATTGTAGTTTTGTTTTGAAATTATGAACCAAAAAGTATTGAAATATATATTGCCATTGTTGCTTTTTGTTGCGGCTTTTTTGTTTTGGGGCGTTATTCATCCGGAGTTGCTTTTTTATCACGAGTTTTATCAAATGTTTATCTTCGACAAAGATTATTTTTACGAACATATTGCTTTGCCGGGTGGACTTTGTGATTATTTAGCTGAATTTATAACTCAGTTTTATTTTTATCCGCTTTTAGGTGCATTTTTTATTGCAACGTTATATGTTGTTGTACATCAGATAACCATAAAAATATTTAATATTTTTGAAGTAAGTAAATCATTTTATCCTTTTTCGCTTTTGCCTACGCTTTTTCTTTGGGGCTGTATGTGCGACGAAAATTTTTTGATATGTTTTGTAGTTGCTGCTTTGGTAAATATGGTTGTTTTTTGGTGTGTTGAATTGGTTTCTAAACCAAATACTAAACTTATTTTTGCAATTTTTTGTGGCATTTTTTCTTATTGGTTTATAGGTCCTTGTGCCATTATTATAGCATTGCTCTATGTTGCAAAAAACTACAAAAAACAAGGCTTAAAATCGGTAGTGCCTGTTATGACTATACTCTTGGAAGCATTAATAGTTTCGCGATTTGTTTCTTATCCAATAAGTTGTTTTTATCTTGGCATAGATTATACTCGTTTCCCATTTAAATCGTTAGCTTATTTATGGTTTTATATTTTATGTCCGTTGTTGCCAGTTTTACTAAATTTATTCAAAAAAGGATTTTCTACACGTCAAATTTTTATTTCGGCATTTGCTATTATCGTTTTGGGGCTTTTTTGTATTCCAAAATGTTTAGATAGCGTAGCATGGCAGACCATAAGAATTTATAGTCTTGTATATAAAGGCAGTTGGGACGATGTTATAGATTTTTACAACAAACATCTAACACCTTCTACATACGCAGTTCAGGGTCTTAATCTTGCACTCGCACATAAGGGTGTTTTAACGGATAAAATGTTTTGCTATTATCAGCCTGGAAGTATGGGTTTAATTTCAACGTTTAAAACCGATATGTTTACTTCTATGCTCAATTGTGAAATATTTTTTAGACTTGGTGCTTACAATTTGTCGCAGCGATATGCTTTTGAATCGCAAGAAAATATTTCAAATTTTAGAAATAGCTCAAAACTTTTTGTAAGGCTTGGTCAGACTGCCATTGTAAACAAACAATACAAAGTAGCAAGAAAATATTTTATAAAACTTTCTAAAACGTTGTTTTATAAAGATATAGCAATGAATTATTATAACATGCTTGGCGACGAAAAAAGAGTAGAAGAGTATCCCGAATTTGCTTTTGCCGACAAAGTAAAACTTGAGAAAGATGGGGTGCAAGAAGATTTAGGAACAGATGAGATTTTTGAAAATCTAATAAAAAAATATCCCAAAAATTATCTTGCAATACAATATTATCAAGCTTCTGCTTTGCTTGAAATGAATTATAAAAAACTTTGCAATTCGTTGCCTTTTCTATCTTATGCAGGCAAAAAAACTTTACCGAAGCATGTTCAAGAAGCATTGGTGTATTTTTATTACAACGAGCATAAAAGTTTAAAAAACATTCCACAAGGAATTTCTCATGAGGTAATTTCAGCATTTGAAGTTAAGCGTTTGGAAGATACTTTTTGGAGATATGCCATATTTGTTAAAAATCACGAAAATAAATGAAAAATTTTATATACTCAATTCTATTAATTTTCTGTTTTTCTGGTTGTTACAATAGCGTAAAACAAACAATAAGTATTGGACACGAACCCGAAATATGGCCCGATTATAGCGGTGTAACCATTCCTTATGAAATAGCACCAATGAATTTTAATTTTGTAGGTTGTGCCTATAATTATTTAAAACTTATTGTAAAGGGGTCTGTATCAGGAAGTTTAGAAACTTCAGGAAAGAATATAGAAATGGATGTTGAATCTTGGCATACATTGGTAAAGCAAAACAAGGGTGGATATTTAGAATTTTTTTTATCGGTGGTAGTAAATGGTGTTCAATCTGATTATCAGCCTTTTAAAATGTTTGTTTCTAACGATGGATTAGAAGAATATGGATTAACATATCGAAAAATTGCACCAGGTTATGTATCTTATGGTAAAATGGGGCTTTATTGTCGTAATTTGTCCGATTTTCAGGAAGATGTAATTATAGAAAATACATTAGTTTATGGTACTTGTGTTAATTGTCATACAGCAAACAAAACCAATCCTGACAATTTTGTTTTCCATGTACGGGGACAAGAATATGGTGGTACGGTCATAAATAGAAATGGAAATCACAAAATTTATGACACAAAAACCGAACAAACAATTGGTGCTGCGGTTTATCCTTATTGGCATAAATCAGGGCGATATATTGCTTTTTCTACAAATCTTACATTTCAAGTTTTTCATACGGTTAATCCAAAAAGAATTGAAGTTTTTGACAGAAAATCTGATCTTCAAATTTATGATGTTGATAATAATCAATTTGTTATATCTCAGGAAATTAAAAACGATACCTTGCTCGAAACTTTCCCAGTTTTTTCTACCCACGGTGATGAACTTTATTATTGCGCGGCACGTAGGTTGTTGCCACCTTATTACCTCGAAGATATAAAGTATACAATTATGAAGGTAAAATTTGACGAAAATACAGGAAATACTGGAAATAAGATAGATACGCTTATTTTTCATGACGGCAAATCGGCGACATTTCCACGCCCGTCGTATGATGGGAAGTATCTTATGTACACGGTAGCAGATTATGGCACATTTCCAATTTGGCATAACGAAGCCGATTTATATCTTTATAATTTTGCCGACTCTACATCGCGACCTATAACTGAGGTTAATAGTGAATTTTCAGATAGTTTTCACAATTGGAGTGAAAATTCCAAATGGTTTGTTTTTACTTCAAGGCGTATTGATGGTTTGTTTACTCATTTGTATATCAGCCATATAGATGAAAATGGCGTTTGCTCAAAACCGTTTGTTATACCACAAAAAAATCCGTTAGATTATTATAACAATTTGTTTTTGTCGTACAATACACCAGATTTTACCAAGAAGAAGGTTGATATTTCAAAAAATATTCTTCGTAGTGAAATTACAAGTACGGAACGCGAGAAGATAGAGGTTAGGTAGTAAATGATTGTTTATTAAAAATAAATTGTTTTGGAGCTAAAGAAAATTAAAATACTTTCGCATGGTGAAGGTGGAGAAGGAGTAGGCTTTTTAAATGGGAAAAAAGTTTATGTACCGCATGCTCTGCCTGGTGATGTGGTTGATGTTGAGGTTGTTGAGAAAAAAAAATCTTATATTATTGCAAAACTTCTAAAAATTGTTTCTTATTCAAAAAATCGCGTAGAACCGCAATGCAAAGTAAGCGATTGGTGTGGAGGATGTCAATTTCAAAGTTTAAAATATGACAATCAATTAAAATTCAAGCAAGAAAAAGTTTGTAATTTCCTAAAAAATATTGCTGATTTTGACGACAAAAGACTTGAAAATATAGTTGAAAAGATATATGGACCTAATGATATTTTTCGCTATCGTAATAAGGCGCAATATCCTGTACGTCAGACAATTGATAGTGTATTAACTACAGGTTTTTTTGTTGAAAATTCGCATAATATTTGTGAACATAACGATTGTTTGCTTTCTCCTAAAGAGTTTAAGCCAATAGTTGATTGTGTTCTTGGTTTTATGCAACAAGAAGGACTTTTGGCTTATGACGAAACAACCATGCAGGGAGATATTCGTACAATATTGATTCGTAAAGCGTTGGCTACTGGCGAAATATTAGTTTGTATTGTTGCTAATATCGAAAGTATAAAAAATTATGGTATTTTGGTAGAAAAACTAAAATCGTTTGAAGGTTTTAAGACGCTTGTGTTAAATGTTAACAAAACTCACAATAACAAAATAATTGGAGAGACAACTATTAATCTTTATGGAGATGGCTTTATAACCGATATTCTTTGCGGAATAAAATTTAAAATTTCCGCGCAAAGTTTTTATCAAGTAAATCCGATGGTTGCAGAAAAAATTTATTCCAAGGTTTTGGAATATGCTTCTCCAAAAGAAGATGATGAGGTTTGGGATATTTGTTGTGGTGTTGGCACTATTACTTTGTTTTTGGCACAAAAATCGCGGTTTGTTCATGGTTTGGAAATTAATGAAGATGCAGTGGTGTTGGCATGGAAAAATGCTGCAATCAACAACATAAAAAATGTAGATTTTGTTGCTGCGCCAGCAGAAGATTTTATGCCACGTATCGAAAAACTTATAGGTAGTATTTTTGTTGTTGATCCTCCACGAAAAGGGATACAATTACCTGTTGTTGAGTCTATTGTAAAGGCAAATCCACAAAAAGTGATTTATGTAAGTTGTAATCCAAAATCATTTGCTGTTGATGTAAAAATGTTTGAAGAACGAGGATATTTTTTAAAAAAACTTCAACCTTTCGACCAATTTTGTCACACTTCGCATGTAGAAGTTGTTGGGTTGTTGGAAAAATAATTTTTTTTTGTTCAAGATAGTTTTTACCTTTACTTATTAAAAAATTTGGTATAATTCCAATCGAATTTTGCGAATTTTTGTTAAAACATGAACACAAATAACAAACTGATAGTCTGCGATTTCATCGTGAAAAGCAAGGAGAAGACCATCAATTTTCTCATGAAAACTTTTTCGTGCCTGCAATATGATGATTGTGAGGATATTTTTCAGGATGCGATGTTGGTATTCTACGAAAAAATCACGAAGGGCGACCTTGACAATATTAAATCTTCGCTTTACACATTTTTCGTCGGGATTTGCAAGTACAAAGCAATGGAATTTAGCCGAAAGAATAATAAAACCGGCTTTATTGACGACAACATGGTTTGTGGGAATTTTTCAGAGGAGAAACTCGAAGCAATCCTCAATCTCGACCGTGTAGATTCCACAATCGAAAACGCTAAAACTCAGGCTGTTGAAGAAATCGTCAACGACCTTCCCGATACTTGTGCAAAAGTTTTTTGGGGATATTTCAGGGACGGATTTTCACTCAAAACTTTGGCTTCGATGTACGGCAAAACAGAATCGGCGATGAAGGTTACAAAATTTCGTTGTTCGGAAAAATTCAAAAACCGCTATCGTGAAGTGTTAAACAAAATTTTAAACAAGGCATTATGAACCAGGAATTTAACGACATACCCGAAGGCGCATTGAAGGACGACGAGGATTTGGTAAAATTTCTTCGCAGCGAACTTTCCGCAGACGACGAGGCGGTTTTCATGCAAAAAATCAATGAAAATCCCGACCTCAAAGCTCGTGCCATCGCCGTTGCAAGGCTTATCAAAGGTCTTGAAAATAAAGGCGTTGCTGATGACGAAAAACTCAAATCCGCCTTCAAAAAACTCTCTGTCGATGATGTGAAAAAACTAACAAAACCAACAGGAAAAACTATTAAATTCAAACAGATTTTTGCGTGGGTTGCATCGGCGGCTGCGGTGTTGGTTTTGGTGTTTGGATTGAGGATTTTTTATGTTAATTCCACATACGAAAAACTCGCCGCCGAATATGAAAATTCATTTCAATTTTCCGAAATTTCGCGTGGTGGCGATGATGATATGAACGAAAAGGTTAAAATATTGTGCGACAATGTTTTAAACGGCACAAATTTAGAAACAACAATCGAAAGACTCACCGGAATTTTTACAAAATCGCAGGAAGAAACTTTCAATATTTGCACCAATTATTATGCAACTTCGGGCTGGTTTTTGACGCTCGCACACCTCAAAAATCACGACCCCGAAAGCGCAAAATCAATTTTAAAAATACTGATCGAAAACCCCGACACCAAGGCATCAGTTAGAGAAAAGTCGGAGGAACTTTTGAAACGGATAGAGTAGGAGGTGGTTATGTTTATAAAAAAATACATATCAATCTTTTTGATATTGTTTTCGATTGTCGGCACGGCGGTCGGACAAGTGAAAAACGCGCTGTTTGTGGGGATTTCCCAATATCCCAAAAATTCAGGTTTTGGAGATATTAACGGCGAAAATGATTGTGAAATTATAAGTAAAAATCTTGAAAATCAAGGTTTTAAGATTACAAAACTTTTAAACTCACAAGCCACTGCCGCAAATATCCGAGGCGCATTGCAAAATCTTACAACGAACTCAGTGAAAGGCAGTTACATTTACATTCATTTTTCGTGCCACGGACAGCCTTTTGAGGACAAACCACCATACGACGAAGATGACCATTGGGACGAATCAATAGTTGCATACGATGCCCAAAAGAACTATCAATCAGGCGTTTATGAGGGTGAAAACCATATTCTTGACGACGAACTTCATGATTATTTCAATAAAATTCGTAAAAAAATCGGTGAGGATGGATTTTTGTGTGTCGTTATTGATGCCTGCCATTCGGGAACTTCATCACGGGATGAGATTGATGATGAGGACGTTATACGCGGCACGTATTTGGGGTTCAGCGAAAATGGCAAAATTTTCGCGCCAAGAATCAACAAACAGGGAAATTTTATAATTGACAAAATCCCCGGCTCGTCCGACATCATAATTCTCGAAGCCTGCCGCGCATATCAATACAACAAAGAGGTCTTCAAGAACGGTAAAAATTACGGCGCATTGTCGTATTATGTCAGTGAAACGCTTAACAATCAAATTATTACAAAAAATCTTGATTGGGTTTTGCGCGTCAGAGATTTGATGGAAAAAGACAACGCATTGACCGAGCAAAACATGGTTTATGAATCAAGTTTTTGAAGGAGTTTTTCCGCCTTTTCCTAATCCAACATCACCCACGCCGCCCAATAATACGGGTCGGGGAATTGCTTTTTAACTTCGTCCTGCGCCATTTTCAATGCTTTGTGGCGGTCGTTGGTTTCAAATAGAAACTTGTAAAAATGCTGCATGAACAATGCCGTTACGCCGTCGTCCACCTTCCATAACGACATCAAAATCGCCCCTGCACCAGCCTGTTTGAAAGCACGTTGCAATCCAAAAACGCCGTCAATAGGAAAGATTTTCCCACGCGCCGTTTCGCACGCGGAGAGAACAATGAGTTTGGTGTTTGAGAGGTCGAGTTGCGAGATTTCGTAAGCTGTGAGTATGCCGTCCTCGACGTTTGGCAAATCAAAATTGCCTTTCCAAGCGTTGTTTGCGCCAAAAAGTGCAAGTCCAGAAAGAGCCATCGCGGATTCCTTTTGCGAGTAGGTGTTGACAGATTGGGCGAAAGGACGGGTGGCGATGTCTTGTTCTGTTTCAAGGCTGAATCCATGCGTGGATAAGTGAAGAATTTCGGGGGAGTTCCCACTCAACCGTTTGAAAGATTCTTCGGTGGCGGATGTTTGTTCGTAGGTTTTGACGGCGATGTTTTTTGAGGTCAAGGTTTGCGAAATTTTGTCGATTTCAGTTTTGGAATTATTAAGACGACCAAATATTTTTCCTCGTTCGGCGGTGTAGTCGGCAGTTGCGTAGTCGATGTCGCCAAAAAGTATGGCAGATTTTGCGGCAGCGATTTCGCGAGATTTTATGTTTGGTATTTCGGCGGTTGAGGATACACGAACCATTTTGTATTTTTGGTTGAGAGGTGTGCTATTTTCGTCCTCAAATAAATCAAAATTTAATTGCGAAAGTTTGCCACAAGGGGAATAGTAAATGGTGTGGGCATCGGGAAGATATTGTTCTATTTGGTGGAACAATATTTTGTATAACGCCATGGTTTTTGTTTGGTATATTTCGTTGTAAAAAAATGGGTCTTCCTTGTTGCTGAGAAATATGTTGTCGCAATCTCTAATCGAGGTTGAAAATTCTATTTTAGGTTCAGAAAAATTTTTGCCGACCACAAGCATGCAATAGATTGTGTCAGTGCCACCGTCATCCTTTGGTGCATACATAAGACTATATTCAATGGCGTATTCTGCATCGTCAAGCGATTTTTTGACATCTTCCCAAATCTTGCTTGATTGTTTTATTTGTTGGCGCAAATCGCCAAGATTATTGATAATATTCTCCTCTTTCTTAGAAATTTGGCTTTTTAGTGCATCAAGATTGCTGACATCCGAAGTGTGGAAAATGAATTTTTCTTTGAGCGATTTCAGTTCAGCAAATTCATTTTGTAACGTCAAGTCTGACGATTTGTGAACGCCGTTTTCGAGTATTTTTTCAGAATTTAACAACAGATTTCGGCAAAAAAGCGATATGTCAAACGATTGTCTCAAAACATCATTGTTTTTATGAAAATATGCGATAAAATTGTTCAACGCCATCATTTCCATTGAAATTTTGTTCCAATAATTTTCACGCTCCGATGACGGAAAATCGCCAAAAATTTTGGCAATATTATCAATGGCAATATCATTGTATATGGAAAGTGCTTCGGCAGTCTGTTTAATTTTCATTTTCCCAAAATTTGCAAACACCAAATTCTGGGCTAACATATAGGCGTAGTCGGTGTTGAGAGTACGTGCCTTTTTCAACAAATTTGCGGCTTGTGTCAATTTGCCGCTTTGAATCAACAATGTACTATAATTGATTAGGGCAAGCGGCAAGGCATTGTTAGATTCAAAAGTACCTTTACAATTGTCTATCACGTAGTTATAACATTTTTCTGCCGTTGCTGCATCTCTGTTGTAGTAATACGCGACACCATAATTGTTGACAAGTAAAAAATGCTTTTCGTCCGTGATTTTGAAGATACTGCCATATTTGTTTTCATAGTTGGCAACGGCAGCATCCATTATATTTTTCATGTCGGAATATTGTTGTAATTCGCCGCAAATTAATGCTGCATTACACATTGCTATAATATATTCGTCTTCCAAAGAATTGGCTTCACGACACATTTGCTCTACTTTTGCAAATATATTCATTGCCTCGACGTAGTTTTTTAGCGAATACTCCACCAATCCAGAATAACAAATTAAAGTCCGCAAAGGTTGGTCATTGGTTGCACCATGACTTTTCAAAAAGTTTATTCCATCTTCAGATGTCTTTTTGGCATTATAATAGTCGCTGATATTCATATAACAGAAAATCAACGAATTGACAGTTTCAGAATATTGTTTTTCGTCAAATATCGCTGCATTTTCGATGTTGGCTTTCACTTGAATTAACGAATCAATCACGTTCTGCCCCTTGACACTGAAAAACGTCAGGGCAAGGATTAAGGATATGAGGAGTTTTTTCATTGTAGTTGCGTTTTGGTCGCAAAGTTACAAAAAAAAACATACGAATCGCCGCATCGCGAAAAAAAATTTGCAACAATGCGGCGATTATTGTGCATCAAAGCGCAGAATTATCGTTATTTATAGAAATAAAATGCATCCCATTCTCCGTAAAAATTACTAAGACTACTATCTGATTTCATAACAACAGCAACAACAACTGACTGGTTGTTAAGTCTTTGGTATGGTTCTACAAAAACAACTATATAGTATTTGTTGTTCCAGCCCATATCGTAAGGGTCATAACCATAAGGATCTTTTTTGGTGCAGTTATGCCTATAGATGTGTGCTACGCTTCCATTATCACTTATTCCTACATTGCTGCCGTATGTTTTGACTTTACAACGACCATTTGAGGTTGAAAACGTCCAACCTATTGTATAATTCTTGATACCGAAGTATCTTGTTAGTTCACCCAAAGACCTAAATTTTGGAAGATCACTTATTCCATTTCTATTTCGAGAGTCTATTCCTTCAATGTCAAGGTAATAGGTGTCCACCCAATCTGTGCTATTTGATACAACTAACTGAGCCTTGCTTGCAAATGGTGTTAGTATGAGAAATAGCTGCATAAATTTAATTATTAGTTTCATTTTTGCCTATTTTTGAATTATTTTACTTTTTTTAATTCAACCAAACCTTAACCCCACCGTGATGCGAACACGTGCCGCGTCTGTGTGCGCTGAAACTATATGTTCCGTCGCGGCAAATTGCAGTTGCGCCCGACGGTGTGGACGTCGAATAGTATGGTCGTGGAATCCTGTTACCGTCCACATTGGTGTAGTAGCCACGCCCACCGCTTGTTGTTTTTGTATAACTATTTGACGACCAGCTATTGCTGTTGTTTTTGGCTTGAAGTCCGCGCTGTCCAGATAGATATTTGGTTGAAATATATCCTGTCTGTCCGTTGTAAACAACTTCCAGCCAATCACTTTCGTAGTAGTTGTAGTCGTTGATGGTTACTTGTGTTCCTGCTGGAACAGTTCCCAAAATTGCGTAACCTGTCGAGGGACCTTTCCTGACATTGAGATTGGTGGTCGTGAACCTTACAAGTTGTCCGAAACAGTTGAACGTCAATACGACATTCAATAAGAATATCAAGATAAATTGTTTTTTGCTCATTTCTTTTTACTTTTTATTGGTTTGACTTTTACACTTAGTGTCAGAAAAGGACTAAAGGTTACACAGATTTTGGAAAAAAATTATGAACACGCTTTAAAAAGCAATGTACCAACAACACATAGTACTACAACCACTATTATTTGGTACTTCAACTCTTCGGCTGCACCATAAACAAAAGTCTTGGTGTTTCGTTTGAGAGACTGCATAAACTCGTCCACAAGGTTGTGGGCATACTCGCGAGCTTGATAAACATCATTTTTTACACTTTCGTCTTTGATGTCGTATGATGAATATGTCCACGATGTTCCTGACGGTTCGGACGCTTGTGTACTCTCTTGTCTGAAACGCTTGTATTCTTTGTCGTAACGGCTTCGCTTTTCATCATCTTTAAGGATGGCGTAGGCCTCGTTGATGTCCTGCATCTGCGACGTTGTGTCCTTGCCAGGATTTCTGTCGGGATGGTATTTCATCGACGCGGCCTTATATGCCTTCCTTATTTCCTCTATTGAGGCTGTAGGCTCGATTTCGAGAATCTTGTAGTAGTCTTTGAACATCGCTATTTTTGGAGGATTGACGAGTCATTGTTATTCTTACTGTCATCATCTTTTTTGCCAGACTTCCATACTGCAATCAAACCTGCTATCACAACAAACGCAAAAGCATTTTTTAGTATAACAGGAACGCCTGCGTTATGCATCAATCCGTTAATTATCATCCATACGATGACAACAACAACGGTTACTATGATTTTTGTTGTTTTTTCCATTTTTATGACTTTGATTACTTTGTTACATAGATTTTGAGGACACTTGATTCCACTTCCCAATATACTTTCGGTCGCATTGCGCCGTCGATTCTGAGAACAACGTGGTCGTCGAAGATTGTTTTCTTAGAGCCTGAAAAACACGTGTCTCCATTGGCTTCAACACCGATTCCATAATCGTTACGGATTTCGGCACGCAAGAAATATTTGTAGCCAATCGCTTGACTTCCACTCTCGAAGATGTAGACCGAGGCTTGAGTGTCGTCAATCAATTCCACCTCAGTTGTTGAAGTGATTGGCAACTCAATTTTGTCGCCCTTGCCTGCAAACACGTTCAACGTCAAGAATGCAAGCATAATTGTGAATAGGGTTCTTTTCATTGTTTATCTATTTTAATGGTTCAACTTTTATTTTCCTTTTAGTGTCATCTTTCTTAAAAAGGTTACACTTTTATCACTACAAATTTACTCGCTCTCTTCCTCTCATCCAACTTTTTCTGTATCGAGTTTTTCTACATCTTGCAACAAATTTTCAGACATATTGTCTAATGATTTAAGACAGAATTTTTCATCCATCTGATTTGCAATGTCTTGAAAAAAGTTGTGTTGCAAAATGCGCGAAAGTTTTATAAGCGTTTCAACGTCGATATTCTCGCGCTTGAAGATGCTGTAAACGTTGGAGCGGTTGCAGTTGAGTTGCGAGGCAAGCCACGTTGTGCGGCGACCTTGACGGTCAAAAACCTCCTTTATAAGATGTCCGATGTGTATTTCCATTTCTCACAAATATTGTTCCTTTTTACCCTTAGTGTCAGAAATGGCGGAAAGGTTACAGGGAGATGCGAAAAAAATTGTTATTATACAAAAAAAGTTTTAACTTTGTTGCCGAAGAAGAAAACATTTCAGACCATGGAGACACCAGAAATCAAATTGGATAGGTTCCCATTGGGGATTCAGAGTTTTGAGAAACTCAGGAAGGGTAGTGCTGTTTACGTTGACAAAACAGACTATGTGTACAAACTTGTGAAGTCAGATACGACATCATTTTTTCTTGCCCGCCCGCGCAGGTTTGGCAAAAGCCTGATGTGCAACACTTTGCGTGCATATTTTGAAGGAAAGAAAGAGTTGTTTGAGGGTCTGAAAATTTCTCAATGGGAGAAGGATTGGGTTAAGTTTCCTATTCTCTACTTGGATTTTGTAAATGGGGATTATACTGTTGGGTCGGCAATGTTGATTTCCAAACTCAAAACAGCACTTGCCAATTTTGAAAATGAAAACGGAATTGTATTCGACGAAACGTTAATAAAAGTCGAGGAAATAGACCAAATAAAAAAAGAAAGCC
>CALFIU010000002.1 GCA_937877455.1 uncultured Bacteroidales bacterium
TTGTCCTTCCCCAAATGTTTTATCCAAGAATCAGTGTATTTAACCGCTGCATATTCGGCGATTTTTCGACAGTCCTCTTGTCGGTTTTCAATAGTTTGTGCCACACAAATGGTGTAGCACAAACTAAAAACTATTGTTACCAATTTTTTCATAGTCTATCTATTGTGTATCCTGCTAATCTCATCTGACAAGGCGTTCATTATGCCAATTATCGGATAAAAGAACAGAGTTTCCTCAACGGGTTGGTTGGCACCAACTTCTCTGATACGCATTGCAAGTCCATCGCGAACAAATCTGTCAATATCGCGATAGCAGACATCTCTGGCTATCTCAACCGATTCTCGGTCGATGGCAAAATTATCGTTGAAATTGAATGTGTTGTTTAGTTCAAAGAAAGTATTGATAAAGGCTCTGGCTTGTTCTGCAACACCATCAATATAGGCATCATCAATTTGGTCGTAGGTGTCATTCTCATCGGCAAACGAACTGTTATCGTATCCTTTAAGAATTACCTTGCAACTTCTGGTAGTTTCATGGAGATGAGCTAACAATGTTCTATCACACATAATGCCTCCTTTGCAGGTTGCCTCTTTGGGCAATCTGTTATTGATAATCATTTCGAGTCCGTTGTCGTCATACTCACGCCCGTACACAAGTCTGAAAATCTGTTTCGTATAATCGGCCATCAGCCCCTCATCATTTGAAACAATTGACACTACTTTCGAACCATTGCCACTGAAGGCAATGTAGCGCGGCATCCTGTGGTTTGTGCTTTTCATTATGCAAGCTACATGATAAATAATGGCTGTGTAGAACAAAATGAAGATAATCTTGTGCTTGTCGTCGCGCTGAAGCATATCGTTGAAATTCACACTGTTAGCAATGTTTGCATCGGTAATCTGCTTGTTGTTGGGAAGCGAGAAGAAAAACGAAGCCATATCAGCCGATTTGTGCGAATCGGCTATCTGCTCAAACACACCAAGCAAATCCATCAGATTGTTATCCTCAAGTTTTTCTCTTATCGATCCCATAAACATTCTGATTATGCCATTCAAACGGGTTGTATTTGGGTTGAGCGTATTGCTGAAAATTGAATTTGCGGCAAAACGGAACGAGGTTATATATTCAACATTGTTGTTGCTCGAAATAACAACATCTGAGGTGCCGCCTCCAATATCAATCGTAACAATGTCGGCTGCGCCTGCAAATTGGCTTTTGTAGTACTCGTATGGTGCAACCGATTCGGTCATCTGCATCACATTGGAACTGTCGCCGCCAAAGAACTTGTTGTAGGCATCTCTCCATATTTGCAATAGTTGGTTCACTTTGGCTCTTGTCATACTGATAGGGTAGAACCATACGATTTTTGTGTCGGACAGACTGCCTCCGTTCATGACTACTTTGTTGCGAAGCAATAGCATCAACGATTCAATGTAGGCCCGCATCTGTTGTGCCGCACTTTCATCATTCGACCACTTAATGTTTGAGTATAGATTATTGTAACTGTATGTGTTTTTTTTGCCGTAGGTAAACGCCACGTTGACGTGTCCCATAGGTATAACTTCTTGATTCCAATTGGTGTTTCTGGCAGCCGACATTACAGTACGAATCGGGAAACTGTATCCTTGTGTTGCGCTGATAGCTTTTGGCAGAAAATCGGAATCGAATATTGCTCCCCATATGGATCTCGGGTTTGTTGTTAGCGTGACTATCTGCGCATCATTTTCCGAAATGTCGAATGGATTTGAATCTCTGCGTCCATCAACGCTATACTCAATGTGAGTGTTCGACGTTCCCAAATCGACGGCAAATGTGTATTGGCCTCTGCCTGCAAGTTCCCTGAACTTGGGTACTATCAGTCCGCGAGCGTTGGCGTTTGTGCAGTCAATTTGAAAGTAGTCGATTTTGTGCTCGTCAACCGAGTAGATTTGGCAACGTGGTATTCTATCATCGTTATCGTTTCTTATTGTTTCTTTTGCTTGAACTTCGGTAGCCCCACTATAACAATGCAGACTGTATCTGTCGAAAGAGTCAAAGTCAGAGGTAATCCCCATTCGGTAGTAGGCATCGTTGTCGCTATTGAATGCCACATTTGGGAAAAGTGCAAACTCGAACTCGAAATTCTTAATGCCGCCATTGTTCGTTTCTCTATTGAATGCCATTCCTTCAGTATAAGTTCGGTTGTATTCAACATACCCTCTGCCACCTCTGACAGGAATGCGCAGTGTAACATCCACGCAACCACCAGCGTACTCTTGCACTTCAATTGATTTCAGATGGTAACCAACTTCGCCCTGTAGTTTTTGCTTGTCAAAGTATTTGAAGTATAATGGTTTAATTGGCAGAAGGTATGTTTCCTGTTCGCCTCTGTTCTCTTTGTTGCCATCGAAGAAACATCTTGTGTTGGTTTCGTATGGCAATTTCACTATATAATCTTCCAAAAAGTCGCCGATTGTGAGATACGGATATTGCATTCCGCAGCAAGGCAAATGCCGATTTTCGAGCGAATCATTATCATAATATGGGGCTTTGCTCTCTCTGCCCCATTGGTCGTTCACGTAAATGTAATCGGCATACAATGCTCCACTTTCAACAGGAAGAACCAAAGGCTTGTTGTTGTCGTTACACAAATCTGATGCTATTTCGAAATCGCTGTTAGGCCTTTGTTGGGGTTTGATATGATATTGCAAGCCTTCTAATATTGATACTACGCCAGTATTACCGAAACGCAGCGTTTCATAAACAGTGTCTACTGTCCCTGTTCCAATACTCGTTATGTCATTCTTTTGTTGGTCGTTAAGTCGCTCGAAAGTTTGGTCAAGATATTCGTTAAACTCTGGAAAATCAGTTGAAAATGAAGGATATAAATTGCGCAGTGTGAACAGATATTTTACAAATTCAAAATCGCGGGCATAAAGTGGATTGTAATGGATGTCGAACGGTCGGTCTTGCCCGAAATGAATATATTGCGAAATACGGTTGAGGTCATTTGCTGTGCTGAAAAACAAAGTTGCTGGTGATGTGGCTCCAATAATGTCCATCATTCCTCTCCTGCCAGGTCCAACATAATTCAGCATGTAAATACTATTCATCTTATTAAAATTGTATGTCTGCGCATCGCTCACAAGGTATGTTTCCAGCGTATCGCCAATGTGCGAGGGGTTATTTCTTAGCAATGCAAGCCCATTACCGCGCTGCCATTCGATAATTTCAACCATTCCGCTTAAATTCTCATAGTTGAAGAAGATTTGCGCCACATCGAGCGTGTCTGACACCATTTTGTGATAGATAGTGTCGCCATCGAGTTGTCTTGTATTTGTAACCTCTTTGAACGCCGTTTTTACAAGGTCAATCCGCGCAAACGGCGACGGAATAGATGTAATTTCTTTGCTTGCCGTTGCTCCGTCAGGGTCTTCTATCTGGCTGATAACATTGGCGCCATAAACGGAGGAATTGCCCCAATCAGTAATTGTGTCGTTGCCGTTTCTTTGTTGTATTCTGAAAACTTTAGCCATAGTGTTTAGAATTTGTATTTTTTATCAATCATTTTTTTTGTGGCTCGATAGAACATCTCCACAAAACGTTGCTCTTTTGTGCGCGAGTCGGGCATTTTCATACTTACATCATTAAGAGCGTTATCGAAATAAGCATACCCCTGTTTGCCTTTGCCTTGCAGAAATCCATATTTAATTTCTTGCCCGCGAACTCGTTTTAGAGGGTCGGGGTTGGTCCATTCGAACGGGGCAAACG
>CALFIU010000003.1 GCA_937877455.1 uncultured Bacteroidales bacterium
GTTTGCGAACAACCCAAGTTTTTTACGCATTGCCAACAAACCTTGTTCAGGACGAACTTTTGCATTAGGGTTATTGTCGAATTTCGGGTCACCTACCGATGCGAACAATACTGCGTCGGCTTCCATACACGTCTGAAACGTTTCTTCAGGGAACGGGTCGCCTACTTTGTCAATTGCGTCAGCACCACAAATTGCGTATTTATATGAAAATTCATGTCCGAATTTTTCACAGATGGCCTGCATAACGGCTACTCCTTGTTCCATAATTTCTGGTCCGATACCGTCACCTGGAAGAACTGCTATTTTTGCTTTCATTACTTTTATTTTTTATTCGTGGCAAAGATAGCATTTTTTGAAAATTAAGAATTAAAAACGAGGAATTAAGACAAGGGATGCCATTTATTCCCTACTTGTAGGCAGACGTAATGGACTGACGCCTAAGTTCAAATAGGAAGTGCATAAAACAGAAAAGGAGGCTTGCGCCTCCCAAAAAGGTTAATTATTATTGCGTTATTATGAAATACAAACAATTAACCTTGGTGCAAAGGTCGGAAATAAAAGCTTTGCGAGACCAAGGACTAAGTCAAAAAAAGATCGCTGACTATATAAAAGTCAGCCAAAGCACAGTAAGCCGCGAACTTCAGCGAAACGGCAAACCCCGTAGTTATAACCCCGAATATGCGCAGAGACAAACCGACAACCGCAAGCAATGGCGGCATCGTCCTCGCAAGTACACACCTGAATTAAAACGCAAAGTTCATTGGTATCTACGCAATGAGCAGTGGTCTCCAAAACAGATAATAGGCCATTTGAAAAGATTTGAAATTTGTTGTGTGTCGCACGAGACGATTTATGCTGACATTCGCTCCGATAAAGCGGCTGGCGGTGACTTGCATCAAAGCATGCGACATAAAATGAAACACCGTAACAGAACACTTTACCGCAACAAAACACCTATTCCCAACCGTGTAGATATCAGTCTGATGCCAAAAGAGGCCGATGGTACAAGATTTGGTGATTTCCAAATGGATTTGATCATTGGAGCCGATGGCAAACAGGCTATTCTTACCATTACAGAGGTACTATCGAACTTCGGATTCATAATCAGACTACCTGACGGAAAAGATGCTGATGGAGTAGCCAACGCTGTCTGCAAGGCTCTGTTGCCATATAAAGAGATGGTGAAAACAATACTTACCGATAACGGGCCTGAATTTGCCGCTCATGAAAAAATCGTCAAAAAACTTGGCGTAACTGTCTATTTTGCAAGACCTTATCACTCTTGGGAAAAAGGCTCTATAGAGAATTTTAACAAACTTATTAGGCAATATATTCCTAAAAAATCTGACTTTAACAACTTTTCCGACAGACAACTGCTTGATATTCAGAAGAAATTAAACAGGAGGCCGCGTGAAAAACTAAATTTTGATTCACCAAAGAATGTTTTCTTTAATTATTTAAATTTGTATGCACTTACAACTTGACTCTGCCTCCCAGCCGTGCAAAAAATTTTTATCGTTAAGATTTGGAGTATTATATTTATTGCCTATATTTGCAATCGCTCTTTCGAGCGAATAAAAAAAGTTGTTACACTTCGTGCAATTAAAGCGTGAGCCGATGACAACTTTTTTTATTTTTTCTATACTACGGCTTTTTATCAATAGTCCGTTATAATTCCAATTCGTAAGTTGTTCAATAATGCGTGGGTGAATACTTGCAATATTATTCACCTCTATACCCACATTTTGATTTACATATATAGTACAGCACAACAAACTATCTTCCTCTTTGTTCTTTTCGATAATAACATTGTAGGCTATGCCTTTTAGATGCTCTTTTGCAGTGTCGTACACAAGCAAAGGTGCGTTAATGTTAGTGTTCAGATGTTCGATGTCCTCCTTTGTTAGTTCGTGTTTCTTAATCTTACGTTTTAGGGTGCTTGGTGTTATGATAATGGGCAAGTCAGGAATGCCACAATCGAGCAAAAATTGTTTTGGTCTTGCTATTGTTATATACCAACCTTTGAATGATTGAGCAAAGAATTGTTTTAGCTGCACTTTGTATGATGATACTTTTTCTGATACGCCCTCTAATATTGTTTTATGCGGTGCTGGCTCGGTACGTTCATTGTTGTACATATCAGTTTCTTTAAAATCCCCTACTTGCCCCCAAAATAGGGGCAAATAGGGACAATGTTTATAATCAATTATTTACACATATTGTTTAGCTTGGTCGGCGGTTATGGTTATGTATTTGGGTTCGCGTGTCGCCAAATAGCTCAACATCTGATGCCTGTTTTTTGTCGGGTCGTAGCTGACGTGTACCCATTTTGTGCCTTTGCTGTTCTGCTCGATAATGAGCTGGTCGAATTTGCCCACTGCCACACAAGCCGCAAAAATCTCGGCTATTGAGCCGTTGGCGGTGGCTGGCACAAGGTCGGCGGCGTGTCCTGTAACGTGTTGCGATGTTGACACTCCGCCAACAGCCTTGTTAAGTTCAGGGCAGCGATAACCGCTTGATACAGTTATTGGTCTGCCGTAGATTTCGCGCGCAGGATTCAACACATTGGTAATGAGCGCTTGCAGATTTGCTTTGACGGCTTCGCTCGGTGTGTTGTCAATCTTTTGTTTTTTAGCCGTTTCACTTGCTATCATCTCATTGATAGTGAAGTAGTTTTTAGTTGTTATCATTTTCACTTGGTCAAAAATTTCGTGTCGTTTTTTGTAGATTACGATTCCGCCTACAACAATTGCAGTTGTCGCACCAGCTGCCAAAATGATTTTTGTACTCTTTTCCATAGTTTGAGTTTTATTGGTTTGTAAAAACGCGGATTTTGTCCCGCAAACAGTAAAAACCGAAAATCAGACACCGCAATTTGAACTGCAACAAACTACAACAAGGTACAATAAGTTACAAGAAATTACAACATCAAACAATTGATTTTCAGAACTTTACAGGCATACAATGTATCTCTTTTTTTCAAAAAGAAAACAGATTGGGGAATTTTTTTTTGGGGGAAAAGGGAATTAAATGTCTTGATTTCCGTTACCTTACAATCAAAAATTTATTGAAATGAATGATGTTGTTGCATATAAGGTGGTGCTTGACAATATGCTGGTTGGGATATTGTATAGGGAAAACTGCTATTGGGTGTATGAATATTCAGAACAGTTTAAGCGACAAACTAAATATCGTCCGATTGTTAATTTTTCTAACAAAGAAAAAAAATATGTTTCAAAAGAGTTGTTTCCGTTTTTTACTTCACGAGTACCGGGAAAAGGACAATTGAAACTCAAAAAAGAGGAAAATTGTGATATTGATACTTTGCTTAAAAAATATGGAGAACACTCTGCCACAAATCCTTTTGCTTTACTTTTTGTGGTAGGATTGTCAATTTATGACATTCATAACTTGTTGAAAGTTAAAAGTTAAAAATTGAAAGGTGAGAATTGAATGGTGAAAGGTGAGAGGTGTAGTGTTAAATATTAACACTATTTATTAGAGGGAAATTGAGTGAAAATATTGTTGATTTCTATATTTATTCACAATATTCTAAATCAGCATTGTATAGTGCTTGGGCAGGAAACGACATATCAGCGTGTTTGCCCCATATCAGATTTCCACAGCGAATTGTGAATTTTTTAAAATTCAAAGGTTTTGCATATTTATCGTGTTGCGGGTGTGGGTTCTTTTTCAAATCTGCAAATTGCTGATAGGTATATGGTTGCGTGTCTATCTCCATTTTGATAATACCCTTTTCGCGCGGTGCTGTCAATAGCTTTTGCGCTATCACCGCCAGCAACTCGTGCTGTGTTTCCGTTACGCAGATAATTGTGTGTGCCATAATTTATCATTAAGTAGTGCAAACTTAATCATAATGATTAAACCAACAATACTTTTTAATCAAAAAAAACAAGTATTTTAATCAAAAAAAACATTTTGACTGCGTATGTATTTGTATAATAGATCGGAAGAGCGTCGTGTAGGGAAA
>CALFIU010000004.1 GCA_937877455.1 uncultured Bacteroidales bacterium
CTATTTCACCAAGTGGATGAAAAAATGGGTGGAGTTTCCAAGGTAGATTTTTTTTGCATTTCCAAAAACTTCCATTATCTTTGCCGACATAATCCAACACAAAAAATTACGCTATGGGAAACTATATACGATTTGACTGGATGATAAAACGCCTTCTGCGCGACAAGAGGAATTTCGTCGTGGTGGATGGCTTCCTGAGCGTGTTGATTGGCCGTCAGATAAAAATGCTATTTGTATAACTCAAAAAAAATATATATATGTCAATTTGTTTACCTACAGATTTCTGTTTTACAAAAGTTATTTACAAAAAAGACGAAAGTAGCGATACAAACAAGTCCGACGACGAAATACTTCAACCGTTGGAAAACGTTAGATTGGCATTGAGCCTTGACGATTCGAGTCGTTACGAGGGGTATGTTGACGGACATATCGCTGGTCGTGAGGAAGGTCGTGCGGAGGGTCGCAATGAAGAAAAACTCGCCATCGCCCGCAATCTCAAAGCCTCCGGGGTTGACATAAGCATAATTGCCACCGCCACCGATCTCTCCACAGATGAAATTTCTAAACTTTAGAATTCAATGACACTTCAATCTACATCATTCAAAAAATTCCTCTCTATTCTCCGCAATGCGCTGAATATCACCGACGAACTTCCAGCGGAGGTTTCTGCGGAGGAGTGGACTGAATTATACAAGTTTTCACAATCTCATGCGTTGCTTGGCGTCGTTTTCGAGGGCGTGAGGAAAATGAAGGACAATGCCGCGCCACCGTTTCAGATGCTTATGCAATGGATAGCAACCGCTGAGAAAATCCGTGGAATGAATCAAAAATTTAATGCAAAATGTAAACAACTTACGGAGTTTTTTGAAAAAAATGGTCACAAAACTGCAATTCTCAAAGGTTAGGCAAATTCAATGCTCTATCCCGATAGTTTTATTAGACAGCCTGGAGATATTGATATTTACGTAGATGGTGGCAAGGATAGCGTTATAAAGTTGTTGAACTCTTTAAATTTGTTGTCAAAGGAGGATGAAGACCTTGTTGCTTACCATCATGTTCATCTTGAACAACATGATAACAGCGACATCATGATAGAAGTGCATTTTCTACCATCGTCTGGTTTTTATAATCCGTTTAGCAATAAACGTTTGCAGAATTTCTTGTTAGAAGAAGTTAAGTATTCTCAACTGTGCGAACTCGGTTTCTATGTCCCGACAATGAAATTTGCATTGGCTATGCAACTTGCTCATATTCAGGGTCATTTTCTCGAAGAAGGTATTGGATTAAGGCAGATAATAGATTATTATTTTCTTTTGAAAAATAGTTCGCAAGACGACAGAAATGAGATTTCTGCAATGTTAGACAAGTTTGGCGTAAATACTTTTACATCAGCGTTGATGTATATCTTTAAAGAAATGTTTATGTTGGACGAAAGTTTGATGCTTTGTAAACCTAACGAAAAAAAAGGAAAAAAGCTTTTAAATGAGATACTTAGTTATGGAAATTTTGGGTGGTTTGGTCATGGTAATAATTATAAAAATATCCATCGTTCTGTGTACCGTAAATTTCACTCTTTCAGATTTTTAACTTTTTATTTACATGAATTTCATTGGTTTTTATTGTATTCTGTAGTCTATTTTATTCAAAGAATACCGTTACGCATCAAATATAAAACGTGGTCTTTAGAGACCGTTTACTTAAAATCAAAATGACAACGAGATACAAAGTCGGAAACCATTATTTCACGATTGATGCTCCCGACGGCATCATACGCGACGATTATTCCATATTTTCCACAATGGAGACCATCGGCGAGGACGTTTTCAAACTGAAAGTCGATTACGAGCCGGTTGGATTGGAAGGTTTTGTGGAAGATGTGAGGCAGGATGAAGAAGGTCAGGTGATACGCTCGGGAAACAAGGGAGACCGCGGCGTGTTTTGG
Organism: uncultured Bacteroidales bacterium; assembly: GCA_937877455.1. GTDB lineage: Bacteria > Bacteroidota > Bacteroidia > Bacteroidales > UBA3824 > UBA3824. The sequence continues at coordinate 1,943 of CALFIU010000004.1, forward strand.
TTTGGGTTCGATGGCGTTTATACTGGCACTTTGGATTGTTCCCACGACTACCGCGAGGCGCACCTCGGACTTGCCGCCGACGATTTCCACACATACACCGTGGATAATTCCATTATGGTGCTTTACGCTCTGGCGACTGCACAAAAATCGACGCTCCTCATGCACGCCTCCACTGTTGTCAACAATGGAAAAGCGTACCTTTTCCTCGCGCCGAGCGGCACTGGCAAGAGCACACATTCTCAGTTGTGGATCAGGAACATCGAAGGCACAAAACTTTTGAACGACGACAATCCCGTGTTGACAGTGGAGGGCAACAAAGTCATTGTTTACGGCTCGCCGTGGAGCGGCAAACTTCCATGCTATAAAAATGAGTGTTACCCCGTCGGTGCGCTCGTCAACATCAAACGTGCAAAATACAACCGCGCAACCCGTCTGTCGGGCATTGAGGCTTATGGCACGTTGCTCACTTCCGCGTCCGGCAAACGGTGGGAACGCTCGTTGGCGGATGCGGTGCATGGAACGATGAATCAGATAGTTCGTGATGTGCCGGTCTATCGCATGGAATGTCTGCCGGACGACGAGGCGGCAAAAGTCTGTTTCGGGGAGGTTTCACGATGAACTTTAAGGACATTTTGAAGACCGCCATACCTCAATTGACAGACGAGGGACGCGAGGTTATTCTGCCAGTTGAAGGACGGAGCATGTTGCCGTTCATCGTTGGAGGCAGGGACAGCGTTGTGCTAATTAAAAAATATGACACTCTCCATGTCGGCGAAATCGTGTTGGCGATGACGAAGGAGTCGGGATATGTCATTCATCGCATCGACTCCATTTTAGACGACGGCGCGTATGCACTTTTGGGGGATGGAAACCTCAAATATCGTGAACACTGTACATACGACGACATCAGGGCTGTTGCGATCGCTGTCTTGCAGCCCGGCGGAAAGCGTGTGCCGCTCCAAAACGGCTGGCACAAGTTCACGGCGAAAGTTTGGCGGCTGTTGCTGCCTATGAGGAGATATTTGCTTTGGATTTACAAAAAAACTCATAAATTATAAAAAATGAAACTCAAAGATGGATTTGTAATGCGCGACGTCTGCGGCGAACAAGTGCTTGTGGGCGAAGGTGTCAGCGCAGTTAATTTCAACAGGCTTGTAAGGTTCAATGGTACAGCGGCTTTCTTATGGAAGAAGGCGGGCGAGATTGGAGATTTCACGTCCGAGCAACTTGCCGCCGCATTGTCGAAGGAATACAACATCGACAATGCGACCGCGCTTGCCGACTCTGAGAAACTTTTGGCTTCATGGCAGAAAGAAGGCCTCTTATGTTGAGATACGTCCGTTGGATTCTGGGCAACACAGCCGGCATTCGCCTCAATTTGGTCATGCAGGTTGTGCTTGGATTGCTCAATGTTGCCTGTGCGCTCCTGATGGTGTGGCTCAGCAAAATGTTCATCGACGAAACCATTCATACCGGCAGCGACATTGAAATAATCTATGTCATTGCATGGCTTGCGGCGGTCGTCGTGGCGGGCATTTTGCTGAGGCAGACTTACTATTACCTTTCAGTAAAGGCGAAAGTAAGGCAGGGCAACGGAATAAGGCTAAGGATTTTTAACAGGCTCATGCACCGCCAACTTTTCGGCGGCGAACAACTTCATTCCAGCGAAATCGTTTCACGCCTCGAACAGGACATCGAAAAGACGAGCGACAGCATCGCCTCAATGCTGCCCGAAGCGGTGATTGGAGTGTGCAAACTGTTGGGCGCATTCCTGTTGCTCAGGACTATGGACACGACATTGGCGTGGATGCTTGTGCTCATCACGCCTGCGTTCATCATCCTCGGAAAGTTTTTGACGCGGCGGCTAAGGTCGCTCACTCACGACATCAGAAGCCAGGAAAGTAAAATCCAGACCATCATACAGGAAAGTCTTGAACTCGACACCACGCTCCGCACTCTCGGCACGACGCCGTGGATGGTTGGGCAGGTGGATGGTTTGCAGGACGACCTCGAAACAAAAGTCAACCGTCGCTCTAAGTTCACTGTCATCACGCGCTCATTGCTTGCGGCGAGTTTCGGGCTTGGATATTTGGCGGCGTTTGTGTGGGGCGGATTGCAACTTAGGAACGGCGCAATCACTATTGGAGTTATGACTTCATTCCTTCAGCTCGTCGGGCAAATCCAACAGCCCATCCTCTCTCTGCTCAACCTCGTTCCTCAATTCATACACGCCACGGCGAGCATTGACCGTCTTGACGAACTTGATCACCTTGCGCTCGAAGGCGACGGCAATTTCACTATTGACGCCTCCGCAACGCTCATCCCGAAACCAAACATAAAGTTTTCAAACGTTGCTTTCAGGTATTCCGACACCGGCGATGCTGTGCTTCATGATTTCAACAAGGAAATCTTTTTCGGCAGCCACACGGCTATTGTGGGCAGGACGGGCGCAGGCAAGACCACGATTTTCAGGATGTTGTTGGGATTGTTGAAGCCGACGCAGGGAAGTGTTACGATTTTTAATAATGACACTGAAATCTCCATCACACCCAACACGCGCCCGTATTTTGTGTTTGTGCCGCAGGGCAACACCTTGATGAGCGGCTCTATACGCTACAATCTTTGTCTCGCCAATCCCGACGCTACTGACGCGCAACTCATTGACGTTTTGCATACTGCAATGGCGGATTTTGTGATGGAATTGTCGGAAGGCTTGGATACTAAAGTAGGGGAGCGCGGCGGCGGTTTGAGTGAAGGGCAGGCGCAGAGGATTGCCATTGCGCGTGGAATATTGAGAAACGGGACGATAATGCTTTTGGACGAGATAAGTTCGGCACTCGACGAGGATACGGAGCGTGAATTGTTCAAAAGGCTTTTTGAACGATGCAAGGACAAGACAATCTTGATGATAACACACAGAATGGCGGTCGCGGAAATGTGCGACGAGGTATGGAGATTATGAATATTTTTGATGATGGAAAAAAAAACATGAGATAAATTAATATTTTTTGATTTTTAGATATTGATCAATGTATTGGAGGATGGCGTATCCGCCCACCATGTGCCACCCTTATAATCCAAAAGCCAATGTAGAAGCAGATTTACGTGTCCGCCTGTTCAAATGAAATTGACGTGGAAACTCTCCAAAATTTAACACACAAAATTTTGCCAAGTCAAATATAATTATCAACT
>CALFIU010000005.1 GCA_937877455.1 uncultured Bacteroidales bacterium
AAAATCTGACATGGCAAAATCCTGAGCAACTTTTTGTTGCTCAGGAACTTATAAATAAAGTTAAACTAAAGTGCTGCGGATTTTAGGAGTAATATAGATTTTTTATTATAATTTGCCATGAAACACTAAGTAAACTAAGGTATATTAGTAAAAAATCAATCAAATTTTTGAGATTTCATCAACGGTAAGTTTAGTAGCAACAGCAATTTCTTCTATCGTCATTTTGCCCAACAATTTTAGAGTACAAGCGATAGCAAGTTTTGCTTGCTTTTCTCCAGTAACTATACCTTCCGCACGTCCTTTTTCTACACCGCGTTTTTCTGCAGCAACCATACCGTTGGCAATGTCAAGGTAATTTTTGAGACTCTCCTCGTATGCGTTGTACTCGTCTATGGTAAAAGTGGCAATTTCTGCTTGTTCAAACAACCTTTTAAAAACCCTTTCCTGCAACTCTTTCGGACGCTCCATTAAATTAGTCAAGTTGCTGAGTACAAACAACCATTTATCATAGAATGTTTTACATTCTTCAATGGTTTTATTGAATTTTGGCATCTCAAGATAAATAAAAACCAACTTATCGGAGAAAATTTTATTGGTCTTTATGTTTTTGAGCATTACACAATGTAAAAGATCATCATCTGATATTTCATTGACATTCTGTTTATTATCATTATTCTTGTCGTTAAAAGTAAAGTTAAGAATGTTAACAGAATAAAGTCGTTGAAGTTCAAAATTCCAACGTCCTTCTTCCACGCTGTCTTTCTTAGCCATATCCTGTATCGGAAAAGTGGAGTAATAAATAGTTCTATCAATGAAAAACTCTTGAAAAACATTCTGCATTTCAACGTGAAACTTTGCACCTTTTTCGGTTTGGCACAATACATCAAACACTGCTTTACGGTCATATTTTGTTCGCCCCAACTGTTCTGAATTAAGATATTTGAGGTCTATAATTTCATCATCAGGAAGTTGTTTGGCTTCTTCAAGCAAAGCGTTAAGAAATCCTATTAAAAGGTCTTTGTTAAGTTCTGAACCAAAAAGTTTCTTGAAACCAAAGTCTGTATATGGATTAATGTACCTTGACATAATATTGCAATTTAATTGTTTATGGCAAAGATAACAAACTTTTATTATATCAACAAATTATCAGTTTTGAGAAAATGTTTAAACACGCCAATTTCAACATTTATTGTAAAATTGTTTGAAATTTCTTTACATTTTTTCTTACCTTTGCAGAGTAGAATGACGAATTTTTTTAGTATTTAACAAGATGTTTTTAAATATATTAACAATTTTACACCAGTTTTTCTGTAAGTTTAAATACACGAAAAAGTTTAATAAAAAAATACCAACAATATAATAGTTTTTTACATTTACAAGCATAATAAATACTTTACCCAACCACATGTGCAACAAGTTTGATTATACAACACACAACAATTGGCTAAAATACGCAGCCACCATTTTAATAGCTTTTGTATACATAATTTCAGCCATATATACCAACAACCTTCAGTATGGGAAAACACCAATAAAACAAGATCCAGCAGGATATTACTGCTACTTACCATCGGTGTTCATCTACCACAATCTTAATTCTGGTTATCTATTTTGGAAACACGAGTTTGCAAGAAATTATTACAAAGAATACGGTTACCAACCCGAACGGTGGTTTCTTTACCATGGCAAAAACGGTAGATGGGTTATAAAATTTTCGTGTGGTGTAGCATTATGCGAACTTCCTTTTTTCTTAACTGCATGTTTATGTTCAAAAATTTGCGGCTTTCCAATAGACGGATACTCATTTTTTTTCAAGTTGTTTTTTATAATATGCAATCTAACTTTTTCATTTTTAGGATTATACGCACTATACAAACTACTAAAAAGCTATTTTAAGGAACAAATAGCCATTATAACCATAATCATAACGGCACTATGCACCAATTATTACTACTATTCATGTATTGTTATTGGCATGAGCCACATATTTAACTTCTTTTTTGCCACAGTATTACTTCACAATTGGCTCTCATTCTTAAAAGAACAAACTATCAAAAAATTCTGCATATCAAGCTTTTGCATGGGCATGATAGTCTTAATCCGCCCAACCGATTGTGTTTACGGAATATTTCTGTTTATGCTACTCGCATTAGACAAAAAATTGCCAATTTTTATAACTTTTTTAAAATCGTGCAGAATTAAGGTTTTGTATTTTGTAGCATGTTTTTTTTCGCCACTACTTGTACAAATGATTTTTTGGAAATTTGCAGCAGGCACATTTGTTTTCTATTCTTACGCAAACGAAGGATTCGATTTTCTTCATCCACATATTCTTGATGGACTATTATCAATAAAAAAAGGATGGCTAATTTATACACCAATAATGATTTTTGCACTTGCAGGACTTAAATTATGCCGAAAAAACTACTCCATTGCACTATTAATTGCACTTGCAATACATTGTTGGATAGTATTCTCGTGGTGGAGTTGGTGGTATGGTGGCAGTTTTGGATGCAGGGTAATGATATTGTTTTATCCCGCGTTAGCAATTCCAATGGCAAAATTATTAGGAAAAGTTAAAACAAAATTTGCTATATTTGCGGTTGGATTTATAATTGCATTTTTTTCGTATTGGAACGTCCTACAATCGTATCAAGTACAAAAAGGGATTTTGCATTACGAAAACACAGATTGGGAATTATACAAAAAATCGTTGTTCAGAATAAAATAAATACAATGCCGCTCAGATTGCCGTATTTTTATAAAAACAACAAGTTGATAACCATATTATGTTTGGTTATCACCATTATAGGCTTAGTTGGAATGTTGCCATCTGTTCGTATTGGGATAGTTTCTCTTGGTGAGATGTATCTTTCTCATCCGCCCAAAAACGCTAACTGGTGGACTAATAGGCTCTACTACATATTTATTAAAATTTTTACAGCAGGCTTTTTTGCATTTTTGTTTACACAAATAAAAGCAAATTACCAAAAATGGGGTCGATATGTTTATGAACACCTCGCATTGTTGACCATAATTATATTTTTTATAATTGGACAAATTATTATTATAGCCACAGGAAACTTTTCGGGAACAATAGGCGGTTGCAACTTTGGCGATTTTAAAGGTTGCATCGCACATTATGGAACAGCAAATATTTACAAAACCAACTATCCTCCTATTGCCGTTATGTTTTTTAAATTTCTATACCTTTACTTTCCCAACAATGGAGATAGCGATGGTACAGAAAACCATCTACTAATGATGTTTATAATAGCCACAAGTATAACACTTTTTATACTTTTCTATAAATTATTTAACCAAAACAACAAAAATCTTACACTTTCATATACATTATCAATGTTTATTACTGCACCAATAATTTTTGCATACGAACGCCTCAATATTATTTTACTTGCCTTTATCTTCTCAATATTTTTTTTACTATATTACAAATCGGAAAATAAACTATTACGCTATACAGCATTAGTATCATTAGCAATCGCCTTTAACATAAAGCTTTACCCAGCTATATTTGGAGTATTACTTTTAAAAGAAAAACGTTGGTGCGATTCTATAATATGCGCATTGTGTGCCATAATACTATTTGTTTTACCATTGTTGTTTTATGCAGCAACAAGCAACCAAACAAGTTCTGTAATAGATTTTGCAGGAGCATCACAAAAGTTTGTTAACAATAGTTACCTTATAATAAGTTCTTCTTTTAAAGGATTTGTATATAGTTGTTTCTTAGACTTTGGAATAGATTTACCCAATAGTTCACCAATACTTGAACTATTTGTAATATTGTTTTTTACAATAACAATTGGAGCATTTTTTTTAGCAAAATCCCAATGGCAAGAATGGCTAATGCTTTGTTTTTTATGTGTAGGGATTCCAACTGTATCATATCCATACTCTTACATATTTTTTATAATCGCATTTGCTGCATTCAATAAGCAAAAGGCATTTACGATTATAGACTACATAACAACACTTTTATTTTGTATAATATTTGTATTCAAAATAAAATATACAATGTGGCTCTATGCCCTTGGGTTACTTTATCTATTTTGGGCAATTTCAACATCATATATTATCTATCAACAATATAAAACCAAACAATGGAAGGCTTTAATGTTAGCATAATAATCCCACTCTACAATCGAGAAAAATACATATCAAAGGCTGTGGAATCGTGTATAAACCTACCACAGATAGGCGAAATTATCATTATTGACGACGGTTCAACGGATAACTCTGTAAACGAAGCAAAAAAACTTGCTACATTGTATAGCAAGATAAAAGTATTACAACACCCCGACAAGAAGAACCACGGTTGCTCGGCGGCAAGAAATCTCGGTATAAAAAATGCAGAATGTAGCTATATAGCTTTTCTTGATAGCGACGACCAATATTTACCCAACCGTTTTGACAACGAAGAAAGAATTTTTAAACAAAATCCCGACATAGATGGTGTCTATGGCATAACCTCAACAGAATTTGAAAATCAAGAGGCCGACAAAGCATACCAATCAAAAATCAACTACGACATAATAAAAATAAGAGAATACATCGAGCCTGAAAAACTATACAAATCGCTACTTGCAGATGATAAAGGTCATTTTTCAACCGATGCAATAACTTTGAAGAAAAAAGTATTCGAAAAAGCTGGCTATTTTCCTGAATACTTAAAAATCTTTGAAGATGTATCCACATGGATACGAATAGCCGCCACAGCAAAACTTATCTCCAATGGCATTAACGAACCAATAGCAGTAAGATACGTACACAACTCAAATACAATACTTAACTCAGATGACATACTACTTAAAAGTATGGACTTGATGTATGAAACTCTATTTATTTGGGCATTAGACCAAAAATTTACATTTGACAAAACAAACGATTTCTATATTTTTTACCAAGGTAGCAGACTTAAAAATAAAAAGGAACTAAAATTTTTCTTAAAATTTATAATAAACAATCCTAAATATATTTTTAACCCATTTTCTTGGCGAAAAACATTACAACTACTAAAACAAAAGGCAAAATGATACCCAAAATAATACACTATTGTTGGTTTGGACCTAAGCCTATGGGCAAAACAGATAAAAAATGCCTAAAATCTTGGAAAAAACACCTTCCAGATTATAAATTAATGCTTTGGAACGAACAAAACTCGCCAATAGACACGCCATTTGTAAAAGCCGCACTCGAAGCCCAAAAATACGCCTTCGCCGCCGACTATGTAAGAATTTGGGCTTTAAACAAATTTGGCGGTATTTATATGGATACAGATATGTTGGTACTCAAAAACTTAGATAGTTTTTTGACAACCGAATTTATTGGCAGAGAAAATGAAAACACAATTTCTGCAGGTATAATAGGTGTATATGCTGGCGGTATTTTCATATCCCAAGCAATGCAACTATACAACTCGTTAGAATTTGACAAAAATAACCTTCAAAAAATATCTATTCCTCAAAACCTAACAAATGTTATTAATACGCTAAACAAAGATACACAACCCAAAATTTATCCACCAGATGTGTTCTATCCGCTACCAATGGAAGCCACAACAGAAGGAAATTTTGAATATAAAAAATATCTTACAAACAACAGCGTAGCAGTACACCTTTGGAACGCTTCTTGGCTTGACGATTTAAACGAATATCGCAAACAAAGCCACGGTTGGAGAAAATACTGGAACATAATAAAAGCTCACATCAAAAAAAATGAACAATAAAAAAATAGAATACGGTTTTGTAATACTACATTATTTGGCATTGGATATAACAATACAATGCGTTGATGACTTGCTTCGGCAGTTTTCAAAACAAAACATTCTCATTGTAATTGTTGACAATGCATCACCAAACAAATCTGGAACTGCTCTAATAGATAAATATAAAGACAACACATTGGTAAAAGTATTGTCTGCACCTAAAAACCTCGGATTTGCACGTGGAAACAACATAGGATACGAATATCTAAAAAAAAACTACGACACTGAGTTTATGATAGTTATGAACAACGACGTGTTTATAAAAACAGATACATTCTTAGAAAAAATATCACAAATATACAACGAGTACCATTTTGCAGTGCTTGGTCCTGATATTTACGCGCCAAACCTAAATAGACACCAAAATCCACTTGAACGCGTTGTTCCAACTGTAAACGATTGTGAATATTGGATAAGTGTTTACAAAAAACTTATAAGAAAAGACAATTTCAACTACTACAAACTAAAAATACTTCACTATCTCTTTTATTGGTGGGCTAAACCAATAATAAAAGCATTATATCCAAGCATACTCGAAAAAAAAGAAGAAAAGCATACTAACTTACCAAATTCTAATGCAGAAGTAAAAACAGACCAATACGAGCGCAACATTTTAGAAAACATTGTTTTACAAGGTGCATGCCTAATATTTTCTAAAGATTTTATACAAAAAAGAGACTACGCTTTTTATCCAGAAACATTTTTATATCTCGAAGAACACATTCTCGCATTGCAATGTTTTCGCGAAGGTTACAAAACGCTTTATCATCCAGACATAAACGTAACTCACTTATGTGCAGTATCAACATCCCAAGCATATAAACAACAAAGGCAAAAAGATCAACTTTATTGGAACGAAAACATAAAATCCTTAAAGGTTTACATCAAACTTTACAAAGAATATGAAAGAAAGTGTAATGGTTAAGATTAGGCACTTTGTAGGCTCGTTTTTCTCCGAACAATTTCGCGAAAAATTTATCCTGTTTTCCAAAAAAGACACACGGAAAATAATATTAGAAGACTTTCGCTACAAATATACCATAAAATGGTATACTCTATGGAATTGTATAAACATAAATACAGAGCAACAAGACTATTCGCATAATCTAAAAACAGCGGTACAGTTTCATATATATTATACAGATTTGCTTGATGAAATATATGAAGGTATAAAAAACATAACCTCCAATTACGATTTATACATATCTACCAACACCGACGAAAAAAAACAAATAATAGAACTTTTTTTTCAAAATCACCACATAGCAGCCCAAAATATAATAGTAGAAACGATAGAAAACAAAGGCAGAGATGTTTGGCCATTGTTAAAACAAATACAACCTATATACAAAAACTACGACATAATAATACACCTACATTCTAAAAAAAGTGTAAACAAAGGACTCGGTGATGAATGGCGGAAATACCTATATTACAACATCTTAGGCAAAATACATTATACCGACAACATAATAAAATACCTTAGCAACAATCCCCAAATAGGGATTATGGCACCACCGCCACTACCACACAAAGGCATATATAGGGCATATTGCGAATCAAAATTTGATTTTGCCAACGAAACAATCGACCTTCTCAACAAAATTGGTTTAAAACCCACTAAGAAATTCAACCCGAAAAAGTTTCAATTTCCTGCTGGCAATATGTTTTTAGCGCGCACCAACGCTATTAAACAAATTTTTGAACACAATTTTAAATCAGAAGACTTTCCATCGGAAATAGGTCAAGACGACCACACCATTATGCACACAATTGAAAGAATATGGCACTACGTAGCCAAATACAACGGATATAAATACAAAGAATGTAAAATAAAAGATAAATAAAATGAAAATGATAACCAACAAGTTAGACAAAACAACCTTACAATTATTAACTTTTGGAGCAGTATTCGCAACAACAATATTTTTGCAATGCATAATATTTCACTACCTATTTTTCAACGAATTGCTACTCTCATCGTTATGGAAAAACCCGACAGACTTTATAAGATTCTACCTACCACATATAAGTATTGCCATGTTTTTTTCAAGTTTTGTATTCCTTTTTAAAAACAAATGGTGGACAGTAGGGCTATCTATAATTTTCAACATTTGGATATGGGCAAACCTTTGGTATTATCGAGCCAACAATATACTCATAGACAAATACTCAATAAAAATGATTGGCAATCTTAACGGTTTTTTCGATAGTATATTAGCATTAATCAAACCCCAAGACTATATATTTTTATCAATATCAATCATATTAATGATATATATATATATAAGAAACAGAATAATTATAAATCAATAAATTTTTTTTTAATATTTATAACAATATCAATACTAATAGGCATTACAGACGGAATTATACTTAGCAACAGACATGACAAAGACTATACATATATCAATCCACTAAGATCTTACAATATAATATTTGAACCCCAAAACCAATGGTACATAAACGACCATACAATATCACATTATCTTTTTTACACATTTAAAGAATATCTCCTCTCTAAAGAAACTCCATATACTTTAACACAAGAAGAAACCATACAAACCCAAAATTTCATTAATACGAATAACATTAAAAATATACCAAATAGTAATCTTATTATCTGCATAATTGAAAGCTTTAATAGTTTTGTCATAACTGAAAAATTCATGCCCAACGTATGCAATTTCATAAACAAATCCAACAACATATTATACGTAAATAAAATCAAAAGTCAAATAAAAAACGGAATGTCGGGAGACGGACAAATGATTATACAAACAGGATTACTTCCGACAACCCAAGGGGTAGCTTGTATAAGATTTCCATTTAATAAATACCCATCATTATCATCTTTATACACCAAAAGTGCTGGTCTATTTCCAGGAGTGTTAACAACATGGAATCAATATCTTATGAGTCCAGCATATAACATAGATACAAATTTCACATCAAACGATAACGATATTCTTTTATTTTCTAAAACAATAGAATTAGCAAAAGAATACAATAATGTAATGATGTTAACAGCATCCACACACCTTCCATGCACAAGATATGCAAACAAATCAGATTTAGAATTACCAGATACATTAACAACAACAATGAAAAACTACATAAAATCATCAAACGTATTAGATAAAGGTATGAAAATACTTTTTGACGCAATAGATACCGATGAAATGCTAAAAAATTCTACTATCATAATAACAGGAGATCACCACCTACCAGTAGATAAAGAAATAATAGGCAATGCTTACAATTACTCCGAATTAATTCCCTTAATCATCTACTCACCCAAAATAAAAGAGAAAACAATCATCACCGACACATGCTATCAAATGGACATCTATCCAACAATTCTTCATCTTATAGATTGCGAAACTTATTATTGGAAAGGCTTTGGTGTCAACCTCATAGACAGCACCGCACGCCACAACCGACCAATAACTCAAGAGGAAGCATACCAACTATCCGACAAAATAATTAGAGCAAACTATTTTAAAGAATTACAAACCGAATAAAAACAACAATAATTTATTTTTGAGCAAAGATACTACAATAAGATATTTTAGTATCTTTGCGCCAAAAATAAAACAAATATGCTGTTCAATTCAATAGACTTTGCAATCTTTTTGCCAATAGTATTTGCTATATATTGGTTTGCATTATCACGCAATAGAAAATTGCAAAACGCATTTCTTGTGATAGCCAGTTACGTATTTTATGGTTGGTGGGATCAAAGATTTCTCACACTTATTTTTCTATCAACAGTTGAAGACTTTTTTGTTGCCAAACAAATAGCCAAAACCGACGACAACAAAAAACGCCGTAGATGGCTATCGGTAAGCCTTATTTTCAACCTCGGAATGTTAGGCTTTTTCAAGTATTTCAACTTTTTTGCCGAAAACTTTGCAAACGCATTTTCACTTTTTGGTATGGAATTTTCTGTTCCAACACTCAACATAATACTACCAGTTGGAATAAGTTTCTACACATTTCAAACATTAAGTTACTCCATAGACGTATATCGTCGCAAATTAGAACCATGCAACGACTTTATAGCATTTACAGCATTTGTAAGTTTTTTTCCACAACTTGTAGCAGGCCCAATAGAACGCGCAACCAATTTGTTACCACAGTTTTACAAAGAACGTGTATTCAACTATGCCAAGGGCGTTGATGGTATGAAACAAATACTTTATGGACTTTTTAAAAAGATAGTAGTTGCCGACACATGTGCCAAATGTGTAAACCCATTTTTTGCCAACTACCAAGATTATCCGGGAGCAGACCTTATAATTGCATCTATATTATTTGCATTTCAAATATATTGCGATTTTTCAGGCTACTCCGACATAGCCATAGGCACTGCCAAGTTGTTTGGATTTAGCCTTATGCGCAACTTCAACTTTCCATATTTTAGTCGCGATGTAGCAGAATTTTGGCGACGTTGGCACATTTCACTAACCACTTGGTTTAGAGATTATATATACATACCGCTTGGTGGAAGTAGAGTAACACTCGCAAAAGTTATAAGAAACACCTTTGTTATATTCCTCGTAAGCGGTTTTTGGCATGGTGCACGGTGGACATTTATATTTTGGGGATTACTAAACGCACTATATTTTCTGCCATTGTTGTTAGGCAAAAAAAATAGAAAATACCTTAACACCGTAGCTCAAGATACGTTTCTACCCACCCCAAAAGAACTACTCCAAATGCTTGGAACATTTACACTAATAACCATTGCATGGATATTTTTTAGAGCAGAAGGTATCGACAAAGCATTAAATATGATAGCCAAATGCGCCACCGACATAGTTGCACACCCTGCATCATTACTACTCTGTTTTAGAGATGTTTATAAAATTGCAATAATAATTGTTACAGTGTTTGTATGCATAGAATGGCTTGGACGCAAAAGCCAATACGCAATAGAAAACTTTCTAACAACCAAACCTACAGCACTACGTTGGACAATGTACTACGCCTTTATAATAGCAATAATACTAAGTTTTGGAGAAAAACAAGATTTTATTTATTTTCAGTTTTAAATAAACCAAAATGAAGAAATTTTGTATAAAAATATTATGTTTTGCATCTTTTTTCTTGTTTGTATTATTTATCGATTTAATTATATCAAAATCAATCAAATTTAGTGGTTTTTTGGATAGTTGGAACGACATATACAATAACAACATTAATGCAGACTTAGTTATCTTCGGAACTTCAAGAGCGCAAGCACATTTAGTCAGTAACATTATTGAAGATTCATTAAATATCAAAGTCTATAATTTAGGTGGAATTACTCAACCTGTAGATTTACAAATTATAAGGCTCATAGAACATCTAAAACATTGTACTAAAAAACCTAAATACATATCATTAGAAATATGTTTTTTTAGTATCGAAAACCATAAAGGAGTAGCCAATGATTATCAGATATACCCATGGTGCTTTTTAAACAAAACATACATTAAATACACAGATTTATTATTTGAATCATACCCCAAATATTATTTCTACATTCCATTAATTCGCTATAAAGGAAGTTTTTTTAAATTAATAAATGAATATTCAACACATAAAACAGATACATGTGATAAAGGATATTACAATAATTTTTCTAATTCAAAAATGGCAAAACAAGATTTTAACTACAAAATAACTATAAATCAACAAAGAGTAAGATATCTTAAACAATTTATTGAAATATGCCAAGCCAACAAAATAAAAATAAACATTAAAACACTAGCAAACATATACTTAATATACACAATACTAGTAACTATACCAGGACTAACAAAGACAGGATTCCAAAGCTACCATGAAGCAAAACTAGGAACAACAGGTTGGTTCGTATCAGCAAACGCTATAGGAAATATAATAAGTATACTAATGCCTTTAATAATACTATACATAATAAAAATAAAAGACAACAAAATAAAAAAAGCAATACTTATACTAACAACACTCTATACCGTAACATGTATAGGAACAAAAGTACCAATACTAAGCTTAATAATATGTACAATAACTACCCTACTTTACTACATGATAAAATGGATAAAAGAAAAACAAAACAAAAAAATACTAATATCTATAATAACAACAATAATACTAACAATTTCATCATTAATAACAATTCCTAAAACAACATTCTATAAAAACATACAAATACATAAAGAATACTTAGGATTTAATAGTTATATAGATGTACTAAAAGACTATAAACTAATAGACCACTTCATATTCAGTCAAAGACTAACATTTTTAAACAATACAACTAAAACATATCAAGAATCAAACATAACACAAAAACTAATAGGAATTGGATACATAGAAAACTACGCAAAAGACAACGTTTCAACAAAAACAATAGAAATAGACTACTTTGACATACTTTATAGAAACGGAATACTAGGATTCATACTCTACTTCTACATAATAATACCTACAATAATTAAAAAAACAAAAGAACTAAAACAAAATACACTAACAAATATAGAAATAAAACTAAGTATACTATTAACACTAATAATCGCATTCTTTGCAGGACACATACTAATAACTCCAAATGTATGCATATTTCCTGCACTAATACTTATAAAAGGAGGACTATATGAAAAAACTAACTAAAGATAAAATAAGTTTAACACTACTAATAATAAACATACTAATACTTTCAATAAGTATTGGATACTTTACATATGCACTAATACTACTTAAAAACATAGAAACACCACTAAGAATTGGAATAATAGTATTCTTCATACTACTATCAATACTATGCGTAAGATCAATAATAAAAAATACATTTAGGAGAAAAAAAGTAAAAATAATAATAACAACAATAATATCAATCATATTTTCAGCAACAATAATAATAATTGGATACAACGTAAATAAAATATATAATGCAATATCAAGTATTAGTAGTACAACACAAACATACTCATCGAGTATAGTAACCAAAACAGAAAGCAAACTAGAAAAAATAGAAGACCTAACAAATGAAAAAATAGGAATACTAAATGACACAGAAAGTATAGATGGATATCAAATACCACAAGAAATAATAAAAGAAAACAAACTAGAAAATGAAATAATAGAATATAGTAACTACCTAGAACTAATAAATGCCCTATTAGATGAAAAAATAGACGCAATATTCCTTCCAACAAACTACCAAATACTATTCGCAAATATAGAAGGACTAGAAAAACTAAACGAAACAACAAAAATAATATACACAAAAGACAAAAATGTAAAAGTACAAAAAACATTAAACACAAAAAACATAGACGAACCATTCACAATACTACTTATGGGAGTTGACTCAGAACAAGAAGACATAAAAGGAAGCTCATTTAATGGAGACTCACTTGTACTAATAACATTCAATCCAAAAACACTAAACGCAACAATGTTAAGCATACCAAGAGATACATACGTACCAATAACATGCTTTGCAGGACAAAAGAAAAACAAAATAACACATGCAGCATGGTATGGAGAAACATGCATGATGTCAACAATAGAAAACATGTTTGATATAAATATAGACTACTATAT
>CALFIU010000006.1 GCA_937877455.1 uncultured Bacteroidales bacterium
GGCAGGTATAAAATACTTATTATCAGAAGTTTTTGAAAACGAAGCATATTGTTCATTCTTATTATCAGCATCCTTTTTTGTATGCCCGTTGCGCACAAAGATTGGTGTTTGAGCCGTAATTTTTAGCTCAATCGTTCCTGACACGCCGTCCTCAAACGGGATGTCTTGCGAAATCTTGTCCGCCCAATCGGGAAAGAAAACCTTGTCATTTAGAGGCACGAAATTAAACGGTGCTTTTATTGTTGCCATAACTATTCCTCCTTATTATTGTTATCAAATCCAACAAAAACCAATTCGGCAGGCTGCAGAACTTTCATTCCTTCGCAAAGGTCGTCCGGTTGTTCTTTCCAGAATTGTTTGAATTTCAGTCTTTTGCCGTCCATCCTGTGCGAATGGAACACTTGCTCTTGAAACTCGCCCGTCAGACTGTCCGTTTCGTAACTTTTTACGATGTACTTCCCGTCCACATATTTGATGCTGACGGATTTTTTGCCATCGTACAGTTGACCGTCGATGATGAACGGATTGGCATCGTCGGCTATTTCAAGTTCAAAAGCCTCATTGTCAAAAACTTGTGGCTGTTTCTCGTTGCTGTACCAAAGGTAGCCTTGATATGTTGATTTCTCTATTTTCATTTTACTTCTCCTTTTTGGTTAAACTTCCTGTAAAGACACCATTGCCACGATTTACGCCACCGCCAAGTGGCAGCATTCCGTTGCAAACGTCGCTCAAAGCCGCTTCAAACGCCTTTTGAACGTTTTCGTCGCCTCCAAACGCCTTGTTGTTTGCCAATATCCGAAACTCGAAAGTTTTACCTTTGCCATACGTGACTTTCTCCTGAAACAACGCGCCGTCTATTGCTCCACCCGTAAAGCGGTCGATGGAAACGTGATTTAGGATTTTGTCTTCAAACGCCTTATTTTCAATAATATCCGAAAAAATCAAATTGCCACGAACTTGTTTTTTCTCTTCCTGATTTTCATAGCCAAACAATGCTTGAACTGCTTCATTCTCATTGCCGACTTTCGGCTCTTTGTCGCCAGTGCAACCAGCAAAACGTTCTTTCAGGCGGTTATAGTGAAATGCTGTGCGGTGAGCCAAAGCTCCTTTGACGGACGTGGCAGGAATCAGCACAAAGTCATCGGACAATTCGCCTTTTGTTCCGTCCTCATTCCACTTTACTTTTCGCTCTTTTACTGGTGTAATATCGGCTTCGTCATCGCCAAAGCCACTGCCGAAGAGGAAGAAATCGTCGGGTGTAAGCGTGAGTTTGTACTCGGTCCAGCCTTGGGCGGTTGATGGCTTTGCTTCGGTTTTCGCCCAACCGTCCCAGCTTTCCGAAAGGTTGGACGACTTCTTCAAATACAAATTCAATTCGTCTGATTTGGTCAAATCTAAATGACGAGTATATAACTCCTTAACCTCAATCTCGCCGAATCCGCTACGTGTGCCGCCACCAATGCGGAACTGTTTGCTCTGAATCTGCGCCAAAATGTGGTTGAAGTTTTCGATAGTCTCATTTTTCGCCACCATCTCCAACTCAAAGCAAAAGCGTGTGCCGGCAAAAACCACCTGTTCGTCGAATTTGCCATGATTTGCACTAACACCCTTATCGTTGATGCGAACATGCTGACGGATAGGGAGTTCATCGTAATATTTCAGCAACGAATTTTCTTTTGCTTTTAGGTTCATTCCGTCAACCACCTTGCCTTCGGAGTTGAGAATTTTGGCTTCCGTGAAAATTATTTCGGAGCCACGACCATCTCTTTTATCTTGATAACCAAATATTTGCTTTATGTCAAATTCGGTGGGTTTCACCTCTTCAATCATGTGCCTCACCACGCCAGTAATAGCCGTTCCCGGAATGTAGGGCAGGCCGTTGACATCGGTTGCCACGAGTGCATCGGTCAAAATATCCTTTTCGCCACTGCCCACGGCGAGCGGGGTCGTAGCTTCAATTACCAACCGCGCCAAAAATCGGTGAGTGTATTCTGATGCTTTCATTTGTCATCCTCCTTTCTGCATTTTTTTGCCATCTCGGAAGCAAGATTTACCAAGGCTTCGCGAATGTTATTGTTATTGCAACCATTCATAAACTCCTCTAACTTGTTTTTGCGGCTTCCGTCCCAATCCGACGACTTCACGCCATGTGAAATATAAGTAGTTACATTTCCCTTGATATTATTGTCGTCTTTCGTGGCCATGGCTATACCTCGAATTGCGCCCCATTGCGAAGCGAATTTTTCTTTTCTGAATTTCAGATAATTAGCACTTACCCAGTCGTTTACCTGCTTATATATGTTGTTATCTGAATCTTCCTTCGTTTTTTGCTTTCCGATATACTGCAACAAAGGTGTGCCACTTAGCGATTCCTCACCTGTCGTAGGCTCTTCCCTCTCGTTTATGATAGAAAAGGTAACCTTGCCATCGTCGCCCGCCTTCAAAAATTCGGGGTTGTAAATCACCTTGCCAAAGCCTTCGTTCTGATAACTGCCAACATATTGCGACTTCAAATCGAAATTGTTGCAATTGCTGACATCCACCACAAACACGCTGCCTTTCTCAATGCCGCAACGGTCGGTGTCGAAGCATTGGCGCTGATAGTTCCATGGTGCATATTGGAATGTGCGAATTTGCGATTTGCACCAAAGAATTTCTGCATTTTCAGGCAAACCCAACGCTTGTGCTGAAGGTTGGAATGTCGGTTGTCCGTAGTCGTCCAAAAATATCAAACGACCATCGGCATAGACGGTAACAAGGTTGTTTTCAGCATTGCCACTTTCAATCTCACTGAAGTTGCACGCCGAAATTTTAACCAACCCATATTGCGCTGTACGTGAGCGACCTACACGTCTTTTGCCTTCCAAAGCCGATTTTATTTCTGCCGCCAAATCGTCATTCTCAACTTGAACCTCAAAGTAGAGTACAAGCCCTTTCTGCAACGACTCGTAGCCGTACATCTGCTCATCTTTCGAGCGACGTTTCTCTCTATCGTATGCCGACTTGATGGCAAAGTTGGTGTCGGTCTTTACCTCTACGGCTTTGTCATCAGCAAAAGTGTAGAAGCCCGAACGGCATTGCTTCAGCTGATTTTTCTTCATCTCGTCGCTTTCCAAATTGGGCACAAGGTGATGAACATAAACCTCGCCGTCGGTAACCTTGCTCAACTTGGGATAATACAACGAAGCCGGAATCTTCAGTCCGCGAACCTCGCCGTTCGACGGGTGCGCATCGCCGAAACGGACATTTCCGCTATGGAAAAACTCCCACGCCTTTTCGTTTCCCAACTCAGCGTACTTGCTTGCCACAATGCCAAGGAAGCAACTGCCCGGAATGAAATCCAACGTCTTGTTAGGTCCTTCGGTGGCGGCTTTCTGGTTGAGAATCACATCGGAAAGCAACTCGCATTTGAATTTCAACGTTTTCATTGTTCACCTCCTTCCTTTTCTACTGATACAGAAGATATTGTACAACGTCCCAAGCCACGGTTGCGGTTTTGCCCCATGCGCTTGATGAAACCAATGGATTTTTTTATCTCATCAACCAAATCTTCCGGCACACCGTAAATTGCGCCGTGCAACGTGCATGGCACAACCACCTCTATTTTACGCAGACTATGCTCTTTGGCGATGCCGTTTTCGTCAATCGCCGTGCTGGCAATGTCGCGATACATGAAACGTGCGGCTTTGTTGGATACAATGGCATCATACTCATCTTTGCAAAGCTCGGCGTTGGCGAAAAACATCGTCCCCCTTCTTACGTCGTATTTTTCTTTTTCAACCTCAGAGCCAAACGCTTCGGCTAATTCAGTGTCGTTCAGGTCTTTTCCTTGCAAATGGCGGATTTCCTCAACCGCCTCACGAATCAGACCTTTCATCGTTTTGCCCGGAACGAAAGGCATTCCGTTTTCATCTTTCACCACCAACGCATCCACGTCGGCACCAGCTGCCAAACCGCTGCCACAATGCCAATCGGTGTGAAATTCTATTTTATAATGTATTATCATTTTGCACCCTCCTTTGTCTCTTGATTGTTGATAGTGTGAATGGCAAGAATGGCGTAAACGGGATAAATGGTTACTTCCTTGTCGTTGACATCTTTTCTCT
>CALFIU010000007.1 GCA_937877455.1 uncultured Bacteroidales bacterium
TGTACGATTGGGTCAAAAAACCGCTGACGAAAATGTGCTTTTTGTACGATTGGGTCAAAAAACCGTTGACGAAAATATGCTTTTTGTACGATTGGGTAAATCCGACGCTTGACGAAAATGTCAATTTTTTTCAATTGGGTAAATCCGACGCTTGACGGATTTATAGTTTGCATTACATTTTCTTGTGTTAGAATTTATATTTATTTTTTAGTTTTTTTTATTGTTTTTAGGTTTTATGTTAATACATTTTTTGTAAAAAATATTAGTTTTTTGCTAAATTATTAATAATTATATCAAAAAAAAATTATTTAAAAATCATTGCTACAGATAGTTAAAATAACGATTTAAAAAAAATATCAAAAAAATATCAAAAAAAATTGTAAAAATATTTGGAAATTAAAAATATATTTCTTATCTTTGCATCGTCTTAAAAAAAATAAAAGACAATGTGTGTATAATTTTAAATTTAAAAACAATGAGAAAAATTGTAAATTTGAAAAGTTCACGAATGCGCATGGGAGAATTGCAGAATGTGCTTTTGTGGATGGGGGATGCAACAAAGTTGCTGAACTTACAGGAAAATGGCTTAGGTGCGGCCAAGGTTTCGGCCTTTAATGCATCGGTGTTGGCTTTAACTGCTGCTATGCAGAAAAGTCGTTCTACCAAAGAGTTGACAGATGCCTTGGTAAAATCTGACAACGAAAACAAGCGTGTTGTTAACCTTATTGTTAAGACGTTGTCTGTTAACGTGTTTAGCTCTAACGAGGATGTTGCTACGGCTGCTGGTAAGGTTATTGGCTTGGTGGCTCTTAAGGGTAATTTTTTTAAGGGTACTCGCGAATATCGTTACAGCGTGTTGGACCATTTGATTGAATCGATGGGTGCGTTGGGCGACGAGGTTCTTGAACGTGCTGGCATTGCAAGCTTGTTTAATACTCTTAAAGATGGTCGCGATAGATACGCTGATATTAGGCGTAAGCGATTGATTTTTAAAGAAGAGATTATTAAACAAGAGGTTAAGATGGCTTCTGATGATGCAGTGGTTTGTTACAACGACCTTTGTGATTGGGTTAACAGCATGGTTATGGCCACGGGTTCTGATCAGGATTTTGCAGAGTTTATCGACTTGGCAAATCAGATTATTGCCGAAATGAATGGCAAGGTGTTGGCTCGCCTTGGTGGTGTGGTTTCAGTGGAGGAGGGCAATATGACAGCGTAGTTTGCTTTTTCCAAGATTGAAA
Source organism: uncultured Bacteroidales bacterium (assembly GCA_937877455.1). GTDB lineage: Bacteria > Bacteroidota > Bacteroidia > Bacteroidales > UBA3824 > UBA3824. The sequence continues at coordinate 1,242 of CALFIU010000007.1, forward strand.
TTATACACAGAATTTGAGAAAAAATCCCGCAGGTGGTTGCCTACGGGATTTTTTGTTTTAATTGACAATTTTTAATTTTTAATTTTTAATTTTTAATTTTTAATTTTTAATTTATAATTTTTAATTTTTAATTTTTAATTTATATCTCATCTCTTTTTATTTGTTCTTCTATTTGGTTGTCGGTTGGCAATGCTATTGCGCGGTTGCGAAATTTGTTTTTAAATGTCATTAGTAGCGAGGGTAGGAATAATAGGTTGGTAAACATGGCTACAAATAATGTAAGACCTATTAATAATCCGAGTGCTACTGTTCCGCCAAATTGTGATGCACAGAACATTAAAAATCCGGCAAGGAGTATTAGTGCGGAGTAGATTATGCTTACTGATGTTTCGCGTAGTGATGATATTACGCTTTCTTTTACGTTCCAGTTGGTGGCTGTTAAATCTTGCCTAAACTTGGTTAAAAAGTGGATTGCGTTGTCAACTGATATTCCAAATGCTATGTTGAATACGAGTATTGTTGAGCTTTTTAGTCTTATGTCGGTAAATCCCATTATTGCTGCTGTTACTAATAGTGGAATAAAGTTTGGTAATACTGATACAAATACCATTCTCCAGCTTGAAAATAGTGTTACCATGCACAGTGATATTAATACAATGGCTAATGCGAGGCTTTCGACGAGGTTGTCGATGAGTTTTAGCGAGCCTTTGGTAAATATTATGCTGTTTCCAGTTATGAATGTTGTGTTTTTTTCTGGTGGAAAGTAGTAGTCTATTATGTTTTGTATGCTGTCTGATACTCTAATCATTCTTGCTGTTCCGATGTCGGCGATGCGTAGTGTTATGCGTGCGCGTTGAAATGTGGTATCAACCATTGACGACATTAGGCTTTTGGCTGCTTGGTTGTTTTCTCCGTTGGTTTTTAGGTATGGGAGTATAAATGCCATTTCTTGTTGAGATGGTAGGTTGTAGAAGTCGTTGTTGCCGTTGTAATATGCGCGTTTTATTATTTTTAGTGCGTCGGATATTGATGTGGCTTTTGATATGCAGTTGAAATATCTGAGAGAGTCTTCGAGCATTGCTATTTTTTCGAGGGTTTGTATCTTCATTAGTCCGCGTTGTTTTTTGGTGTCGATGCTTATCTCGAATGGCATTATTCCGCCTGCGTGTTTTTCAAAATATTTTAGGTCTGTATATACTTTGTTGTCGGCTGGTAGGTCGTCAACGATGAAGCTTTCGTTTTTCATTAGTGTTAGCCCAAAGCATGCTAATGCTACAACTATTAGTGTGCCGATGTATATTGTTGGGCGTTTGTTTTCTACGAGGTAAACGAGTTTTTCTACTATTGCGTTTATTTTTTTGCTTTCGAGGTGTTTTGTTTGTGTTACGTCGGGTGGGGCAACGCTGCTGAATATTATTGGAACCAGGCAGATGCTTAGTAGAAACATTACTACTATGCCTATTGTTGCTATTGTTCCAAATTCTATTAACATTCTGTTTCCGGTGATGAGGAATGTTGCAAATCCGGCGGCTGTTGTTAGGTTGGTTAGGAATGTTGCTTTTCCTACTTTTATTATTACTCGGTATAATGCTTTTATTTTGTTGCCATGGGCTTTGTATTCAACGTGATATTTGTTGAGCATATATACGCTGTTGGGTATTCCAATTACAATGAGTAATGGTGGTAGCATGCCTGAGAGCATTGTCATTTCGTATCCAAACATTGCCATTATTGCTAATGTCCAGATTACGCCTATTGATACTATTAGTAGGGTTATTAGTGTGGTTTTTATGCTTCTGAAAAACATAAACATTATTATTGCTACTATTAGTATTGATATGATGCAGAATACTACCATTTCGTCTCTAACCATTATCATTAGTCGGCTACGAGTGTATGGAAGTCCGGAGATGTGCATTTGTATGCCTTGGTCTTGAGCAAATTGTTCAACCATTTGTTCTATTTGCCCAATCATTACATCGCGTTTTTTGTTGTTGATAACTTTTGGGTCGCAGGTTATGGCAACGATGTGGCAGTCTTTGCCGTCGTATAGCATTTCTTGGTAGTATTTAAAGTCTATAACTTTTTGATACATGCTATCGAGTTGGGCTTGTGTCTGGGGGTGGGTTTCAAATATTTTGTGGGCAATAAACTTTTTTTGTGTTGTGTCTTTTTCTATTGTTATTGCGTTGGCGTATGATAGTGTACCAGTAACGCCTTCGATGGTTTTAAGGCTGTCTTGAAGTTGGTTTAATGCGTGGTATTTGTCTAATGTTATGAAGTTTGGGTCTTCAAATGCTACAACTGTCATTGTAGCGTCTTCGCCGAATATTTTTTTGAAATCGAGATATTGTGTGTATATGGAGTCGGTTTCTGGCATAAGAGGTGCGTATTCGTATTTCATGCGCAGGTTTTTCATCTGGTATGCCATAAATACGGTTATTATGCCAATTATTGTTAGTATTGGTGCTTTGTACCTTAGTATAATCTTGGCTATTTTATTCCACATTTTATTGTTGTTTTTTTGTGTGTTAGTCGAGTTTTATGGTTGCTGTTCCTATGTTTTTTCCGTCGATGAATATGTCGGCTTGGTATGTGCCAGCGGTTAATACTTCGCGGCTTATTGCATATACGGTTTCGGTTTTGGCTTTGCCTTCGTATGTGGTTTGTTTGAGGGCAGAGTATGCAATTTCTTTTCCTTGATAGTTGAAGAATGCGGAGGTTTCGTTCATAAGTACGCTACCGTCGGGTTTTATTATTCTTATGTATATGTTTTTTGCGCCTTGTTTGGTCATCTGGTTTTCGCTGATGGTGAAGGCTAATTTAAATTTTTTTGTTTTTATTACTCTTGATGTTTCGTTGTCTCGATCGTTGAGAGCGTTGAGTTTAAGGTTGAGAGCTTTAAGTGCTTCTGCTTCTTTTACTCGTCCTTGGAGGCTGTCTTTTTGGTTGGTTAGTTGTTGGTTAAGTTCGTTAGAGCGTGCAATGTTGCCTTTAAGTTTGTTGTTTTCGGCAATAAGAAGTTCGTTTTTTGTGTTAAGGCTGTCTATCTGTACAACGTAACTACGCATAATGTTGCGAAGTGTTTCTACTTCGCGTTTGTAAGCTTCTATTTCTTCGGTGTTTGCGGCTTTTGTTTGACGTAGTTGTTTAATAAGTTTTTCTACTTTTTGTTTTTGTTCGTTGAGTTGAGCGTTAAGAGTGTCGTTGTTGGTTTGCAACGATTCGTAGTCGGCGGCGAGTTTTTCGAGTTCGTTGTTAAGGCTGTCTTTTTGTATTTGACCTGTTTCTATTTTTTGTATGAGGTTTTCTGTTTCTTTTTGTGTTTGGTTTTTGTTTATGAGTAGTGCTATTATTGCTGCGGCTTCTAATATTGCCACAACTGCGAGTACTTTTGCCAACGAGTTTTTGTTGGTGTTTTGTGTTGTGTTTTGTTCCATTGTTTTCTTTGAAATATAATTATTTGCGGCAAAATTATTAATTATGAATGGAATTTTAAAAATTAAAAGTAAAAAAATGTAAAACCTTGGCGTGTAGTTTTTTATTTTTTGCCACGTCAAGGATTTACATTTTTGGGTGTTGGATTGTTTTTATACGTAGTCGTTTCCGAGGTTTATTTTTACTTCGTTGACGATGTTTTTTATTGATTGTTCGTCTTTTTTGGGTATTATAAGAATCATTCCATCGGCTTCGGCTACGATGTAGTCTTTTAGTCCGTTAACTATCATAAGTTTTGCATCGCTACTGCTAATTATGCAACCGTTGGTGTTTTCGGCAAAAACTTTTGTTCCTGCAATTACGTTGCCGTTGATGTCTTTGGTGCTGTTTTCGTATAGGCTGCCCCATGTGCCGAGGTCGCTCCATGGAAATTGAGCTGGTATTACATATACGTTTGGTGCACATTCCATTATTCCGTTGTCGATGCTTATTGATGTACATTCGGAATAAATTTTGTTTATAAATTCGGTTTCTTTTGGGGTGTTGTATATGTCTTTGCCAGCGGAGAAAAGTATGTCGATGTCGGGTTGATGGGCTTTCATTGCCATAACGAGCGATTGTACGTTCCAGATAAAAATGCCACTGTTCCAAAAGAATTCCTTGGTTTCGAGGAATGTTTTGGCCATTTCGAGTATTGGTTTTTCGGTGAATGTTTTTACTTTTGTTATCTGGTTTATTTCCAATGGGTTTTCGTTGTTGCTGCCATCTATTTGTATGTATCCGTATCCGGTTTCTGGTCTGGTTGGTTTTATTCCTATTGTTAATAATGAGTTGTTGGTGGCAGTAAATTCAAGACCTTTTTCTATTGTTTTTATAAATCCGGTTAAGTCGCCGATGTAGTGGTCGCTTGGCGAGACAACGATGTTGGCCAATGGGTTTCGTGCCATTATTTTGTAGCAAGCGTATGCTATACATGGTGCGGTGTTGCGTCGCATTGGTTCGAGTAGGACGTTGTTTTCTGCAACTTCGGGAAGTTGTTGTTTTATAAGATCTTTGTATTGTGTGCCGCTTACGATGTATATGTTTTTTTTAGGGCAAATTTGTGAGAATCTGTCCCATGTTTGTTGTAATAGTGTTCTACCTGTGCCGAGTATGTCTAAAAATTGTTTAGGGCATGCTGTTCGGCTTCTTGGCCAAAAGCGGCTGCCTATTCCGCCTGCCATTATTACGCAATAGTTGTTTGTATTCATGTTTTTAATATGTTTTTATGCTATGCGACTGTTGATAACATCCCAATTGATAATCTTCCAGAAATTGTTTATGTATTCGGCTCTTTTGTTTTGGTAATCAAGATAGTATGCGTGTTCCCAAATGTCTATTGTTAATAGTGGTGTGTTGCCACGTGTTATTGGGTTTTGGGCGTTGGGTTCTTGTGATATTTCGAGTTTGTTGTCTTTTGTTAGTGATAGCCATACCCATCCAGAGCCGAAAAGTGTTGTGCTTTGTTGGGTGAATTGTTTTTTAAATTGGTCAAAATTTCCGTATTGTGTGTCGATAAGGCTTGCTATTTTGCCTTGAGGACTGTTGTTTTCTGTTGGGGATTTGAATTGTAGGAAATATAAATTGTGGTTTAGTGTTTGCCCCGCATTGTTGAATATTGCGCCTGTTGATTGTTTTACTATCTCGGTGAGAGGTAGGTTTTCTAATCCGCTGTTTGGTAAGGCGTTGTTAAGGTTGTTGACGTATGTCTGGAGATGTTTGCCGTGATGAAAGCTTATTGTTTGTGCGCTTATCACTGGTTCTAATCCGTTGTCGGGATAGGGTAGGGTTATTAGTTTTTCCATTATTTTTTAGTTTAATTGGTTTTTTTTATTTGTTTTTCTGCGTTGTATTTCTATCTTAAAAACCTCATTTACAAATAGTAAATTTTGGTTTTTTGATTTTATACACCTTGAAAAACCTAATTTTTAGAACTCTTTTAATGTTTTGCAATTATATGTTTTTTTGTGGGATTAGGCAAGTTTTTTGGAGATTTTTTGTTTGATATTATGTTTTTGATTATTTTTGTGAGAATTATTATTTGTGTGTAATGAATAAGAAAGAGATTCGTTGGTTTCCGATGAGGGTTACATATAATAGGGAATTGAAGTTGAAAGAGCGGCTTGAATTGCTTAATATTGAAACTTTTTTGCCTTTAAAGCAGCAGTTTGTGGTTTATGGTGGTCGTAAGCGGTTGGAGATGATACCAGCTGTTCATAATTTGCTGTTTGTACATTCTTCTCGTGAGGTGTTAACTAATTTGAAGTTGACCGAAGAAGAGTTTAGTCCTTTGCGTTATATGATGTACAGACCAATCGACAAAACTTTAAATAGAGAGATTTTAACTATTAACGATCGTGAGATGGAAAATTTTATTCGTGTTGCATCTTTGACAGATGATAGGGTTATGTTCCTTGATTATCAAAAAGTTGCAGAGAAGGTTGGAAAACGTGTTGTTATTTCTGATGGCGATTTTGCTGGTATTGAGGGTGTGGTTTTGCGTGTTGATAAAAATCGTAGGGTTGTTATTAAATTGGATGGTGTTGCGGCGGTGGCACTTGCATTTGTTCCGTCTGCTTATTTGAAGTTTGTTGGCGATGGCGTGTAGGAAAATCCTTGGTCGCGATAGCCAAAATGTTTGCTATTTATCTCGCTATCAACATTTTTTTATTTTTTTTTCTTTCCTTTTTAAATCGTTAAGTGCCATTATTTTAAATAGTTTATAAAATATTTTAGTAGGTAAAATTTTGTGTAAAATGTTTTTTAATAATAAAGAAAGGTTTGAGTATTTAAATTTTTGAAAATTTTTCCATTGGGAACGTTGTAAATAATAATCTACAATTATATTATCTGGATGCCAACTATTTTGATTCCACGGAAATTGTCCGATAAAATTATATGTGTGAAGTATTTTAGGATTTTCTCGTGCATTTTTTAATTCTGTTGGAGAATAATAATTATTTTTACCAAATATTTCGTAATAATCTTTATCCGAAATTAATCTATGTATAGGCATAAAATCATATTCTGGTGGCAACAAAAGAGTTTTGTTTTTTAGTAGTATGTTTAGCAAATCTTGATCGGGATATAAATATTTAGAACGCGAATTTTTTATATATGATAATAGTTTTTTAGTGCAATTGTTTAGTTTCCAATTGTTTATGTTTATCAACATTACACCAGCGTTAAAATAATTATCGGTTTTGGTAAAACCAATAATTTGCTTATAATCTTGCATAATTGTTACATCAAGTACTACTGCTGCAATTTTTTCTTGAAAATCCAAATTTAATAGTTTTTTTAAACTACCGCAAATAATTGTATCACAGTCTAAATATATAAATCGGTCAATGTTATTAGGTAATATTGTTTCAAAAAATAATCTATAATTTGTACAATGGTTTCCTTTCCACTTTGGTACTCCAAGAGTATCTAATTGTATATCAAATATAGTTGGATCAATAATAACAAAATTACGATTGTAGTAATCTGCTGTTGATTTCAATTTTTGCATATTTTCTGTTGATACAGAATTTAACGCCGCATAAATAGTTATATCATCAATATCTTTGTTGTTTTCAAATAGAGAAAGCATCGAAATTCCAAGTAATGGCGCATAATTATTGTCAGAAACATAAAGGACAGAAAGCTTATACATTTTATTTATTTGTAACTTTTATATTTATTATGTGATAAACTTATTTTTCAAATGATGATTTTTCTAGAAATTTTTTCTCAAATGCATTGATTATTTTTGATAATCTGTTTTCAAATTCTGTTTTGGGCAGATTGCAATTTTCTCCATCGTTTATTACAAGTTGTTTGTATTTAGAACCAGTAATATATTTACATATATTTTTTACATCGTCACTTGCTATATCAGTGTATTTATTATGCTTAAAAACGTTTAATGGAGAAAAATTGCCTTTCATAAAACTCCATTCGCGCATCAAAAAATGAAATACACTTATATCAGTTCTAAAACGTGTTGACATAGTATAGTTAAGTTCGTTATTAAATATATTCCAACACTCTTCAAATAGCGATTTTGTATATGGAAGAGCTAAGTGAGATGGTCGTATTTGACAAAATTCACCGTATATACCGTATAATAATAAATTTGACATACACATTAGCCCATATCTTGGGTTAAACCATTTTAATTTATGTTGTGATATTGATTTTACAAAATTTATTTTTTGTCTTATTACAATTTGGTTATGTAGCAATGAATGTTCCCATCTGTTAACAATAATGGGCCATAATATTGCAGCATCTTTTCCCTCAATTCCGAAATTAAAAAATGTTAAAAACGGCAAAATATTGAAAACAAAACA
>CALFIU010000008.1 GCA_937877455.1 uncultured Bacteroidales bacterium
CGGCGTGGTAGAAGTCGAGATAATCAAAGAGTTGGTTTTCGCCGCGCTCGTTGTAACTTTCGCCGCGCCAAATCTTCATCTCAATGATGTATTGAGTGCCGAGGTAGTCAATAATCATATCCGTGCGAGAGCGGTCGCGAGTCTGTGCCTCAATGTAATAATTGCCTGTGCCATTGATAATTGGACGGATATAGAGCATAAAAAATCTGCGACCTTCTTCCTCCTTGAATGTCAAATCCTTATTGCCGTAAATATCACGGAAATGTTGTGCAAATTTTTCGAGGATTTTGTCCATTTTGAGCGTTTTGCCGTCGATGAACTGGCTGCGGTCGGTCTGTCCCTCTCCATACAGTGAATTTGTCAACTCCTCTTCACTCATAAAAAGGTTGTATAGGCGGGTTTCGATAATGCGGTTGGAGATTTTGACTTTGCCGTTTATGTTGGTGATATAGTTAAACATAGCGGCAATGTTCAAAATTCTATTGTCGGGGTTGAAAGTAAATTCCTTACCGTAAAAGAGCATATCTTTCAACATCCTTTTTATATCGGGAAAATCGTCTAATTTTTTTACAAGGTCGCTGAAAAATGTATTGTTCCTTTCGTTAAGAATTAGTTTTATAGCGGAGATAATACCATCTTTGTCCCAACTAAAATTTTGTTGGTCAATAAGTTGGCACACCCTTGATACAAAAAACGGATAACCCGAAGTGTAGTCTGTAATCATTTGCGCCATTTGAGCCGTGTCCATTCCCGTATGATGGTCGGATTCGTATTCTTGGAGCATCTGTTGGATGCCGTCGGTGTGCAACGACATGTCGGTAGTGTATGCCACGGCGATGTTCCACGGCGAATTGTACTGGTGGTCTGAGTCGGGGCGCACTTTGAGTTTCAGGTTCTTGATGTCATAGACACCGGCGAGGATTACGGATTGAAAAGTGGGGATTTGTTCGCGTATCAGGTATTTTTCACGCAACAAGCGGAGGAGTTTTATAAACGATTCATAATTGCTCGCGCTATCCACTTCGTCGATTATCAACACAATAGGCTTGTCGGAATTGTCGCAGAGGTCTGTGAAAAAATCGTCCAAGAATGAAAACCTTATAAGACTTTTTTCGGAATTGTCCTCGACGACCTTTTTAATGGAGTTTCTCACGTAGTCGTTGGCGTTTTTGGCAACGCGCAGCATTTTGCGCATTTTGTCCAAAAAATTGTAGGCAAGTGCGTCGTCTGTTCCAAACTCAGCTTCGCCCATCCGCTCAAAACTTATCGAAAACACAACATAATTCTCCTGCAATTTTTCGGCAAGGTGGTACAGTGTGGTGGTCTTTCCATACTGACGTCCACGGTTGATGGTGATATACTCGCCCTTTGCGACAGCCTTTTCGATTTCTTCGATTCGGCTGTCGATGTTTACCATATAATGTTTGTATGGATAACAAATGCCTGTGGTGTTGAATTCTTTCATGATTGAGCCTTGTGCTTTTTATGTCCGATGCAAAATTAACAAAAATATTTCGGAAAACATGGTGGCGGAGTGGAAAAAGTTTGGTATATTTGGCTTTGTTAATGTTCACACCACCACCTCCACAATCTCCCTGCCGCCTTGGCTTATCGTCCGCGCCTCAGGCTTGCTGTTCTTGTTAAAACAGAAACTCAGCAAGTAGCCCTTGTCGGCGTGGTAGAAGTCGAGATAATCAAAGAGTTGGTTTTCGCCGCGCTCGTTGTA
>CALFIU010000009.1 GCA_937877455.1 uncultured Bacteroidales bacterium
ACGCTCTTCCGATCTATGCTTTTGACAGTTAAGGAAGATTCATGGAAAATAATTATACTGTTTTAGCGCGCAAATATCGCAGTCAAAATTTTGAAAACCTGATTGGTCAGGATGTTTTGGTTAAAACATTGACGACTGCGATAAACACTGGGCGCATCGCACATGCATATATTTTTACAGGTATTCGCGGAACTGGGAAAACCAGTACCGCTCGCATTTTGGCCAAGGCATTGAATTGTTTGTCTTCGGATTCAGCCACATCAAAACCGTGTGGTGAATGTGAAAATTGTCGCGCGATTGCGGCGGGTCAGCATATTGATGTTATGGAAATTGATGCGGCTTCGCATACTGGGGTTGATAACATGCGCGAAATCTTGGATGCTGCGCTTTATCGCCCGACCAATGCTAGATACAAGGTTTATATTATTGACGAAGTCCATATGTTATCGACCAGTGCTTTTAATGCATTACTGAAAACACTGGAAGAACCACCGCCACATGTAATTTTTATACTGGCAACAACAGAAATAAGAAAGGTTCCCGTCACTATTTTATCAAGATGTCAGCGGTTTGATTTGGCACGTGTTCCTGTTGAAACATTAAAGAAACATTTCGCCTGGGTTGCAGAACAAGAAAAGATAATGCTTTCTGACGAAGCAAATGAATTACTGGCGCGCGCGGCTGATGGTTCTGTGCGTGATGGTTTGTCACTTTTGGACCAGGCGATTGCGCAAACCGGGGGACATGTTGACGAAGGCGCCGTTCTTGATATGTTAAAACGCACAGACCGTGGCACAGTTGTCAATTTTATGAAAACTGTTTTGTCTGATGATGTTAGTGCAGCATTAAATAAATTGGATGAAATTTATGCTAATGGCGCAGATTTGACAATGCTGCTTAACGATATGATGGAGTGGACACATTGGGCGACACGTATGTATCCATCTTTGCGTTTACATGATGCGTCATCTTTACCGTATACCGCAGACCAACGCGAAACTATCAAGAAAATAAATGAAAATATTTCTTTGAATACTTTATCCCGAATATGGCAGGTTATGGTTGCAGCTGTTCCGGAATTACAGGCATCGACTAATCAAAAACAATGTTTTGATATGTTGGTTGTGCGTCTTATCCATATTGCGGATATGCCATCTATCCCAGAATTATTAAAGCAAGAATCAAAACCTGTTGAAAAAAAACCAGAATTAGAAAAGCCAATAACAACAGAACAATCAAAATATATTGATATAAAAAATGCGACAGAATTGGTTAACGCGTTGCAAAATGCGCGCGAGTTGTTGCTTTATTCTTATGTCAGTTCTAATCTGGAAATTCTTGAATTCGGGGGCAACAAAATAAAATATTTTGACAGACAAAACGACAAAAATTTTTCTCAAAAATTATCCGTGTGGTTGCGGGACAACACTGGAAAAAATTGGACACTGGAAACAACAACCGAAGACCCGCACAAGGAAACAATTTCCGAACACAACAAATCCGAAATCGCCGCTGACCCAATGGTTGCAGACGCGATGAATTTGTTCGAAGGTGCAGAAATAATAGGTGTATCTAAGTAATAATCAAAGGGCAAAAAGATGAGAGAGCAACTGGGACGTTCACTAATAGAAATTATCGGGGTGTTAGCGATTGGCGCAGTTATGATATCTGCAACATACAGCATGTATCATTCAACAAATGAAAAACAAAAGCGACTGATTGCCAGCGAAGAATTAAAAGACATTGCACAAAAAACCCACATTTTATTGGGTTATTCTGGATACACGAATGTATCTATTGATTATTTGATAGAGGCAGGTGTTATCAACAACGACCGCGCACCTGCGGGTGGGGACAACTGGTCTGTGACAAGTAATTTAGATGGCACAGAATTTTCAATTAACTTGGTTGATTTATCTTTTGACGAATGTGCTTACTTTGCGACAAAAAAATTTAATTGGGTTACACATTTAAACATCAATGGATATGACAATGCAGATGCTTCGTATTGTCTTAAAACGGGTGGCAACATTATATCATTTTTCGCAGAATAAGACATGAAAACAAAACAAATAATTTTTATTGCTTTTTCTTCGTTGTTACATTCCACAAAAAGTTGGTAGTCTTCTTCTGTGTTTTTTATAATTATCGAACGAATACCATGTTTTCCAAGGAGATTTTCGCGAATTTCTGCGCGGTGCAACATTGGAAATGTTTCTATTTGTATCCAACCGATAAGATTATTGAGTGTTTGCCGTGCAATTTCTACGTCGCTGTTTTTTACGTAAATATTAATTTCGGCTTTCATAAATTGCGAATCGCGTTTCTTTATGATTATGGTATCTATTTTCTTTTCGGCAAGAAGTTCTACTCTAAATCTTGTTTGCCTTGTGCGTAAACATGTTTCTAAGAGTGTCCAACCTTCAAGTTTTTCTCCAGTTAAATACGGAAGTGTTTTTTGTACATCCTCATTACGCACGTAAAGCTCGTAATTATCAAGCATATAACGCTCATTTTTGCTTGTTTTTATTACGGCGTAGATGGTGTTTTGGTCAAGCACATCTTTTAGGTTTTCTATTGGTTGGCGCAAAATAAACGAGTCTATTTTTGTTAACCCTTGAAATTCTTCTATTAGTGCTAATGCCTTTTTTTCGTCTTCTTTGCGAACATAAAGTTTTATTTCGCCCATTAGAAAAATGCTGTCGCGTTCATTTATTACTACGGCACGAATATCGTTGCTTTCTAATAAATCTTTTCTCCATTCTGCTTGGTGTATGCGGTCGAACGATTGAATTTTTACCCAGTCTTCCATAATTTCAAGTTTTTTGGTTTAACATTTAGTCGCTTTGCTTATCTTGTTCTGCGTCCGAATCATTTTTTTGATTATCGGTGGTGTCGTTATTTATATGTGGATCACCTTCTATTTTAGATTCGTTTTGTTTGTTTTCGTTATCAGAATCTTTAACAGGTTGTTCCTCTTGTTGTTGATTATCTTTGTTAAACGGTGGAGGAATCACTGTTAGTTCCTTTTTGCCATAAAGAGCTTCTTCTTGTTCTTTTGATGCAAATTTGCGTTTGCCAAATATACGTTCAACATCTTCGGTAAAGATTACTTCACGTTCAAGAAGCAACTCGGCAAGCACACCAAGTTTTTCTTTATTTTCGGTAAGTAATTCTTTGGCACGATTATAAACATAATCAATTAAAGCTTTTGCTTCTTTATCTATCAATTCGGCTGTGGTTTCGCTGTATGGTTTTTGGAAAGAATAGTCTTCTGTTGAGGAATAGAAACTTATATTTCCTATTTTTTCGCTCATTCCGTAGTATGTTACCATAGCGTATGCGTATTTTGTAACTCTTTCTAAGTCGTTGAGTGCTCCAGTAGAAATTTTGCCGAAGTTTATTTCTTCTGATGCACGACCACCAACGAGAGCACACATTTCGTCGAGCATTTGTTCTTTTGTGGTTATTTGGCGTTCTTCGGGAAGATACCAAGCTGCTCCGAGTGCTTTTCCACGTGGTACAATGGTTACTTTTATAAGTGGATTGGCGTTTTCGAGCAACCAACTAACTGTTGCGTGTCCTGCTTCGTGGTAGGCAATAGTTCGTTTTTCTTGTGCTGTCATTATTTTATTTTTCTTCTCCAATCCGCCAATTATTCTATCAACGGCATCAAGAAAATCTTGACGACCAACTTTTTCTCTGTTGTGTCGCGCTGCTATTAGGGCTGCTTCGTTGCAAACGTTGGCGATGTCTGCTCCAGAAAAACCCGGTGTTTGTTTTGCCAAGAAGTTAAGGTCAAGGGTTTCGTCCACTTTTAATGGTTTTAGGTGAACGTTGAATATCTCACCGCGTTCGTTGAGGTCGGGAAGTTCAACCATTATTTGTCGGTCGAACCTTCCTGCACGCATCAATGCTGGGTCGAGTATTTCGGCACGGTTGGTGGCTGCAATCATTATAATGCCAGTGTTTGTTTCAAAACCGTCCATTTCTGTAAGCAACTGATTCAACGTATTTTCGCGTTCGTCGTTGCTATTGAAATTTAGATTTTTACCTCTTGCACGTCCTATGGCATCTATTTCGTCTATAAAAACAATGCAAGGTGCTTTTTGTTTTGCTTGGCTAAAGAGATCGCGTACACGCGAGGCTCCAACTCCTACAAACATTTCTACAAAGTCGCTACCCGACATTGAAAAAAATGGAACGTTGGCTTCGCCTGCCACTGCTTTTGCCAATAGAGTTTTTCCAGTACCCGGAGGGCCTACGAGTAATGCGCCCTTGGGGATTTTGCCGCCAAGTCGTGTGTATTTGTCAGGATTTTTTAGAAAATCAACTATTTCGGTTACTTCTTGTTTTGCTTCGGATAATCCTGCTACATCTGCAAAAGTTACTTTTATTTTGTTTTCTTCTTGATCGAATACTTTGGCTTTGGATTTGCCCATGCTGAAAATTCCGCCTCCAGAGCCACCGCCCATACGTTTGAAAACAAATAGCCAAAACAGAAGTAGTATGGCTATGGGGAATATCCAACCAAGCACTTCTCCTAAGATATTGGTTTTGGTTTCGCTTTCAAAGAGTATTCGTTCGTTTTCTGGAATGTCTTTTTGGGCATCTTCGAGCCTTGTTTGAAAAGTTTCTGGTGTAGAAATGTGATAAATAAAGTGTGGCCCCGTTAGTGGTATGTTTCTATCGCGTAACTCCTTGTATGTTGTGGAGTTATACCTATCTTCTTTTAGATATATTTGGGCATCTTCTTTATTTACGAGCATTATTAGTCTTATGTCGCGATTTTGGAGCATTGATTTTAATTGGCTCCAATAAATTGTTTTGGGGCTTCCATTAAAATCGTGAAACTGCACAGCAAACAATGCTATTATTACTAACCCAAAAATCCAAAATATGGTGTTGTTTTTTTGTGGTCGTCCGTTGTTGCCGAATATATTGTTGGGCTTTTGTTGACGTTTTTCTTTTTCGTCCATTTTATATAATAAGGTGTCTTTTGTTATTCAATAGGTTTTCCGTTATCGCTATAATTTGTGCGAGTGGCATCTGCCCAAAGTTTTTCGAGTTTGTAAAATTCGCGTGCTTCGTCCAAAAATACGTGAACAACCACGTTAACATAGTCTAATATAATCCATTGTGCGTTGTCGCGTCCTTCTATATGCAATGGTTTTTCTCCAGTATTTTCTCTTACAAAGTCTTCTATTTCGTCGGCTATTGCCATTACTTGACGTGGGTTGTCGGCTTGGCAGATTACGAAGAAATCACAGACTGCTCCATCGGCTTGGCGCATGTCTAATTTTACTATCTGTTCGCCTTTTTTATTGCAGATTGCTGCAATTGCTGTTTCTGCAAGCATATCGCTTGTAATTTTTGTTTCTGTCATTTGTATATTTTCGCGAAAAATTTTTAATCATTTTTTTTGCCGTCCAATTGCTTTTTATGCGTAGTTGGCAAGTTGTGTTTTAAAATTTTATCAGTGCTTTCTACTCTATATTGCACTTTTCTCCGCAAATTTAAAAATATTATTTTTTATTGACAAAAAAATATATTCGTTGGATTAATTTTTATTGATTTGTTGTGCGACAATTTCTTTAAAGAGAAATGTCGAAAATACCCAATTGAAAAAAATTGGCATTTTCGTCAACGGTTTTTTGACCCAATCGTTCAAAAAGTGCATTTTCGTCAGCGGTTTTTTGACCCAATCGTACAAAAAGTGCATT
>CALFIU010000010.1 GCA_937877455.1 uncultured Bacteroidales bacterium
AAAAGTAAAAGAAACAAGGATCTTTAAATGAAAAAGCCGTATCCAAGAAGTTGCAGGCCCGCGTGCCACTTGCCGAACTGAACAAATATTCAACCTCGCTTAGCTCGTTAACATCGGGCAGCGCAACTTACACAATGAAGTTTGCTGAGTATGCGCAAGTGCCAGTCGATGTTCAAGAGAAACTGCTGAAGGCTTACGAGGCTGAACATAAAGAGGAAGAGTAATTTTGTTTTTTCATTATGTTAACGAAAGCCGCTTCAGAAATGCTGAGGCGGCTTTTTATATTTTTACTTGTTTCAAACCATTGATTCACAATCCTTTTTTTACCAAATAAAACGATAAATTGATTTTTATAAAATCATCATCTAACTGATTGAAATAAAGCAAGTTTCAATAAATCATACAAATCCGATTTTAGGTAAAAACACTCAATCAACATTTTGGTATAAACTCAAAATGCACTCTCTCTGAGTTTATATATGCATCATTATCAGTCTGTTAACACCAACTTAAAATCGCACAACTTGCCACCCGAACCTAATGTTTGAGTGCGGACAAACGACATTCCGGGCAGATTGCCGTACGAATACACATCGTTTTCGCAGAACAGCCGTGTGAGTTCAGGACAGCCTGCCTCGCTAAGGTAGGTGTTGTACGGACATTGAAGAATGTCCATGCGAAACTCGCCTTTCTGCTTGGGATAGAACACATTGCGAAACCCCGCCGTCTCGCCAAACATTTTGTGGCTTATCGAATCCCACATTTTTAGGAAAAGCCTCCTGCCAAAGGGCATTTTTACAAACCGCGCAAATCCCTTGCCCGACTGCAACGCCTTTTCTTTCATCACTTTCTGCATTATAGAGAATGCTTTTTCGCTGTCTTTTTCCTTGATGGCAAGATAGATAGCCGCCGCAGGGAAAATAAAATTGTCAGTATGTTTTTTTACGCCATCGGAAAGATTGGCGTGGCTGTCATACATTTTTTGCAACCTGATATGCGCATCATGCCAAATAGTTTCGGTATCCTCCACCGAAAAATTATTGGCGATCTCAGTCTTGAAAATGGTTTTCCTCTTTAATACTTTTGTCGCATTCATTTTTATTTAATTTTTCAGATACTCACGAATTCCGTTCCAGACGGGCATTGGAGCTCCAATGTTTTTTGCGCGGAATTTCTCAAATTCCTGATCTATGTAACGCATCTCCTCAATGCCATTTTCGCAATGGTCTTGTATCATCAATCTGCCCAAAACCGTCTTAGACATCAATCTGTACAACAAGAACATAGCCGTTGTTTTAAGTCCGCCCGAATAAAACTTGTCCTCGTTTTTGGGACGCACATTGATTCCGATGCCTTTCAGGTAATTGAAACATTCGTTGGAAGCTTTCATAATTGTTTTGATGTCGCCTCTGGAGAGTTGCTTTATGTTGCAATTGGTTTTGTAGCACATATAGGCGTATGGCATCACCTCAGCGACGTGGCAGAGATAGTATGCGTACATGTCGTCGATGGCGGTTATTTTGTAACCGTTGACGGCAAACGCCTTGCGGATTATCTGCAAATCCACGTCAGAAGCGGCATTGTGCAAACCGCCGATTACAAGTTCGGTTACGGGCATGCGACCGACAATAGTTTTGCCGTCCTCGCACCGTCCCGCCGAATTTTGGAATGCGAATAATACATTTTTCCCTTTCAGATAATCCAAACAATAATCAGCTTCCAAATTGTTGCCGACCAAAACAATGAGTTTTGTGTTCAGGGTTGCCAAAACGTTCAAAAGCGCCTTTTGCTGTTGGCTCTGCATCACCGAAAACACAATGTCAAAATCCTCTCCGTCAGGGGCTTTGTCAACAATTTTCGGGTGGTCGGTTGTTGTTGTCCTTTGGAAATAATGACGGATTACAAGTCCGTTTTGCCGCAAAGAATCATATTTTTTGCGAGCCACAACCGTAACGTCGTTGCCTGCCTTGCAAAGATAATGAATCATCAGCGAGCCAATCGCCCCTGTGCCGTAAACAAGTGCTTTCATCCTTTTTTACATTCTACGTAAATCAAATCTATCCGGCCTTTGACAATCTCTGACCCGACTATTTGCCAGCCGTTTTGCCGCAAAAAGTCGGAGTATTCGTCCGCCGTCCATTCGTGCGCAAATTTTACGCCTATGAAACTCAGGAAATGCTGCCAAAGGTTCTTTTTGCCACTGAAAATGAAATTGGGGGCGATGAGTGTTCCGCCGTCTTTCAAAACCCGCGAGATTTCTTGCATTGCCTTTTCGGGATTGGGCATTATGTGAAGTGCGCTGGCAATTATCACTATGTCAAAACTATTGTCATCGTATTGCAAATCAGTGGCATCGGCCACTTCAAAAGTTACATTCTTCGGACAGCCGTTTTTTGGGGCCGTTGCTATCATCTTTTCGGCAAAGTCGGTGGCGACAACGCTTCGGGCAGCGTGAGCGATGTTTTTGGCAATCATACCCGGACCGGTGGCGAGTTCGAGAACATCTTTGCCCTCGCATGTTGCGGCGGCGTGAGCGTAGATGTAGCTATAAATCTGCTGCTGCGATTTCATCGACCTCTCGTAAATGGGCGCAAATATGTTCCAAATGTTCATTTCTCGTTGTTTTTGAGTTTTACGCCGCGAAATTATAACAGATGTTTTGCAACTTGGTTGCAATGCGCGCAGATAAAAATTCGGTTGGTAAAAAGCAAAGCCATACACAAAATCTCGCAAAACCGTGCGTATAGCTTTGTTTCACCACCCCACAAGTTGAATTCGTCCGCAAAATATTGACCATCAATAATTGTTAAAAATCCACCATTTTTTGTAAATTTACCACGCTAACCGCCGAAGTCCGTTTTTTGAGTGGGTGGCTTTTCGGTTAATAGGTGAGAAATAAAGAAACGACAGTTGTGAAATAGCGATTTATGAACATACCAAATAATTTCAGCAGAGCCGTTGAAACCATCAAACTGGCTATCTTACAAGGACAATACGAAGCAGCCAAAGACGTGAATCGCACACAGTTGGCTGTCTATTTTGGTATAGGCAAATACATCTCACTCAACACTCGTAAAAACAAATGGGGAACGGGCGCATTGGAAGCCATCAGTCAGCAATTACGAAAGGAATTGCCAGGACTGAGAGGATTTTCGGCTTCGAGCATGAAGAATATGCGCTTGTTTTATGAAGAATGGATGGGTTTGGACCCCAATTCGTCGGTCATGACCGACGACAAATCGCCAATCGCGATTGGCGAATTACAAAATACTGACAATCAACATATTGACAATTCGCCAATCATGATTGGCGAATTGTTTGACTACAAGATAGATATCCACCAAGCCATTCAAATACCAGAAACGAAAAAATTCCCCATTGAGGACTTTTTTAAGGTGCCTTTCACACATCATATAAGAATCATAGAGAAAGAAAAAAGCCTTAATGGACGCTATTACTACATCCATCGCGTTGCGGAAGAAAACCTTCAGTCAAGGGCATTGGAAAAACTGATTAAAGATAATGCCTACAGTCATCAAGATGTAATGCCTAACAATTTCACCCAAACTATGCCTAATTCCACTTTGGCACGTAAGGCGGTAATGATGTTCAAGGACGAATACCTGTTGGATTTCATCAATGTGGAGCAGATTGGCGAGCGTGAAGACATCGATGTGGATGAACGTGAGGTGGAACAGCAAATTGTCCAAAATGTTAAGAATTTCATCATGACTTTCGGAAACGACTTTGCGTTCATAGGCAACCAGTACCATTTGGAAGTGTATGGGGTGGAGCATTTCCCCGATTTATTGTTTTTCAATCGTGAACTAAATGCCTTGGTGGTGGTGGAACTGAAAACAGGCGATTTCAAGTCTTCGTATCTTGGGCAACTGATGTCGTATCTCTCCATCCTCGATGCCAAAGTGAAGAAACCACACGAAAATCCTTCAATTGGCCTTGTGCTGTGCAAATCTGCCAAGCGTGATTATGTAGAGTTTGTTATCCGCGACTACAACAAGCCGATGGGCGTGGCGACCTACACCACCACGGCCGACATGCCCGAAAACCTGCGGAGAGCCCTGCCCGACGTGGAGGCGTTGAGAAAGGCGATGGAAAAATGACAGCAAGAGAAGAGTTGGAAAACCATACAGATTTTACTTAAGAAGAATTTTATGTCGAAAAACGATTATACGCTATTGAGAAACGAAAAAATCAAGGATATTTGGAACAAGCATATTGATGTTCAAGAACAATTATTGAGAGCCAGAGCAGTTCCTATTCCTATTGTCCCTTCATCGACACGAATAGTTGGTGAAAAAATGCTAATGTCTGTTGACGAACGCAATCAAACAGATAGTATGTTGACGGAAATCGCTAACACATACTCACTCTCAAAAGAAGACTTAAATTTTTCTAATGGCTATTTCTATGTTGATACAAACATTTCAAACCAAATAGATTTTACAACTAAGCAACGATTGTCAGAAGCCGCAGAACACAACTTTATAAAACTCGGTTCACGACCAATTGTTGATGGCACTATATGTCAAAAAAACAAATCATTAGTTTCTTTGTTGAAGAATTACCACTGTGATTTTTCTTTCGATAAAAAAGGGAGACTTCAAATTTCAATCAATGACTTGAAACAAATTCAATCTATATTGGTATCTCAGGATGTTTCCATTCCCGATACCGCAAGTATTATTTTCCGTTTCACACCGTCGCCATTGAGTTTCTTGTCTCAATTGGCACCAAATATCCCTTGGAAACATGAAACTACAATTGCTGAAGATAAAAAAGATAATATCAATCGTAAAAGTTTTATCACTGTAGAAAATGGTTACTTATCAGATTCGTTGATACAATTTTTGAATGAGCAAATAGGACTATCGCTTCATAACTATACATTCACATTCTATGTTAACGAAGAAGCTATTTCGAAATATGATGTCAAAACGCAAAACTTCGGTCTTCCTAAAATAAATGATGATGGTTGTTCTTTTAGTTTTACTACACAAATAAGAAAAGAAAAAACGGTTGATGACTTAAATGGCTGGTTTGAGGAGCAGTTTGACTTTAATTTCAAATTCACTCGTCTTAAAAGACAATTTGACAGATTATTCGGGAAAGACAACATTACATATACTTCAAAGTTTAGGTATCGTTATGACATAAAAAAGTTCTCAAATGAGTTTTTGAGTAAACAAAACAACTGGGAAGAGCCATTTTGGAGTGCATTATATCAGACTCTTCAAATTCAAGAGGGTATATCAATAAGCCCCAATTATGAAATTGGTGTTGACTTTAATTGGCGTGAAGAATCATTGAAAGATGTATTGGGAAGAGTATCGGATACCTGCCCATATATTGTTCTTTCATACTACGACAATCATAGATGCAATGTTGATTTGAAATATCAAAACACATCATTGAAGGATTTGGAAGATAAATTACGTGAATCTTTTCCTTCTATTCAATTCCAATCCAATGCTAAAGACGGCACTTTATATTTCTTTCAAGAATATTCTGATTCTACTAAATACAAGCAATTGGTTAGAAGTCTGCAAGATGAGCTCAAAGAATTGGATTCTTCTTATTCATACGATGTTTACGCTTGTCCAGAAGGGAAAGAGAAATATCGATTGTCGCTTGATAACGACTCTCTACAAGAATCATTGTCGGATTCAGTAAAAGATTTGAGATGTTGTGATTTTTTGGCAAAAGACTTCAAACTGGGAAAACTGATTAGAGTAAGCTTTCCGCAACTCACATTTGATATTTCTTCGACTGATAACAAACAAATCTCATATCTTATCGATAACGATCAACTTCGTTATATAACGCCAGATATTACAGGTGATTTGGAAAAGATTACACGGCTAAAAAAATCATTTTCGGCCATTTCATCGGGTAAGGGATTGCAAAATTCGAATTTGTCAGAGTTTATATTTGATGCAAGCAAGGCTAAACCCATACAAGATATTGATTTCTATACTAATACGCAAAGCGATTTTTATAAAGACGTAAATGATAATTTGCTCAACACCAAGGTTAATGAATCACAGAAGCAAGCAATAATTAAAACGTTATTGGCTGAAGACTTGTCACTTATACAAGGTCCCCCTGGCACTGGTAAATCAACTGCTATTGCTGAAATTATTTGGCAGCATATCCGAATAGGATTACGAGATAAAAAGCCTCAGCGTATTTTGTTGACTTCCGAAACAAATTTGGCGGTTGACAATGCGATAGCAAGGGTTGTAAATTCAACACACAATCTTGTTAAACCTATTCGCATTGGAGGTGAAGAAAAATTAGAAATGGAAGGAAAACAGTTCAACATTGACACACTAAAACAGTGGGTTGAAACCGGTTCTCTTTCATATTCAGACACCGAAGATGATAGTGATGATGAGCAGGAAGACAATATTAGTCAAAAAATTATCCTTGACAATTGGCTTTCCAACATTTCCAACAGAATAGACAAAAGCCAAATGAGTAAAGATGTTTATGAGTTATGGAAGAATATACTGAATAACCCAACAAAAGAGACACGACAGATAGTCTTTGACAAATACATTCACAATTGCAATGTTGTTGGTGCTACTTGTAGTTCTATTGGAGATAGAAGTACGAAAGGTGCGCCAACAGGATTCTTTCGTACGTATTGTGAATTGTTTGGAAATGTTCAAAACAGGACAAATAAAGATGGTAAGAATGACTACATAAGATTCGACACTGTTATTCAGGACGAATCTAGCAAGGCAACACCAGCAGAACTATCGCTGCCTCTGATATATGGGAAAAAGAATATCATTATTGGCGACCACCGTCAATTGCCACCACTTTTGGATAAAGAAGAGTTTTTATCAACGCTGAAATTCTTGTCAAACAAAACTGACGATAAGAAAAAACTACATGAAATAAAAAAATTAAAAAGTTTTGTCGAGAACCATTTCAAAGAAATGGAGATTTCTCATTTTCAAAGATTGTTTGAGTCTATACATGATAGCCTAAAAGGTGTTTTCAATACTCAATATCGAATGCACCCAGCAATAAATGAAGTGATAAAACAGTTTTATACAAAAGATGGAGGTTTTTTGCATTAACCTTGACCATCTTTCTTATGTTAAAAAATTTTATACCGATATTCGTGGTGCGTATTTTTTGCCCTCCGCCGGCACATCCGTGTTAGGTAAGACTAATCCTAATACCGGAAAAATCATAGAGGATATTCCTTTTGGAAAGCGCCCCATTGATCTGCTTTTTTGCGGCAATTTAATCGAGCAAAAGCACCTTGGAAGTGTTATAGAAAGTATGGATCCCGAAGTAGGGAAAATAGATCGGAAGA
>CALFIU010000011.1 GCA_937877455.1 uncultured Bacteroidales bacterium
TAAATATTTTATTTGTTCACACCTAGATAATTTACTTACTTTTTCCTTGAAATTTCACTTTTAAATATTTTATCAATATTTCTATTTCGGTTATAATTTCTCCCTTCTTTTTTTAATTATGAAAAGAAGAAATTTCATCTTCATCATGAATAACACTTACATTATCTTTATCTTTTGGATTGACAACTGTTCTATTTTTATAAGAATGTATAATATCCATAAAATAGGACTTACCAAGTTCTTTACTATCTTTATTATATTTGGTTTGAATAGAGCTAAAATTATTGATTTTTTTATTTTCTAATTTTGGTAACTTACCATTATTTAGTTTCTTTTGACTTTGAACAAGAGTTAATTTCGGAAGTTTTGTTTTATTCAAATTAATGGAAGGCAAATTGCACATATTATTTTTGAAACTTTTTGATTCTAAAAATTTTTGTTCAAATTTATCAAGCTTATGCTCTGATTCTTGTGTAAACAATCTTGTAAGCATATATAAATTTTCGTGCTCCCTTACTTTCTTTCCACTTTTAGTAAGGTTAGTACTTGGTTTTATTCCATACCTTGTAGGCTTTGGAGATAATAAATGTGTTGTTTGTATAAAATCTTTATCAATATCTGATAATATTTGGAAAATATTTAATCTTTTTATAGTATGATTATTATCTATTTGGAAATGCCAAATATTCAATAAATATTATATTAATATGTTTTCTTACTTATATCATCACCTGGGTTTGATCTATTAACTTTTCTATTATATGCTTTAGTAAAACGTAAATATGGGCTTTTATTATTTACTAAAGGCTTTGCATTTTTAACACGAATCTTTAACTTCTCATCTTGCTCCTTCTTATAAAGTTTTGTTAATATTCCATCATAATAGTTATTTGATTTTTTCATTTATTTCAAAAATTTAATATTTATTTTGTTATTATTTCACCTTCTGCCGAAAAATCGCTCGATTTTGTGATTTTTACATCTACAAAACTGCCAATTAAATTTTCGTTGTTGCTTTTGAAACGCACTGCTATTTTACCTTCTGTTAAGCCTGAAAGATAACCATCCAAACGGTCGTGTCCGTTAACAAGAATGCGAAATTCTTTGCCAACCATGTTTGCTGTGTAGAGCGACGAAACTGATTTCAAATCTTCGCTCAACACTGCATAACGTCTTGATTTTTCGGCTTTTGGAATATCGTCAACCCACTCCGAAGACTTTGCTCCCGGGCGTGGTGAATACATTGCTATGAACGCCATGTTGTATTTAAATTCCAAGACAGCGCGGCGTGTGTTTTCAAATTCTTCCAACGTTTCGCCTGTAAAACCAACAATTATGTCTGTAAAAATTGTTGCGGTTGGTAGTATGCGGCGTATATCGGCAATTACTTCTCGATAACGGTTGATGTCGTATTTACGGTTCATGCGTTTAAGCATCTCTGTATCACCGCTTTGGATTGGAATGTGAATCCATTTGCCAAGGCATTTGTATTTGGCTATTGTTTCCAAAACGTCAACCGTCATGTCTCTCGGATGAGGCGATGTAAAATATACGTGAAACTCTCTGCCACTTTCATCTCCGTAACGTCCAATTAAATCGAGTAGTTGGGCAAAAGTTATTTCTTTGCCTTTTTTGTCAAGTCCGTAGGAATTAACGTTTTGTCCCAAAAGTGTAATTGATTTAAATCCAGCATTAACCAAACATTTTACTTCTTCAACAATTTCTGCCGATGAGCGTGAAACCTCACGCCCGCGTGTGTATGGCACTGCGCAATATGTGCAAAACTTGTCGCAGCCATTTTGAATTGGTACAAATGCTTCAAATTTGTCGGGTTGACGACCATCTAATTTCCAAAAATAGTCCATTTGATAGGCTTGTTCTTCGCGCGAAAGTTTTGGATAATATGTGCCTTCGTGGATTTTTTCGGAGAGCATTTTTGAAAAATTGGTTAAATCTCTCATGTCGAAAACCATGTCAAACGACTTTAAAAATTTTTCTCTGTCGTTGGGCAAAATGCAACCTGTTAGGAATGTTGTAAATGGACGTTCTCCCTTTTGACGATTCCAAACGGCTATTAGATTATAAACCTTGTCTATTGCTTTTTGTCGCACCGAACAAGCTATAACACCAAGCAAATCAGCTTCGTGAGGGTTGTCGGTAGGTTTGTAACCGATGTTTTCTATGTATGATTTAACACGCCCGCTGTCGGATATATTCATCTGACAGCCAAGCGTTACAAGATGGTATTTCATTTTTTTAGCAATTTTAGCATTGTTACAATTTGCCATGCGCATTAGTTTGCAAAATTACTTTGCATATAGTTCGGCTTTTCGTTGCTGTATTTCGGGGTCGGTAATATAGTCGTCGTAATCCATGCGTTTGTCTATAATTCCGTTAGGAGTAAGTTCTATGATGCGGTTGGCAACTGTTTGGATAAATTCGTGGTCGTGAGACGACATAAGTATTATTCCCTTAAAATTGGTCAACGTGTTGTTGAATGCTTGTATGCTTTCCAAGTCAAGATGGTTTGTTGGCGTGTCGAGAATCATGCAGTTGGCATTTTTTAACATCATTCTTGCTATCATGCAACGCATTTTTTCACCTCCCGACAGAACATTTGCTTTTTTGTATATTTCGTCGCCAGAAAACAACATTTTTCCCAAAAATCCGCGGATAAATGTTTCTGTTGTGTCGGACGAAAATTGTCCAAGCCAATCTCTTAGTGTTATATCTTTTTGGAAAAATTCGCTGTTGTCGAGAGGTAAATAACATGTTGTTATTGTAACGCCCCATTCGTATGATCCAGAAAGCGGTTGTTGATGACCGTTGATAATTTCAAACAATGCAGTCATTGCTCTTGGGTCGTTTGATAGAAAAACAACCTTGTCGTTTTTTTCTATTGTGAAATTTACGTTTTTAAAAAGTAGGTCGTTTTCCATTTTGGCAGACAAATCTTTTACCGTGAGTATGGTGTTGCCCGCTTCGCGTTCTGGAGTAAAAATTATACCGGGATATTTGCGAGTTGAAGGTTTAATTTCTTCAATATTGAGTTTTTCGAGCATTTTTTTGCGCGAAGTGGTCTGTTTTGATTTTGCTACATTTGCGCTAAAACGGCGAATAAATTCAAGTAATTCTTGCTTTTTTTCTTCGGCGCGTTTGTTTTGTTGAGCTTGTTGTCGCAATGCAAGTTGGCTTGATTGATACCAAAAACTATAGTTGCCAGCAAACATTGTTATTTTTCCGTAGTCTATATCAACTGTGTGAGTGCATACAGAGTCGAGAAAATGCCTATCGTGCGAAACAATAAGCACCGTTTTTTCAAAGTTTGAAAGATAGTTTTCCAACCAATTGACGGTAGCGAGGTCGAGGTCGTTGGTAGGTTCGTCGAGTAATAGGTTGTCGGGGTTTCCAAAAAGTGCTTGAGCCAAAAGAACGCGTACTTTTTCTTTTCCCGATAATTCGGACATTTGTTTGTAATGTAATTCTTCTTTTATTCCAAGTCCCGACAATAGAGCAGCTGCATCGCTTTCTGCGTTCCAACCATCGAGTTCGGCAAAACGGCTTTCGAGTTCACCAACTCTTTGACCGTCTGCGTCAGAGAAATCGGGTTTGGCATATAGTGCGTCTTTTTCTTGCATTATGTTCCACAATTCGTCGTGTCCCATGATTACGGTGTTGAGAACGGAGTACTCGTCAAAGGCAAAGTGGTCTTGTTTTAAAACCGAGAGCCTTTCGCCATGTCCGAGAGAAACTGTTCCGCGTGTGGAGTCTAAGTCGCCGCTGATGAGTTTTAGAAATGTGGATTTGCCTGCTCCATTGGCTCCTATAACGCCGTAGCAGTTGCCATCGTTGAATGTCAGGTTAACGTCCTGAAATAAAATACGTTTGCCAAACTGAATGGCCAAATTAGATACTGTTATCATTTTTTTTGTCCGATATTTTCTGATGCAATAATTTAAAATCGGCGCAAAAGTAATTAAAAAAAATCAAAATCCAAAATCTATCCAAAAGAGAGATAGAAAGTTGAATAAGTCAATTTCATTTGATTGGGCGGACACGCAGGTCTGCCCCTGCACATCATTTTATTTGGGATGGGGATATATGGAGTTGGCGAAAAGGCGGCTTTGCTGCCTTTTTGCCAACTCCTATTTAAAATATTGAATATCATCATATTTTGTAGGGGCGGGTCTATGTGCCAGCCCGCATTGATGTTTATTCAAATGAAATTGAAGTGAAAGTTGAATGGGGTTTTTAGAATTTTTATTGTTAACATTATGCCTTATATTTTTTTTGTAAAAAAAATATTTGTTGTTTAAAAATAAATTATCTACTTTCGTAAAAAACAAAACGCATGGCTTATAAGCAAATTTGGAAACCTTGTACAATGCTAAATCCAGTACCAGCAGTGATGGTTAGTTGTGGTGTTTTTCCATTGCAATGTAATATAATCACAGTGGCATGGGCAGGGACTGTGTGTAGTCATCCGGCGATGTGTAGCATTTCTATTCGAAAAGAACGTTTTTCGTATAAGATTATAGAAAGTACAAGAAAGTTTGTTATTAATCTTGTAAACCGAGAGCTTGTTGGGGTGGCTGATTGGTGTGGTGTAAAATCAGGTAGAGATTTTGATAAATTTGCATATTGTGGTCTTACACCGTTGAAAGCCGAAACGAGCGATTGCCCTATTATAGCGCAAAGTCCTGTAAATATAGAATGTTCTGTAAAACAGATAATACCGTTGGGAAGCCACGATATGTTTTTAGCTGAGGTTGATTCTGTAAGTGTAGCAGACGATTTGATCGATAAAAAAACAGGAGCGTTAAATATGTCGGATGCAGGGCTTGTTGCCTATAGTCATGGAAAATATTATGGTCTTGGGCAAGAATTGGGACGTTTTGGTTTTTCTGTAAAAAAACAACAAAAAAAGTAGATACAATGGGCATTTTTTCAAAATTTTTAAATAAGGACGACGAAAACTCAGCCGAAAAAACTCGTGTTGTGAAGTTTGGACGTTTTTCAGAAAACGGAGAGAACGATTTTAGCGATGCTTTGCGCCAAGTTTGCGACGAATTTTATGAAAAACACGAGTATGTAGAGGCATATATTACGTTATTTAACTATTTGCAAAAATATGGAGGTCCTGCTATAAAGGTAACAGAAAACCAAAAGGATGATTCTCTTGAATTTACACTTATTCAGGGCAGCAAAACAGTAAAAGGTTCAATTTCTTCGCAAGAGGTGTTTGTTAGGGCAGAGGTTGCAAGTTTTACAAAGTTGAATGTTGCTTTGATGCGTTATTTGTTAACCCAAAATTCTAATTTCTCGTATTGCAAATTTGCAATTGAAGGAAACGTAATATCTTTGGTTCAACGTTGTCCCGCCCGCGACATGTCGCCAGAAGCGTTTAAAGAAATGCTTTCAGAATTGGCGCGCAATGCTGATGGAATTGATGATGTTTTGGTTGATGAGTTTGCATCATTGATACCGATTAATGTTGACAATATCGTTTATTTGCCAGAAGAAGAGGTGGAAACTAAATTGTTTTTTATAAGGTGTTGGATAGAAGAAACTGAAAAATTATTGCTTACCACCGACAACGAAACCACACGAACTTACATAATTTTTAGACTTATTTTCAAGTTGCTTTATCTAATCTCGCCAGAAGGTACTTTGCTAAACGAACTTCGTTGGGCTTATCACACATACGAAGAGTTTGATGAAAACGAGGGTAATGCGCCAGAAATTAATTTTAAGATGATGGAAATTATAAGAGGCATTTACCGTAAAACCGATGAGGAACTTGCAAAGTCGTTATACACAGTGCCAGCAGTTTTTCCAGAGTTGAGTTACGTGCCATTTGGCGATGTGGTTCAGTCGTTGGCACCACAGTTGGATATGGTTGAAGAATGTGTAGATGCACGTCGCGAAGATTTGGTGGTGGTGGTTTGCGAATTTCTTGTTGGATCGCACCAATTTCACCAAGGAATGCCACAGATTGCAACCGATTTGTTGCTTGTTTTTTGGCGCACTCTCAATCCTGAGTTTTTTGTAGGTTTGGGGTTTGAAGAAGTTTTTTACGATTCGCAAACACAAAAACTCAAAGCGATGAAAATATCGGAAGAAATAGATCGTATAATACGTTATTATTCAAAATATTACAAAGGATTGTCGTTTAATACTGCAAATCTTGACTTTGGTTCGCAAGCCAATTTTGCATATACGTTTTTGCAGGAGTTTTGTGTACTTGGCTCAGCGTTTTAACCATTAATTTATAATTAAGATGACTCAATTTACCGAAAATATAGGCAACGCCATAGTTAATGTACTTACACCGTGGGGAACGGGAACTGGTTTTTACCTTTATAAATATGGCTTTATAGTTTCTAATAGGCATGTAGTACAGGGTTGCCGTCAGGTTATAATTACAGGAACCAACATAAAGCGTTGTATAACAAATGTTTTGTATGTTGATCCTTACTATGATTTGTCGTTTATACAACCGCCACAAGATGTTAAGTTTTCTTCGGTTGATATTGCTCCCGAAGATGCTAAAATTTCTGACGGAGAACCTGTGATGGCGTTTGGTCATCCGCTTGGGCTTAGTTATACCACAACTCAGGGTGTAGTATCAAAGTCTCGACGGAGATTTAATGGCATCGACTATATACAGACTGATGCGGCTATAAATCCTGGAAATAGCGGAGGTCCACTTGTAAATTCGCAGGGGTATGTTATTGGCGTTAATACGTTTATTATTTCAGGTGGTCAAAATCTTGGTTTTTCTTTGCCATTTAAATATTTACGTCAGACTATTGACGATTATAACGAAAAATCAGGTGGTGTTTATTCGGTAAGATGCAAATCTTGTACAAACATTGTTGCCGAAAATATGGTAGAAAACAATTATTGTCCATTTTGCGGCGTTAAGATGGATAAAGATGATTTTGTTGGCAAACCATATATTCCGTGTGATACGTCCAAAAAGATTGAAGATATTCTTGTAAAACTTGGTTATGATGTTATTATCCTTCGTAATGGAAAAGACAATTGGACTATAACAGAAGATAATTTTACTATCAATATTGTATATGCTACTGATAGCGATTGTGTTATTGCTTACACCAATTTGTGTTCGATTTTTAAAACCAATTTTGCGCGGGTTTATGAGTTTTTGCTAAGGGAGAATGCCAAAATTCCGCGTATGTCGTTTTATGTGGAGGATAATTATGTTGGGTTAAGTACTTCTTGTATAAAAAGTTCTGATTTTCATATAGATACAGGTCTTGAATTATTTAAAATTTACATTCAAAATTGTGGTCGTTTTGCCAATATTCTTGTCAATCGTATGGGTTGTTTGCCGATAAAAAGGGACGAGGATGAATTATAAAAAAAATGGCAATTGGTTGTTTATTACCAATTGCCATTTTTTTATAGTCCAAGAAATTCTTGGAGATCTTTTTGTGTTATTTTAAAATCTGGCGACGAGGAGTTTTGGATTTTTTTGTTTTTGTAGTTGTTTAGTGTTTTTAGAAATTGGAAAAATTGTGCATCGTTAAATAAAATATCGCGAACTTTTGTTTCCATTTCTATTTGCGAACGGCGAGGATATAATTTTTCCCTTACTTGGGTTAGCATTTCTTCGGTTTCTTGTTTTAATAGTTTTTTGAGGATTATTTCGCTTAGACTATCTGCCGTAAATCTTGAATAAATTTTACAACTACTATTAAGCATTCCGTTATGGTTGAAATATCCGAGAATATATCCGTTGTCGAATTTTTCATCATAATCAAGAAAATAGCCGTCGATAAGTATTATTTCTCCGTTTTCGATGGTGAATAAGTTGTCAGTTCTTATTGCGTGCATTTTTTTTATTATTTGTTGTTTATAAATCCGTTTATTGTGTTAATTAGGGTTTGTACATCAATTGGTTTTGTGAGATAATAGTTGCAACCAACAGCTATGCTTTTTTCTTTTTCGCCGCTTAATGCGTATGCTGTTTGGGCTATTATTATAACTTTTTGGTTAAATTCTCTTATTTTTTTTGTTGCATCGTAGCCATTCATCACTGGCATTTTAACGTCCATTAATATCATGTCAAGATCTGGAGTTTTTTGAGCAATTTCAACGGCATCTTTTCCGTTTTGCGCCCAAATTGTAATTGCACCAGTGTCGGCTAAAACTTCGCGTAAAAATGCGATGTTGAGTTCTTCGTCTTCGGCGATGAGTATTTTTTTTCCGTTTAAATCTTGACTTTGAGTGTTTGACAGCGATGCGCCATATTCATCGTTGGCGTTAATTTCTGGGTCGTATGGAAGTGAGAAATAAAAAGTGCTACCTTTGTTAACTTCAGATTCTACCCACATTTTGCCGCCCATAAGTTCGGCAAGTTTTTTTGAAATTGTAAGTCCGAGTCCTGTTCCCGATTGGTTTTTGTCGTCTTTTTGTTCTATTTGACCAAAACGTTCAAAAATAATGTTAAACTTGTCGGCAGGCATTCCAACCCCTGTATCGCTTACGTAGAATAGCATTTCTGTGGGGCTTGCAAATTTGTAGCCTACTTCTATGTATCCTTGTTCGGTAAATTTCATGGCGTTGCCGATGAGGTTGTTGAATATTTGTTTAAAGCGATAGGGGTCTGTTTCAATTTTGAAGTCATCAGATTCAACTGCTTTTTTTAACCTAAATTCAAACGGTTTTTCTTTCATGTTGTTGATTTGGAAGTGTGATATGTACAACTCGTTCATTATTGGATTGAGTTCCACTTGTCGAGTTTTTACTTTGAGTTGACCTGCTTCTATTTTTGAAATGTCTATGATGTCGTTTATGAGGTTTAGCAAACTTTTGCCGCTGTTGATAATAAAATCAAGGTATTTGGCTTTGTTTTTGTCAAAGTTGCCTGGTTTTGCTAATAGTTCAGAAAAACCTATAATTGAGTTCATTGGTGTGCGTATTTCGTGGCTCATGTTGGCCAAGAACGCTGATTTTAGTTTGTCGGATTCTTCAGCTTTTTGTTTGGCTTCTATTAGTTTTTTTTCGTTTTCTTTTCTTGTGGTTATGTCGCGTAGGGTAACAACATATCCGTTTTCGTTTTGTAATTTTACAGGCGAAACCGACACTTCTAATGGTATTTTTTTATCGCCAGTGGTTATTCCGTATGCATCAAATATGCCTTCAAAATATTTGCAAGTGCCTGTTTTTATGTATTTTTCAACTTCTGTATCAAATTCTTGGTGAGTGTCGGCAGGAATTATTGCGTTTTTGAAACTATCGTTTTGTATATCTTTGCTTGTTCTCCCAAACATTTTTTCTGCTGCGGGGTTGAAAAATTTTATTTTTAGTTTGCTGTCGAGTATAATTATAGCGTCGAACGAAACTTCGTTAACTTTTGCGAAAATTTCGTTTATTGATTTTTCGCCTTCCCTTGCCAAATCGCGTTCTTTTTCGCGTTTTATTATGTGGCTTGTCATTATTGCAAACTGGTTGTAAAGTTGTGCTATTTCGTCTTTTCCTGCTGGTGGGGTTATTTTTTCGTCGAATTTTTCGTTTTCTGTTATGTATTTTATTTTTTCTGTGAGGATTGATATTGGTCTTGCGAGTAGTCGTTGTAGCAAGTATATCAACACAATTATTACAAAAATTACCAAAACCACTATTATTGCTGCTATTATCATAAACCTGTAGCTTAGTAGATAATGGCTTTTGGGGTTGATATTTAGGTATATAATGCCTTTTATTTCGTTTTTGTGTATTGCGGGTTCGGCAACAACGAGATAATTGTTTTCAAATTTGGAACTTGCTTCGAGTTGTAGGTTATTAACCGTGAATTTTGTGTTAGATTGGTTGTATGCAGCCAAAAGTTTGCCGTCTTCTTTATAAACCAATGCGTTTTCTACATCGGGCAAAATGTGCATACGTTGTAGTATTTCGTTTATTTCGGTTGGGTTGTTGAAATCTATGGCGGTTACAAGTTGCTCTGCTGCAAATTTTGCCAAAAGTTTGTATTCTTCGGTAAGTTTTTCGTCAACGAATCTTATGTGTAGTGCTACTACCGACACTGTTATAAGCAATGCACTCAAAAGTCCTATGAATAAGTGGCTTATGAGTAGTTTGTATTTTATTGAAAGATTTGCAAAAAAGTTCATATTGTGTGTTTTTTAGTTTATGGTGTATTGATGAGTGTAGTTTAGAAGCGAACTTCTTATTGTTAGACCCGATTCTATTACTGCTTGCCTATTGTAGAGATAGTCGGTGCAGTTGTCGGTGGCATTAAAGTAGAACATAATGCCATAATTGAGTAAATTTTTGTCTGTTGTTAGTGATAGTATTTGTTGATTTGTGATTTTTTCTTTGATTTCAGTAGGTGTTATTTGTGCTGTTTCGGAGATATAAATAACGTGTACATTGGCAGTTTCGTCCAATGAATTTAATTTTGTTAGTTTTATTCTTGGATTGTCTGTTTGTAGGTTAGAGAAATATTTTTGCATTTTTTCAAAATCGTCTTTGTCTGTTGCAGCCATAATAATTATTTCGTTGCTATTGTTTTCAGACCACGTGGTGTATTTTATAAATTTTACTATTGCTTGATACTTTGCGTAGTCGTCTTGTTGCAGCGGTGAGAATATGTTTATTACTCCAAATATTATTAATATGCAGTTAATAAGATACATTTTTGTTTTTTAGTTTTTTGAATTGTCATTTTCGTCGGTTTGTTTATCTGTTCCGTTTAACTGGTTTTCGAGGTTTTTAACTTTTTCTTTTAAATTTGATTCTATTTTTCTGAATTTTGAAATTCGTTTTTCAAGTTCGCGTTTAAAGAATTGAGCACTTGTGGTGGCTTTGTCGAATCTTTGGCGTGTTTCGGCGTTTTGTTTTTTTGCATCCATGAGTTCTTTGTTGAGTTGCTCAATATCATTTTCGTATTGTTTTATTTTTTCTTTACATTCTGCTATTTCGGCGTTATTTTTTGCGTAAAGTTTTTTGGTTTTTTCCAATTCGTCTTCTTGTGCTATTTGGTTGGTAACATCAAATGCGAGTACAAGTATTTTGTCTGGTTTGTTGTTGGAGTCATATACAGGCACAAGCATATTTCTTACTTTGCGAATGGTGTTGTTTATTTTAAATTCAGCAACGTAATTTTCTGTAGCACCTTGTTTTACGTTGTCCCAAATTTTTTTGAAATCGTCGTATTTGCCGAGCGTTAGTTGGAGTATTTCGTATATGTTTTTGCGTTTTATGTCGTTGATGTCGAGTGTATAACGTAGCGAAAACTTTCTGTTGGCATCTATTGTTTCTCCTTTTAGTGTAAACTGTGCCATCATGATGGTTCTGTTTAGTGCATGATTTATTTTTTCCATTTGGAGATGTTCTGTTTGGAGCGTTTCAAGGTATTTTTGAAGGCTACCAATTTCTTCTTTTAACTCGTTTTCTCGTTGTTCCATCATTTTTGATTGTTCGCGCGATTGTTCGAGTAGCATGCTTGTTTGCTGATTTATCTTTGCGTTGGCGATGGTTGATGCAACGTTTTCGCTAATTCTTTCTACAAAACTTATTTGGTATTTTTCAAATGTTCTGAATGATGCAAATTCCATAACACCGTATAGATAATCGTTGAACACCAATGGTACAAACATTACAGCTTTTGGTTTTGCTTGTCCGAGTCCTGAGCTTATGTCGGCGTAATCGTCGGGGACGTTGTTGAGTATTATTGTGTGTTTTTCCATGGCGCAGGCGCCAATCAATCCTTCGTCCATACCTATAATGCGTTTGTGAAATCTTTCGTGTCCATATGCGAATACACCGTATAATTCCAAAACTTCGGTTTTTGGGTCGTTTGGGTTTTGTGTGCGTATAAACATACCGCCTTGGTTTACATTGATGTATGGTACAAGATGGTCTATTACTTCGTTGCTAAGTTTGTGTATGTCTGATATGTGAGTACGCAGAATGTCGGAAAATTTTGAGTGTCCTTCTGTTGCCCACTGATTTCTTTTTTCTTCGCTTAGTCGTTCTTCTTCTTTACGTTTGTTTTCTTTTAGGTTGTCGCGCATGTTTACAAGTGCTTTGCCTATAACGTTGTTTTTGAGTGTTGTTTTGTATTCGGCATCGAGGTTTCCGTCTTTTATTTGTGTTGCAAATTTGGCTGTTTGTGTCAACGAATTGGTAAGGTTTGTTATAGAATGTAGCAAAGATGTAAATTCGCTTGCACCCAAACCGCGTAATTGTTTTTTTATATCAATGTTGAAATCTCCTTTTGCAAGGCTTCGCATCATATCTTTTAGTGTATCAATTGGTTT
The DNA here is from genome assembly GCA_937877455.1 of uncultured Bacteroidales bacterium. Taxonomy (GTDB): domain Bacteria; phylum Bacteroidota; class Bacteroidia; order Bacteroidales; family UBA3824; genus UBA3824. The sequence goes on from CALFIU010000011.1 coordinate 12,294, forward strand.
GGCAAGGTAGTTTGATACTAATATTATGAATATGATGTATATTGTAAGTATCAATAGTGCTACCAACACAAGTTTGGTGGATATTTCGTGGCGTTCGGTTTCTATGTATTTTAATGGGATAAATGTTGCCATTATGATACATTCGTCAAATCCGGGTAGTTTTATGCGGTGGTTGTGAATATAAACTTGTAAGTTGTTTTGTTCTATTAGTGTTATTTCATCGTCAATTGGTAGGTTTGCTATGGTTTTTGATATTATGCCTATTTTTTCTTCTGTAAACCTAAATACTTCTCTGATGTTTCTGCCTTGGAGGTTTTTTTTGCGAGAATAGAATATGTTTCCGTTTTGCGATGCCATTATCATTTCTATTTCGGATGGTACTTTTGCATCGAGTTTTTTTCTTAGGATTTTCATATCTAAATCAAGACCAAGAACACCTAAAAATTTACCGTTTATTATTATCGGTTTCATTAAAACTAATGATTCGTTTGTTTCTCCGTCTGATGCCAATGATGTTGTATATGGTTGCAAAGTACGCTTCATTTGGCGATATATGTCGTATATTTCGGTTGGCGTTGACATTAAATCGTTAGAAAATTCAGCTGCACCGCTTTCTCGTTTGTTAAAACGCCCATACCATCCCAAAGGAAAGCCAGGATTGGTGTTTACTAATAGACTGTCGGAATTGTTGAGTGTATATGGTTCAGTAATTAGCCAAACAGATTTTGCCATAGGCTCTGTTTCGAGAAAATATTGCATCATCTTTGCAGCCATTGGTGCTGTTTGTATGCGTAGTATGTTGGTTTGCTCTGTTAATGCCTTAGTTTCGGCATTAAGACGAGAGGTGGCTAATGTTAGGTCATATTCAAAGTCGTATGCATAATTGTCGGCAGCGGTGTTACCCTTTAGTTTGCCGTAGTCGGATACTTTGTCGAGTACAATGTATTTTTGGGCAATTATAACGCAACCTATAATAAACATTGCTCCTGCGATGGCTGCGAATACTGCTTTCCACCTTATGGTGTTAAACTTATTTAATATTTTATTATTTTTGTTCATAACCTTAGTCCAACTTACGTCCTAATCTGTTTTCTGTTGCCAATTTAAAATCTGCGAGTTTTGAGTTTTCTTCTTTTAGTTTTTTGTTTTCTTCTTTTAGTGCTTTTATTTCGTTATTTTTGTTTTTTGTTTCTATTTCTGCATTTTGAAGATTTATGGTGTATTGTTCGAGCCTTTTGCCTATTTCGCGAAGTTTGTATAGGTTTTTGGTGTTTTCTCTTACGTATGATATTGTTATTGCTATGTCTTCTGAAAGTTGTTGAATAAATTTTATTCTATAGTCTTCAAATTTATCTGTGCGACATAGTTCTATCATTCCGTATATTTTGTTGTTTAGCAAAAGTGGCATTACTAAAAGGTGTCCTGGTTTTGTATCACCAAAACCCGAACCAATTTTTATGTAGTTGTCTGGTATATCTTCTATTAGAAACATTGTTTTTTCTACGGCACATGTTCCAACAATGCCTTCGTAAAGGCTTATTCTTTTTTGCATAAATTTTTGTCTATCAGCGGCGTATGCTGCTTTCATTTCAAGGTGTATGTCGTCTGGGTTATCGTCTTCGTATATGTACATTGCACCGTAGTTGGCTGCCATGTATTTTATTAGATTTCTTGTGGTTTCGTCGCAAAGTCGGTCTAAGTTGTTGTTGTTTTTACGAAGAATAGCACCAAATTCTGTTAATCCTAAGTTTATTTTATCTTGCAACTCATCGGCTTTACGGCGTTCTAATTGTTCTTTTATTTGTTTTTCAAGATTGTTTTTCATGTTGCGAAGCGAATTTCCGAGTTCATCGTTTTCGCTAAGTAGTTTAAAGTCTTTTTCAAGTCGTCCGTTGCCAATGCTTTCTGTAAAAAGTTGCTTTTCTTTTAGGTTTTCTACAAAAAGGCTTAATTGTTCAGCCATTATATCTATTTCGTTGGTGCTACCATAGTTTTTGGTTGGTGGTACAAGTTTGCCTTCGAGCAGTGTGTTGAGGTATTCGCTCATTCTTTCGTTGGGTTTTGTTACCGATTGAAATAGAAGTAGAAAGAATATCAGTCCTGCTATTATTGTTACAACTTGTATAATTACTATTTTAGATACTAAGGAGTAATGTTTGTCGTTTCGTAATTCGTTAGACTCGTCTAACATTTCTTCTATATCTATTTGCATGGTTTTTATTTGAGCATTTGCCTCGCCTTTAAATCCGTCATTGTTGTTTAGTCCAAGTTGCAACTGCTTGGCAAATATGAGGTTAAATGTTGTTCTATACTCTACTATCTGGTCTGTCATTTTGGATATTTGATACCTAACGAGCATGTTTGGGGTGTTGTTGCCAGTGCTTTTGAGTATGCGTAATAGAGCATCAATTTTTTTGTTGAAATTTTTGTAATCTTCAATGTTAGATGTCTCAAGAAATGATTGTTCGTATTTGTAAGCTTCTTGAAATATGTTATTTGTTCCCGATATTGAAAACTGATTTCCAGTGGTGGATGCAGCCCTGCGCGATACGTCAAGTCGTCCGCCAGCATCAGAAAGGGAGCGTATATAACTTTTTGTTTCGGTTATTTCATTTATTTTTTTTCGATAGCTTTCAAATTCTTCTCTAAACACCGAAATTGATTGTTCCATTTTTCTGCTTTTGTCGGGTATTGTTTGGTCTATTGTGGCTATTCCATTGTTGATACCGATGCAGAGTAGGTTTATATCAGATACTAAAGTATCTTCTTTTTCTTTGTCGCGTGTTGTTGAGTAAAGGTTGAAAAGTTCATATTGTAAATTTCTTATTTCGGAAAGATTATTTTTTAAGTTTATTTCGGCTTTGTATGCCTGGTCTATCTCGTCATAGTTTTTTACTAAATAATAAAACGAAATGCCCGTTATCGCTGCATAAATAGCGAAACATATCAGCATAACTCTGAATTTATATCTTACGGATATTCGTTCCGGTGTATTCATATTGTCTATTTTTCAGAATATTTGTTTAGTCTTTTTGTTTTTTTGTAATGTTTTATTTATTATTTTAATTGAAATTATTCTCATCACAAAAAACAAAGATAAAAAACATATTAAATCTTACAAACACCTTGCCGTTTGATTTTTAATTAAATTTTCTTTTTTTGCTATTATTTGAATAATTTTTTTGTTTGACAAATAAAGAAATTTAATTTTGCAGCGAAATTTATACAGAATACAAAAAACTAAAAAAGATGCAAGTAATGAAATTTGGCGGTACGTCTGTTGGTAGTGCCGTTAATATAAAAGGTGTAGAAAAAATAATAACAGAAGGAGCCCGTAAGATAGTGGTGCTTTCAGCAATGTCTGGTACTACAAATTCTCTTGTGGAGATAGCCTCAAAGATAAAAAAAGAAAAAAATGACGAAGCTACTCAAATTGTGAATAAGTTGCGTGAGCATTACATTAAAACTGCTAACGAACTTTTTGAGGCTGGTAACGCTGTATTGGCTGCAGAAAACCTTTTAAATTCAGAATTCGACATTCTTGCAGAAAAAACTCGTTGTAAATATTCCGACTTGTTGGAGAAAGAGATTGTGGTAGCAGGCGAAATTATTACCACAAAGATGGTTACTCTTTATCTAAAAACGCGTGGAATTAACGTGCAATTGCTTATGGCGGTAAATTTTATGCGAACCGACAATAATGGCGAACCCGATTATTATTACGTAAAAGAATCTATCAATCGTGAGATAGCCCAATATCCCGATTGTAACCTTTTTATCACTCAGGGTTTTATCTGTAAAACAATGAAAGGTGAAACTTCAAACCTTACGCGTGGAGGTAGCGACTATTCTGCAACAATAATTGGAGCGGCAATCAATGCAGAAGAGGTGCAGATTTGGAGTGATAAAGATGGACTTTTGAACTGCGACCCACGTTATGTTGACGAAACATACGCTTTAACGAGTATATCATACGAAGAGGCAGAAGAACTTGCATTTTTTGGTGCTAAAATATTGCATCCGTCGTGCGTATTTCCAGTTAAAGGACTTAAAATACCAATTAAACTTAAAAACACAATGAATCCCGATGCGCCAGGTACGCTTATTTCGTCAGAAAGCACGGGTAAATATGGAGAAATTAAGGCATTGGCAGCTAAGGACAATATAACAGCGATTTATATTAAATCGGCAAGTATGTTAAATGCCTTTGGTTTTTTGAGTAAAATTTTCAATGTCTTCAATATGTATAAAACATCGGTTGACATGATAACAACATCAGAAGTAGCAGTGGCTGTTACTATCAACGATACATCTCATCTTGATGATATTGTGAGAGATCTTTCAAAATTTGGAGAAATAGAATGTGTTGGTAATCAGACAATTGTGTGCGCTGTTGGTAATATACCAGCTCAACAAAGTAGCATTTCTGTAAAAATATTTGAGGCCATGAGCGACATTCCAATCAAAATGATTTCGTTTGGCGCAAGTAAGCGTAATATTACCATGCTTATAGACGGAAACGACAAGAGTCGTGCACTTAACAACTTGAATAAAACCCTTTTTAAAGAAAAATTATGTTCAGCGAAGAAATAATTAACAAGTTTAAACAAACGCCCACACCTTTTTATTATTATGACAAAAAATTGTTGCAATTAACGCTTGATACATTAAAAAAGGCAGCAGACAAATATGGCTACATTGTTCATTATGCAGTAAAGGCCAATGCAAATCTAGAAATATTAAAAATTATTTCATCTTATGGTTTTGGTGCCGATTGTGTTAGTGGTAACGAAGTAAAACAAGCTGTTGACTGCGGATTTAGTGGTGATAAGATTGTGTATGCTGGCGTTGGAAAGTCAGACAAAGAAATAAAATTGGCGTTAGAGCTTGGAATATTTTGTTTTAATTGTGAGTCGCTCCAAGAGCTTGAAGTAATAAACTCGTTGGCAAGTGAATGTGGAAAAAAAGCAAGTGTTGCGTTACGACTTAATCCCGGAATAGATGCTCATACCAACAAGTGTATCAATACAGGATTAGAAGATAGCAAGTTTGGTATAGATTTCAATTATCTTGAAGATACGGTTAAATTTGTGCAAAGTCTTGAAAATGTAAAACTTATAGGATTACACTTTCACATAGGCTCTCAAATTCTTGACATGGAACCATATCGCTTGTTGTGTCAACGTAGCAACGAGATGCAGCAAAAACTCAACGAATTAAACATTTCGTTGCCAGAAATTAATCTTGGAGGAGGACTTGGTATAGACTATCAACAACCCGACGAGAATCCGATACCTGATTTTGAAAAATTACTTGATTTGATACATCAAAATCTCAAGGTTATGCCAGGACAGCGAGTCCATTTTGAGTTTGGTCGTTCGGTGGTTGCACAATGTGGAACTCTAATTTCGCGTGTACTTTACATAAAGCCTGCCGTTAAAACAAATTTTGCGATAGCAGATGCAGGATTTACCGATTTAATACGTCCAGCACTTTATGGTGCATATCACAAGATAGAAAACCTTACATCAAAAAGCAAAGAAACCAAAACATACGATGTTGTTGGTCCTATTTGCGAATCTACTGACGTGTTTATCAGTAATTTAGAAATGCCAGTAACTAATCGTGGCGACATTCTTGCATTTAGAAGTGCAGGAGCTTACGGAGAAATAATGGCTTCGAGATACAATTTGAGAGATATTCCAAAGAGTTATTTCTTTAACAATGATTAGCAATAGGTTAGTAAAAAAAAATATAATTGCTAAAAATCAAAAATAAAAAAGTTTCAAAAAAATGAATTTTTTTTTGAAAAAAATTAAACAGCTTAACAAAAATTATTATTTTTGCGGCTGATAAAAAGAAAAATTTTAGCTAAGAAGTCCTAATGAACGAATAAAAATATGAAAAACTTTTTTTCATTGGTTATAGTCTTTTTGGTAGCAGCAGGAATTGGTAAACAAGCTGTTGCACAAGACGATATTAACATCGGAATGGCCGAAGAAATGGTTTACAACGAAGATTTTACTTCGGCTATTGATATGTACAATAAACTTATAGCTATGGATCCTAACAACGGTACATACCGTTTTCAATTGGGATTTTGCTATCTAAACACCGCAACAAAAAAACAATATGCTTCGTCATGTTTTAGTAAGGCGTTGGAATTGTACAAACCAAAACAACGCAAAGGTACTCAAGGAATAGAAACAGAATTTTATCTTGGACGTGCGTATAGAGTAAATGATAGTATAGACGAGGCGTTGGATGTGTTGGAAAAACTTAAAAAACGCGTAACCAACAGGAGATTCCTTGAAATCGTTGACAACGAAATTGAAATGTGTAATCTCACTAAGGAAATGAAAAGCCATCCAGTAGAAATAGAAGTTCATAACCTTGGTGCTATAGTTAACGGTGAATATGCCGACCATAGTCCTGTGATTACAGCAGACGAATCATTGTTGCTTTTTACATCGCGTCGCGAATATGAAGGAGGCGAGAAACAAGCTGATGGTCAATATGATGAAAACATTTATTATTGCTATAAAATGGAAACTGGTACATGGTCGGAGCCGATACCTATTGATAGTGTAAATACTCCAGAACATGATGCTACTGTTGCTTTGTCGTATGATGGTCGCGAACTTTATATTTATCGTGAAGATAATAATGGAACGCTTTTAGTTTCGTCGTATGATGGTTCTAATTGGACTAAACCAAAGGAACTTAATTCGGCTATTAATACAAAATATCGTGAAACTGGTGCTGGAATATCTGCTGATGGAAGCAAACTTTATTTTGCCAGCGATCGTCCAGGTGGAAAAGGTGGATATGATATTTATGTTGCAGAGCGTCAGTCTAATGGCGATTGGGGCAATGTAAAAAACCTTGGCGACAAAGTTAATACAAAAGAAGACGAAGAAGGACCTTTTATAGTTCCTGACAATTCACGTTTATATTTTAGTTCAAAAGGTCATAAAGGTCTTGGAGGATATGATATTTTCCATAGCGACAACCAAACAAACTCTTGGAGCGATGCTGTTAACGCAGGTTTTCCAATCAACACTGCAGAAGACGATGTGTTCTTGTTTTTAACGCCTTCTGGAAAATTCTCATATTTTGCTTCGGAACGTCTTGACGGTATGGGACATTCAGACCTTTATGTAATGGGATTGCCCGCCGATATGGAAACAAAACTTACTGTAATGACTGGTAAGGTAATTGTTTGTGAGGGTGATTTACCTGAAAGTCTTGTAATGATTCGTGATAACTCGTTAGGAATTATAAATACAGCAATTCCAAACAAACGCACTGGAAAATTTATATTCATAGTAAAACGTGCTCACAACTATACATTGTCAGTTTCGGTTGGCGACAAGATTGTTTTTGAAGAAACTTTTGATATACCAGTAAATGCTCCTGGTCAACAATTATATAAAAGTGTAAGACTTGATCCAGAAAAACAATGTATCGAACCTGTAAATTCTGTTGCCTTGAATAGTGATGACTATATTAATCCAAAGTATATTGATGAGCGTGGAGTTATCTATGACGATTTGATAGAAGTGGAAAGTATTTTGTTTAACTTTGCTCAGGCAAATGATGATGAGATATCAGGTAACGAAAATTTCGTAAAGTTGTCGGAATATCTTAAAAAGAATCCAACAGCTGTTATAGAAATTGGAGCATTCGCTGATTCAAAAGGTAGTGCAGCATTTAACCAAGCTTTAACAGAAAAACGCGCAAATGTTGCCTATGATTTTTTGGTTAATAAGTTGGGTGTAAATCCAAAGCAATTGAAAGCTGTAGGTTATGGAGAAGAAAACCCAATCACTTTCAATAAAATAAATGGAAATTGGGAAGAGGAATCTAAAAAATACAATCGTCGTATAGAGTTCCATATACTTGAAGAAGGAGAGGAATCTTTATTAATACGTCAGTTGAAAGAAAAAATTCCTGGAAAATATTTGAATCCAGCATACAAAACCGATTATAAGAAAGCTGCTGGTACTCCAGAAACTAATATTTAATAGTATATATGCATGTTTTGGGAATATGTATGCAGAGGTAATATTACCGTTATCATTGCCTAATCTGTTTACTTACGCAATTCCCGATACGTTGCAAAGTCAATGCTGCGAAGGAAAACGAGTTGTTGTTCCTTTTGGAAAAAACAAACTTTATTCTGCTATTGTATATAAAATTACAGAAGTTTGTAGCAACGACTATGAGATAAAAGAAATTGTTGAGATTATCGACGAAAAGCCTATTGTAAGCGCAATTCAACTTCGTTTTTGGAGTTGGATTGCGTCTTATTATATGTGTTATATTGGCGAAGTGTATCGAGCAGCCGTTCCTACTGGTTTGAAATTAGAGAGCGAAACTATTCTTTTTAGAACTCCTAAACAATTGGATTATAATGAGTTATCGCCAAAAGATGTAATGTTGCTTGCTAAAATGGATAACGGTCTTAGCGAGGTTGCAATGTCGCAAATACAGAAAATTACAGGTTTAAAAAACAATATCTCTCTTGTTAAAAAACTTATTGCTTCAGGTTATCTTGTTGCCGATAATGTTATAGAAGAAAAGATTAAACCAAAGACTGAAAAATATTTAATTCTCTCCGAGATAATAAAAGACGAATTAGATATAAAAAAAATTTTCGATGAGCTTGAAAAAAAAGCACCAAAGCAATTGATGATTTTGATGTTTTATATTTCTAATTCTGGTATAAAGATTAAAGATGGTGAAATATTAGAACGTGGCGAAATTTCTAAGAAGAAAATTCTTGAAAATCAACAATTTAGTCAGTCAGCTTTAACGTCGCTTGTTACAAAAGGAATTTTTTATGAAAAAGAACGCGAAGTTTCAAGACTTGAAAAATTTTCGGGAGATTTGGAGCTTTTTCATAATCTTACAACTGCACAACAAAATGCTTTTGATGACATTTTGAAACTTTTTGAACACAAAAATACTGTTTTGCTATATGGTGTTACAGGAAGTGGAAAAACAGAAATCTATATAAAACTTATTGATCAATATTTGCAAAGAAGTTCTCAAGTACTTTATATTTTGCCTGAAATTGTACTTACTTCGCAGATTATTAGGCGTTTACAAAAAGTGTTTGGGGATGCTGTTTGTATTTATCATAGTAAGATTTCTGATGCCGAACGAACTGAAATTTGGCAAAATCTTAGTCGTGGAGATGAAAATTCTTACAAACTTATACTTGGTGTAAGGTCATCAATTTTTTTACCTTTTACAAACCTTGGACTTATTATTGTAGATGAGGAACATGAAACTTCTTTTAAGCAATTTGACCCTGCACCACGTTACAATGCGCGCGATTGTGCTGTTGTTTTAGCTACTTTTTTTGGCGCAAAAGTTCTTTTAGGCTCGGCTACTCCTGCTGTAGAAAGTTATTATAATGCCGTTAATGGAAAATATGGTCTTGTGGAATTGACAAAGCGTTATTCTGAGAATGGTATGCCAGAAATTTTTCTTGTTGATACCTTTGCGGCTGCTCAAAAAAAGCAAATGAAGTCTTTGTTTTCTCCTCAACTTTTAGCTGAAATTAGGGGCAATATTAAACGTGGTGAACAATCTGTTTTGTTTCGCAATCGTCGAGGTTTTTCTCCATACGTTGAATGTGAATCTTGTGGTTGGATTCCCATGTGTCAAAATTGTGATGTAAGTCTTACTTATCATAAACGTGATAATAGGCTTGTATGTCATCATTGTGGTTTTATTATGGATATGCCACAAAAATGTTGTGCTTGTGGAGATAACACGTTGAAAACTATTGGGTTTGGAACCGAAAAAATTGAAGATGAGATAAAGATTTTTTTCCCTGATGCCAATATTGCTCGTCTTGATTCTGATACAACAACTTCAAAATCGAGGTTTGAAAAAATTATTAGTGATTTTGAAAATGGCGAAATTGATATTTTAGCTGGTACTCAGATGATTTCAAAAGGTTTTGATTTTAAGAAACTTAAATTCGCTGGAATTTTGAGTGCCGATAGTATGCTAAATTTTCCAGATTTTAGAGCCGAAGAACGAGCTTTTCAGTTAATAACGCAAGTTGCAGGTCGTACAGGACGCACAGATATGCGAGGGAGGGTGCTTGTTCAAACCTCTCATCCCGAAAAACAGGTTTTTGAAGATATTATTACAAATAATTATAAATCGTTGTATTCCAGATTGATAGCTGAGAGAAGTAAGTTTGCATATCCGCCATTTTCAAAACTTATTAAAATTCAGGTTAAGCATAAAGAAGAACAAGTTTTAAATCATAGTGCTAATATCTTGGCTGTTTTTTTGCGAAAAATATTTGGTGTTGGCGTTTTAGGACCAGAATTTCCTTTGATTTCACGTATTCAAACTTTTTATCTTAAAGATATATTGATAAAAATTAGCAAAAATCACTATGGAGACACCGCCAAACAAAAGATTTGGGAAGGTATAAACTATACAAAAAGTACAGCATTAAAACCAGGACTTATTATTACTATAAATGTAGATCCGTTATAACAATTATTTAATGTTAATGGTGATGAAATTTAAATTTTATTATTTTATTTAGTTGTTTGAAATCTTTTATAATTATTATAAAAAATACTAAGAAACTTAAATATTAACGATATAAAAATATGAGATTAGCGTCAAGAATCAACAGAGTGGCAGTTTC
>CALFIU010000012.1 GCA_937877455.1 uncultured Bacteroidales bacterium
CACCGAGGAATACAAGGGTTTGAAAGCCAAGGCCGCCAAAACTCTCTTCAAGACCATCAGCAAGAGCGTGGAGAAGGATAGCGACATCAAATGGAATTTCACCAAGTTTCTGATTTCCAAGGATGGCGAAACCATCAAGCGTTACGCCCCCACCACCGAGCCAAAGGATTTTGAAAAAGATGTAGAATTAATGTTGGCTTAATTATGCACGACGAACTTAAACTCGACAATCAGATTTGTTTCCGGCTGTATTCGGCGTCGCGCCTGATTACTCAGGCTTACACGCCGATGCTTTCGGAATTGGGCATCACGTATCCGCAATATTTGGTTTTGATGGTGCTTTGGGAGAAGGACAACCAGCTTGTCAACGACATTGCGCACCGCTTGTTTTTGGAAACCAACACCGTAACGCCGCTCATTCAGCGTATGGAAAAACAAGGTCTCATCACCCGCAAACAAGGCGACAAGGACAAGCGTCAACAGATTGTCAGTCTTACACTTAGCGGCAAGGAGACGGAAGAAAGAGCCTTTCAACTGATTCCGCCCGCAATGCTTGGACGGCTCTCCGCCTGTCCTTTGCAATTGGAAGATTATCAGACTCTTGCAAAAGAACTTGATTCGATTATTAACACGTTGAAAAAGTAAAATTAATTGAAAATCCTTTCTGCCTTTGAAATTGGCTGTTGGTGGTCGGTGTATTCGCCAATGATTTTTTCCATGAAAACCATGCTGTACCAACGATTGAATTTGTAGCCGCAATTATGGAACTCGCCCACAAAACGATAACCATGTTTTTTGTGGAAACGCAAACTGTCATCATTGAGGTAAGGCTCTGACTTGTCGTGAGATGTTGTTATACTTGCCTCAATGTTGATAATACCTTGACGTTGAAGAATTTGTTCAAATCGTTGGAGCAACAGAGTCCCAACGCCTGAATGTCGTGCATCTTTGTCAATATAAATTGACGATTCAACGCAATAATCATAGGCTTTGCGTGTGCGAAAACGAGAAGCGTATGCGTAACCCAAAATTACGCCATCACGCTCCGCCACAATGTATGGATAAAAATCCAACGTGTGGGCAATCCGCTGTGCAAATTCCTCAATAGTAGGCACTTCCACTTCAAACGTTACTGCCGTGTTGAGCACGTAATAAGAGTAGATTTCGAGCAAACGCGACGCATCTTCAACTGTTGCAAATCGTATTGTAATCATACGGCGAATGGGAATTATTACTCAACACATAAAGTTCGTCAAAAAAAATTATCCTTCCACAGTAAGCACTTCCTCGCATTTCTCCAAATCGAAGCCCTTGTACATTACCAAAAGACAGTGGAGTGTAGTTTTTTTGGATTTTTCGACAACCAATCCGTATTTGGAATATTTCTGCAACTGCAAGATTGCCTCGGCTTCCTTGTTTTGGATTTCGGTGGCGGTGGCATCTTCTTTAACGTACTTAAATTCAATTAGATAACTATGAGTTAAATCTGGGTATTGGTCGGTTCGCGGTTCAAGATAGAGGTCGGGAAATCCAGCCGACGTATCAGCCTCTGAATGTGGGAAATAGGCTGTGCATTGGCATGTGGACGCCAACGTGAATCCGTGTATAAACTTCTCGCCTTTCGCTTTGTCGCGTGTGGTGGCAAATGTCTTGATGGTTGTAGCCACGAACTCAAAAAACTCCTTCCATTTGCCATCAAAAGCCATATCAGAGAGCAACCTGTCGCCATTCCAAGAATCATACACCAAATCGTTGTCGTTGTAATTATCCATAAGATAATTGATAAGTTGCTCTTTTACAACTACATTCGGAATCTTGAAAATAACTTCCTGCCTTGAAAAACCTCCAATTGTTACCATTCCGAAATAGAACATCAGACTTATGAAATTGTCTTTTAAAACAATTTGCTCGGCAGGGAAATGATCCACCAATTTGCCCTTGACAAATCCGTCTGTAACAAGGTCTTGAATTATCGAACCTTCAAAATCCATCTCCTTGTCCTTTCGGATGAGCATTTTGAGTTTGCCGTAATCGGTGCGGATGTTGCTGTCGATGATATTTTCAGGCAACTTGCCACTGTTGCAAAGTTTGTCTGTAAAGTAAAGCAACATATCCGAATTGTACATTGTAGTTTTACCGAAACTATCTTTTGCAAAGCAATAATTGTCGTACCACGGACGGATGGTTTCGATGATTTCGTCAACGGAACACGGAAATTGGAAATATTCGCTGTAATAATTGAGCATTTCGCGGGTTTCCTGTTCGGTGAAGCCTGTGATTTCGTTGAAACGCGCATCGGTGGTGTAGTTGGAGCCGATGTTGAAACCGCTCGTAAGGTCGTCGAGCGTTACCGGCGAAACTCCCGTGATGAAAAGCCGTTCGATTACGCCTTTTGAGCCATCTTTAAGTGCATTGAAAAATGTGCGCAAATATCCCGTGCGGTGTGTTTCGTCCATATAACGACCAAGCAACGTGTAATCGGAAAGGATGTTGTTGGTAAAATTGTCGTATTCGTCGATAAAAAGATAAATCTTTTTGTCAGTTTTTTCCAACTCCTGAATGATGTATTTCAGTTCGTCAACGGCATTTTTGTTCATTTTTTCCAATTCTTCCTTGGCGTTGGTGGGGAAATACTGAGAATAAATGTCACAAAAATTCTTGAACCTAAGGTGGCAATACGAATCGAAATTCTTCTTGTAATCGTCGATATTGCCGTTTACCATTGCAAAATTTAATTCAAGCACCAAATACGAATTGCGATTTGCCGTCGGGTGGTCGCCAATCCAAAGTCCTGAAAAAATATCTTCAAACTTTTCTTTCTTATTGATGTCGTAATACGTCTCCAACATGGTCATTGTCAACGTTTTACCAAAACGACGAGGACGCACCAAAAAGAAATACTTGTTGGCGTACTCTATCTCTTGGATAAAGCGCGTCTTGTCAACGTAGTAACAATTGTCGCGGCGGAGCATTTCAAAGCCCTGAATGCCGTATGGTATGCGTCTTGCCTGAGGATTCCACATAATTTTTCGCTATTAATGGTTCGGACAAAGATAATTATAATTCACAAATATTTCAAAATAATTTGCAATCAAAATATTTCGACCGCAAATTACATTCAATCAACTATTTATCACTTCCTCGATTCTTCATTAATAACCTTTTTGTAATATTCTACGCATCTGAAACCAGAATGAGAATCCTTTACTTCACCGTCTTTGCCGATGACAAGAAATCAAACCTTTTGAAATTGAAAACTGAGTTCATAATCAATTGAGATTATTGGTTAAACACTTGATTAATTTTATCCCTCTGCGCCAAGACCGCGTTGAAAAGAATTGTACTTTCACCAAATTGAAGGCTCAGATTGTCAAACACTTCGTGCTTTCCGTAACTGAATTTTATATTGTCAATTAGTATCATAGTGTATTAATGTATTAGTACACTATGATACATTTTTGATATGTGCAAATATTTAGGAGGATTTTTTATTAAAAAAATCTTAAATAATCAAATCATCTATTTTTACTTTTGGAACAATGTGTGTGTTGTCCTCTTGACGAAAATAATTGTGATTATCAGTTTCGGAAATCTCTTGAAGACGAAATTTTTCTTTAGATTTGCCAATCGCAAGAATCGCTAACGGAATGTATTTCAAATCAAAAGCCTTGGTAATTTCTTTACGGTTGAAAGAACCAATTATTAAGCCGTTAAGACCTATTTCAACGGCTTTTAAAAGCATTGACTGCAAGGAAATTCCAAGGTCAATGTCTACGTTTTTGTTTTCTTCAATTGTGGAGCAGACAACTATAAAAGCGTTTGGTTCAGTACCTTTGAAAGGTAAATGCAATTCGGGCAATTGTCCGCCCATTTTTACGTGTTGTAGTAGGAGAGGGGCTTTGTCGGACAAGACAATCTTAAACCTCAATACTTGTTGGTTTCGCGCTGAAGCAATCTTAGTGTTAACACCAATTATTTTTCTTAAAACCTCCTCTCTTACAATAAAATCGCTTTTGTAACCACGGGTGCTGCGATTTTCAAGAAAGAGCGAATCAAGTGTTCGCCCAACTTTCTTAACCAATGTTTTTTTGCCAAAAACCTCGTCGTAACGTTTTTCAAGATAATTGTCTGCCATAATTATTTTGCCTTTGATTCGTTTTCTTTTGCCACTTTAAGGATACTATTGATTTGCGTCATTACAGTTGCAACTTCTTCGGAGTTGACATCAAGTTCTTTTTTGTCGTTGTCGAGATACTTGAAAATCTTGTTGTTGCAAATATAAATACGTTCTGTTTCCTCTGTATCGTTGGGATATGTTGATACAGATAAACAGAAGAATGGGCAACAGTTTTGAAGATATATTTTAATGTCTGTCATCACTCCATCACCAGTTGAAAATTGCACCATCACAAGATTTTCGTCTTTGTAATAATAATCATAATCACATGGATAGCCAGATTCTTCATCTTCAATTTCAATGGATTTTTTTGTAAGATTTTTGTCGTTTGCAATGTTGCTATACATAGAGCGGATTTGTTTTGTTTTTTCTTCGTTGGAAAGATTGTTGCAATCTTGGCAATAACCTTTTGATTTGTAGATTTTTATAAGTGTAACTTTTGCGTTAGGGTCGAATTGCGGATTGGAATTTTGATTAATAGTTTTTCCTTTTTCTGGATAAATGTTTTTTACTGCGTCTTTTGTTGTGTAAAAATCTATAATTCCGCCTTCCTTTTCAATTCTGCGAATCCAAACGTCGCCATCAAATACAAAATAATCTTTTTCCACATTGTAATGACAATCAAAAACATCGTCAACAGGATTAAAACCAATTCCATACCAATTACAACCACCGATGCCGCACATAGAGTATGTGAAAAGGTTGGTTAAAACGGTGATTGTGTCTATTTGGTTGTCTGCGTTGAGTGAAAGTTGGAATGCTTTTTTGCCAAAACGATTGAATGTAACTTTGTTGTTACTTTTGGTTTGTTCATAACCAGCAAGCGACTGTGGTACTTTGTCACCTAATTTTATGCTACCTAATCCATTGGTAGTTACAATGTTATACATTGTGAGGTCTTGATATGTTTTGGAAGGTACAAATTTTTCTCCGTTCCAATCGTAGCCCATCATAGGGCTTTCTTCTTGTTCATTTGCTACGGTTAATATGTTTCCAACCAATTCGTATTTAGGTTTAAAGTTTTCGATTTTATTATTTGAGAAAAATAAACCATCGCATTTTGCGTATTCTTCGGCTGACGGATTAGGAAGCAATTCGTTGTGTTCAACAAGTTTGCCTTCGTTATAAAGATAAACCTTTAAGGCGCGAACTTCATCAATTTCGCCGTCACCCAAAAAACCTTCTTCTTTTTCTTGATAAACAACAACATAACCGCCATTTTTATTGGGCATACATACTGTTGTTACAGGACATTCGAGGTCAAATTCACTATCATGAGCATCGAAAGTGTATTCAAGTTTGTTGGAGGTATCGGCAGTTGGTAAATCTTTTGCTTTTTGATTTATTTTTTTGCAAACTTCATAGGCGATATTGTGGTCTGGTTGAATTTCGGAGATGTTTTCAATGGGGTGATTTTCTGTTTGCGATTGTTCTTGATTTTCCAACTGATTGTTGTTTTGATTTGAACCACCGCAAGCGCATAATGAAATTGCAACGATGGAAAATGTTATAATTTTTTTTTTTCATTTTTAGTTATGTTTTTATATTAGTTATCTTTAAATAATTTGTTTAATGTAATAAATAAATATAAGTTGTAGTATAATTACTTTCCGATACAGAAGTTTTTAAAGATATTACCAAGAACTTCATCGGTGGTTATTTCGTCGCCTGTTATTTCTGCAAAGTTTCTCAAGGCATCGCGAATATCTTGTGATACAAATTCGCCCGAAAGCCCTGATTCTAATGCTGTTTCTGCACGGTTGATTGATTCCAATGCACGTGAAAAAATTTCATAATGACGAATGTTTGTTAATATTACTTCGTCTTGCGAATAATTAATATTGCCGAGTTTTGAAATCATCGAAAACAACTCTTCAAGGTTGGTTTTTAGTTTGGCAGAAATTTTTATAATATTGATACCTTTGGGCAATGTAGAAACATCAATATTATTGCATATATCTGATTTATTGACAACTGCAATAATTTTTTCTGTTGAAAAATCATTAGGAATTATTTCTGAAAATTGTTTTAACAAATCTTTTTGAGGATTAAGCACTATAATTACAATTTCTGCTTTTGATATTGCATTTTTAGCTCTATCGATACCAAGTTT
This sequence comes from uncultured Bacteroidales bacterium, assembly GCA_937877455.1. Classification (GTDB taxonomy): domain Bacteria; phylum Bacteroidota; class Bacteroidia; order Bacteroidales; family UBA3824; genus UBA3824. The sequence continues at coordinate 6,291 of CALFIU010000012.1, forward strand.
TTCAATTTGGTCATCAGTTAGACGTATTCCAGCAGTGTCGATAAGACGGTATGTAACACCATCTATGTTCAAAAAATCTTCCAACGTATCGCGTGTTGTGCCAGGAATGTCCGATACGATAGCCCTTTCATCATTCAAAAGTGCATTCAAAAGAGTGGATTTACCAGCATTCGGTTCTCCACAAATGGCAACTGGAATACCGTTTTTTATGGCATTACCATGTTTAAACGAGTTTACAAGTCGGTCCAAATAGTTTTCGGTTTCTTTCAGAATTGATTTGAGTTGGCTACGGTCGGCAAATTCAACATCTTCTTCCGAAAAATCAAGTTCCAATTCCATCAATGATGTAAATTTAAGCAACAAATTCCTCAAACGCTTAATTTCTTGTGTAATACCGCCTCGCATTTGATTTACAGCAATATCATGTTCGGCTTTTGATTTTGATGCAATTAAATCTGCAACCGCCTCCGCCTGCGAAAGATCCATTTTATGGTTTTGAAATGCACGACGAGTAAATTCGCCCGGTTTTGCCATTTCTGCACCTTTTTTTATTAATAGCGATAGTATTTCTTTTTGAATATAACTGCTTGCATGACAAGAGATTTCTATAATATTTTCGCCAGTATAACTATGTGGTGCAAGATATACAGAAATAACTACACGGTCTATTTCGTTGCCATTATCATCAACAATAAAACCGTTATAAAGATGGTTGGCTTTAGCGTTGGATTCTAAATTTAAATTGCAATTTAATGGTTTAAAAATCTTTGATGTAATGTTTAGAGCGTCTTTTCCCGACACCCTTAAAACTGCTATTGCTCCGCCGTGCCCTGTGCAAATTGCGGCTATTGTGCTGATATTTTGCATTGTATATTTCGTTGATTTTTCAGAATGCAAAGTTAATAAATAAATGTGTAATTATTCAAAAAATGTTTTATGCGTGGATTAAATGGGAGTTCGAAATTTTTTTTTATAAAATTGAAAAAATAGAGTTTACTAATTGTAAATGAGGATTTTGAGATTGAAATACAATGCAGAAAAAGCAATTTTTAGAACCCTCATAAACTATCAAAATCAAAATTTTATAATTTGTAAGTTCCAAATAGTATGTGTGAATTTTTTTGTTTAAAAAGAATAAATCATAACTTTGCCAAAAATAAAAACAAAACCATGGCAAAAAAAATTGAGGATTACATTATAACAATACCCGATTTTCCAGAAAAAGGGGTAATGTTTAGGGATGTTACAGGCGTACTTGATAGTGGCGAAGGACTTCAACTTTCAATTGATGAACTTTATAAACTTATTGTTGGTGTTGACTTTGACTTAATAGCTGGGGCGGAAGCTCGCGGTTTTATTTTTGGAATGCCACTCGCCTATAAAGCATGCAAACCATTTATTCCTGTAAGAAAAAAAGGTAAACTTCCGCGCGAAACTTATTCAGAAACCTACAATCTTGAGTATGGTAGCGCTACCATAGAAATTCATAAAGATTCTATAAAACCTGGACAAAGGGTTGTTCTTGTTGATGACCTTATTGCAACTGGCGGAACGATAGAAGCTGCTGCAAGGTTGATAGAAAAATGTGGTGGCATAGTTGTAAAAATTATTTTCCTTATGGAACTTGAGGGACTTGAGGGACGCAAAAAGTTAGCAAAATATGATGTAGCCTCTGTTGTAAAATATCCCGGAAAGTGATTTATAACATTGCTAAGCTTTGAAAATTAACATGGGCAATTGCCTTTAATTGGTGATAGCCCATTTTTTATAAAAAAAATCCATGCGACATGCAAATAAATATAAAACTCCGCATTTGCATCACGATGATGATTTAATTGTGGAAATTGACTCTACTGATGAACAACATCGGGAAGTTTCTTGCTCACACAAACATTCTTTTTATTCGGTATTTTGGATACACGAAGGTATAGGCAATCACATTATAGATTTTTGCAATTATGAAATTGTTGCCAATAGGATATTTTTTTTAAGGCCAGAACAAGTTCATCTTTTGTGTGTTGACAATCAAAAAATAAAATATTCAACAGTTCAGTTTTGTGAAGATTTTTATATGCTCTTTGCCAAAAATTCAGATAAAAATCTGCCTGTTTTTGTGGATTTAGAATCAGAAGACGACATCAATTATTTTATGCAGCTATGGCAACGGCTTATGAACGAAAAACTTTCGTCGCAATCGTTTAAGTTTAATATTATACAAGGCGAAATTTATATGCTATTGTTTCGTTTAATGCGCATTGCCGAAGATAATACCAAACAATTGCAACAGCAGCCAGAAATAATTGAAAAATACCAATATTTAGTAGAACATCATTTTATAGAAAAACACCTTGTAGCCCAATATGCCCAAATGCTTGGTGTAAGTTCTAATTATCTTAACGTCCTTGTACAAAAGTATCTGCACTGTCAAGCATCGCAACTTATTAGTAACCGTATTGTGTTGGAAATCAAGCGGAAACTATTGGATACATCATTATCGGTTTCAGAAATATGTTATATGTTAGGATTTAACGAAGTGTCGTATTTTTCGCGTTATTTTAAGCGACAAACAGGCGAGCGTCCAATATCTTTTAGAAATCGTATGAATAAATTGTACAAAAAATAATCGAGTTTGTCGTAAAACCAACGTTTTAAACAAATATTGATGAATTTTTAGTTTAATCAGTTTAATTAAAACAGAAATTTTTGTAATAATCTTTATTTTATAAGCAAAAAATTATTTGAAAAAGAATTTTTAACAATATAATTTATAGCAATTTGGCAATATAATATAAAAAAAGCATATTTTTTAGAAAAAAAAATTGATAAAATTTTATGTATTAAATAATTTTTTATTAAATTTGTAAAATTTAATTCGTTAAAATGCGATTAACGTAAAAAAAATAACTAACATATTGATTTAAAAATTGTTTTATTATGAATATTACTACCAAAATACAACGACTTCGTAAAGAAAAAGGCTGGACGGTGGCACGTCTTGCACGCGAAACAGACATTCCAACAGTGAGTTTGCGTGTTATGCTCAGCAGAGATGATCCCAACAATTACAGCATTAAGGCGTTGCAGAAACTTGCTGACGTATTGGGTGTTACAGTAAGTTATCTTACCTTAGAGGAAAACGAGGTTGATAAACCTAAAATAACAGAGGCTCAACGCCGTGAGTTGATTGAAATTTTCAACAAAACTATTGAGGATTATTTTGATTTAGTTAAAAAACCGTCCAAGGATCAACCTGATTTTTCTGATAATGACGATTTTGATGATGACATCGAATAGTTTTTGTTTTTAACATTTTACGGTGGTGTGTGTGTGGCTTATTTTTGCCACCACGCAGCTCATCGTTTGATAATGTTGCATTTCTAATATTGTAACTTCTGATTTGGTCATTCCAACAGCCCAATCGTGTAATATTTTTTGACGGTCAGACACGCAAACATCGGATGCAAAGGAGAGTTTCATTTTTAAAACTCCATTTCTTATTATACCTGATGATAATCCTGTTACCATTTTTAATTCCTCCTACTTTAAATATTGTAAAAATATTTTTACAAATTTCGTGCCTAAAAAATTAAAAATGTGCGAAAATCAGGCTTTTACAACTTTTTATTTAAATATATATATTTAATATTTGTGTGTAACTGTCTGTTTGTTAAGTATTTATATTATAAATTGTTATTGTTTTTTGTAGAAAAAAATAAAGTTACATACTATTTTTTGTTTTATTTTTATGTTTTTTTTATTGAATTTTTTAATTTTTGCTTTGCTAAAATTAAAATTTTATAGCCAACTTCTAATACTTTAACAACATTGCCGACATTGCAGAAATCGAAAGTTTTAGCATTCCGTCTTGTGGATAATAATTAGTGTTGGTTAATAAGTCTTGGCACGGTTTAGAAAGAGGAATTTCTGTGCGGATAATAAAGTTTTCGCGATTAAACACACAAATTACTGTTTCTTTATATGTTTTGCGTTCAAAAATATAGGTTCTTCGGTTGTCGGGAGCATATAATGTGCGGAATTTTCCGTATGTTAAACTTGGTGTATTTTTTCTTATTTCTATTATTTTTTTGTAAAAGTTAAACATTTCGACAGAAAACTTCACTATATATTTTTTCTCTGTTTGGTTGCCATTAAAGTCGTGGTTTTCTGGTTCAAATTTTATTTCAGGCCACATCATAGGTTTGCGGCAGTCAGGGTCATTTGCACCCCACATTCCTGCTTCATCGCCATAATATATCATTGGAGCACCGATGTAGCAAAATTGGAATATTATCATGAGTTTTTGTATTTGACGGTCGCGTTCAAATGGTTTTCGTGTGCTATAGCCTTTGTCTTCGGCGTGAGATTTTTGCCAATATTCACCGTTGTTTCCAAATTTTTTTAGTCTTCTATTTACAATGTATGAAGAAATGCGTTCTGAGTCGTGTGAACCTAACAAATTTTGCATTATCATTGTGTTTTTTATTGCAAACATTTTTTGTAATTTTTCTAAGTTTGCATTAAAATCGTTGGCTGAATAAGAGTTTTTTTCTGCAGCGAAAAACCTACACATAGCAAACAATAGTGGATAGTTCATTATACTATCAAATGCGTCGCTTTTAAGATAAGGAAGTACAATTTCTTCTGGTTCAATTAGTTCTGCCAAAAATAATGCGTCTTTTTTTAATTTTTTTACGTATTTGCATGCTTCTTTCCAAAAAGACAATGGTACTCCTATTGCATGATCTATTCTCCAGCCGTCTATTCCTTGATATGTTTTTCCATTTACAATTGGACAAAGCCATCTTTTTAAAGCAGCGAATACATATTTTTTTACATCGTTACAAGCATAGTTTAATTTTGGCATTTCGGTTACTATTCCCCAAAATTTCTCGTAAACAAGTTTTTGGGGTGTTGATTTTTCAAAATCAATTATAAACCAATCTTTGTATTTTGATTTTTCGCGGTTTTTAAGTACATCTTTAAATGGAACGCTGTTGTAGCCTATGTGGTTGTAAACTCCGTCGAAAATTATTTTTATGCCACGTTTGTGGGCTTGTTCAATCATTTCTAATGCGAGCATGTCGGCTGCTGTCCAAGTGGCGTTTTCAAAATCGTCAAAGTTTTCTTCTTCTATTAATTTTTTGTCTTCGAGTGGCGAATTACCAAAAAATGGGTCAATGTGTAGAAAACTTGTGCCATCATATTTGTGTAGCGAAGGTGAATATTGCAACGGACAAATGTATATTGCATTTATTCCTAAGTCGGTTAGGTAGTCTAATTTATTGATTATGCCTTGAATGTTTCCACCAAATCTTCGACGTAATATGTTGGTTTTAAGATCTTTGTTGTTAATTTTTTCGTATGGTTGCAATTTGTACCAATCTTCGTTCCAAGGGTGCAATTGCCATGGATCTTTTGCTGTTAATTCCCATGGTGTTGTTCCTTCTAAATCGTTGGCTGTTATGTAGTTTGGTGTTTCTGCTCTACAAAATCTTTCGGGAAAAATTTGATACCATATTGCTTTTTCTGCCCATTTTGGATAATTGTTTTCTGTGGTTTCCATAGTTGAATGTTGTTAAAAAAAATGCTGTCCAAAACTTTTTTATAAATCCATTTTGATTTTCAGTGTTTTGGACAGCACATTTTAGTGTTTATGTTTATTAAAATTTTCTATAAATTTTTCAAAAGATTTTCAATTTTTTGTTTTAGTTCTTTTGATACAGGAACCAGTGGCAGACGCAGATTTTCGTCCATTATTCCAAGTATGTTTAGTGCGGCTTTTGCACCAGCGGGGCTACCTTCTTCAAACAAGGCGTTCATAAGGTCTAATAATTGGAAGTGAATTTTGCTTGCTTGAGAATAATTGCCTAATTTACAAAGTTTTATCATTTCTGTAAATTGTTTTGGTACAACGTTGGCAGCCACGGAAATTACGCCCGTTGCACCTATGCTCATCATTGGCACTGTTAGTGAATCATCGCCCGAAATAAGTGAAAAATCTTCTGGTTTGTGTTTTAATATTTGCATTATTTGTGAGAAATTTCCACTTGCTTCTTTTACTGCTACCACATTTTTACATTCTTCTGCAAGTTGGCATATTGTCTGCCACGATACGTTCATTCCCGTTCTGCCAGGTACATTGTAAAGTATTATTGGCATGTCGGTAGAATTGGCTATTTCTTTAAAATGTGTATATATGCCTTTTTGATTTGGCTTGTTGTAATACGGAGAAATAGAAAGTATGCCGTCAATTCCGTTAAAATTGGTTGATTTTATTTCGTCAACGACGTTTTTTGTATTGTTACCGCCAATGCCTATCATAAGAGGAATGCGTGCTTTTACTTGATTTACAATAAATTGCACAAGACTATTTTTTTCATCTTTGGTTAGGGTGGGGGGTTCTCCAGTGGTACCAGTCATGGCAATAAAATTTACCCCACCGTTTATCAAAAATTCAATATGTTTTGCCAAAGCGTCGTAGTCTATGGTGCCATCAGCTTTAAATGGTGTTACTAATGCAACGCCTACGCCTGAAAATTTATCGCATCTCATAATTTTATTATTAATTTTTTCTTTTGCTTTATAATATTGTTGGTTATGGTTATGCTTTTGATATGGATTGCATATAAAATTTTATTTTTTCAATAAGTTCGTCAGTTTCGGGGTTGCGATTGTTTTTAAATTCGAGAATAAAGTCTGCGAATTGTGTTTCATAATTTTTTGAAATCTTAAATTTAGCCTTCGATAACCCTAAAACATAGTTTATTTGTAAGTTTTCTTTTGTACAAAGGTTTATTAAAATATCGAAGTCTTTTTTTATAAAGTCTTCAACATCTTGCGATTTTGGAAAACCGAAAAAATTTATCTGTTCCAACGAAAATAGCGATATTTGGTTGCTTGGTGGAAAATATTTCAACATTTCGTCTGTTAATACCTGTCCTATAGATTCTACTTCTATGTTTTTTTGTTCGAGAAATGCTATAAGCCTTTTGGCTGCCAAATAGGTAACTTGTTGGCATGAGTCGAACAATATACCAACTTTTTGGGCAGTTTCAAAATTGTGAAAACATTTGGTTCTCAGCAATTTTGCGGCTTTTTTGTTTAATATCTTACGGCCTAATTTTTCGCGTGTTTTCAAAAACATTTTCATATCGCAATGTTATAAAAAAAATGTTGAAAAATTACCTTTTTTAGTTTTTTTTTGTTGTGCTTTTTATTTTTTTATAAAAAAACAAAAAGCCGATTTCTCAATCGGCTGAATATCACGTAGTTGCTTAAAAATTGTTTCTAAAAATCTTCGTCATCATCGTCAGCGTTTTTTACTTCGCGTAACGTTATTGGTACCTTGGATACGTTTTGAAAATCTTTGCCAGCTTCCAATAAGTCGCTATCGCTGTAATACCAAATGATTTCTATTTTTTTGCCTGGCAAATCGTTAATTTTGTTTAGTTCTTTTAAAATGTTGTATATCCAAATTTGTGAGCTTGTATTGTAGTAGTCTAATGCGAGATGTACAACGGTGCGTTCTTGCGGGTTGGCTACATACTCGCTAAGTTCTTTAAATACAGGCTCGTAGAAAGCAAATGTGTTTTCTATTATCGATCTGCCACGTATTTCTAAAAATCCGTTTTCGCAATCAAGGTTTATAGACGGACTTTTGGCTGTTTCTGCTATTTGAAGGCTTTGCATATCGTATTTTTATTTTTTTGCAAAGTAAAAGTTTTATTGTGAGATTTCAATATTTTTTTTCAAAATTTTACAATTTTTTTTTTCTATTGTTCTCAACTTTTATAATTTTTGTTAAATATTTAATTTTTTTTTGTGTGTAAATGTACTAATTTTACTTTTGTATTCAAAATTATTTTTAGCATTATGAAAAAATTTTTTTTATCTATATTTTCATTGGTTTTCCCATTGATTGTTTCGGCTCAGGAAATTACTGAATATCAATGTGATGATACTTCATCTTTTTTTTCTCGTTATGAATTGCCTATTCAGCAAAACGAACAATTTGATTATCATAAAACTCAGCAAATACCGCGTGTACATACTTCGGTAAGTGTTGGTGCGGGTGTTGGTGCTGGCAATTATGAATATGTTAATCCAAAAGTTGATATTGAAGCCACCAAAAAACTTAGTTTTTCAGTAGGTATGGGTTTTATGTATTCAAATTTTAGAGTAGGTTCAGTTTCGGCTACCGAAACGCCTACATACCAAAATCTTAGGGCTATGAGCAATTTTTATTCTGTGCAAGCAGCCTATAAAGCATCGGAGAAACTTTTGGTTACAAGTAGTCTTATTTACGGGCAAAATAATATTTTAAATTCTTCTAATAGGGCTAAATCTAATTTTGATTCGTATATTGCTACTTTTGGTGCTACTTATCAGATAACTCCTGCTTTTTCGGTTGGTTTTGAGGTTAGTCAATATCACAATGTTTCACCTTTTTATATGCCATATTCAAGATTTTAATTTTGCTTAGCAAATTAGGTTATTTTGTGTTGATTTATTTTGTTTGCTATGCTTTATTTTTTAAATTAGCGCATTAAAAATTGTGTTATGGAATTTAATAGTTTGACCACAAATCAACGAAAGTGGCATTTAAAATTATTTGGAATTTTATTAATTAGCCTTGTTTTGGTGAGCATTGTTAGTCGGTTGAGAGTAATTCTCAGGCCTTTGCTTGGCAATCCATATATTGTTATGGCATTGGAATATGTTGCTATTTTAGGTACTATTGGTCTTATTTGGTATGGCTATTATCGTTATACTAAAGTGGCACGCGAGTCTAAGGATAATGATGATTTGCCTATAAAACAAGTTAAGTATATACGTGTTAAACGTTGGCATAACAGAATGTTGTATTTGGCGGCATTGTTAAATATTGTTTTTTTTGCGTTGACATTTAAAGCACAATTTGAATATTTTTCTGCTATATGTTTGGTTTTTTGTGCTATAAATTTTCCGTCGGTGGCTCAATATAATCGCGATTTTATAGAACCAGATGTAGAGGAACATTACGAAACTGAACTTAATCCTCAGGACGAGAGCAACATAAAACAAAATTTAAGTTCTTGGGATTCGGCGGATTTTAGTGCAGAAAAGAGTGAGAAATAATTATTTTTTTGGGGAAAACTTTGTTGGTATGATTGGGTAAAAAGTGATTTTACTCAATTTTTTATTGTTAGTTTTAATCCAGTTATTATTAATATTGTACCTATTATTGTAAAAAATGTTAGCTTTTCGTTGAGGAAAATTGCTGATGTTATTATTGTAATTACTGGCAAAAAGTAAACGTAGTTGTTGGTTACTATTGCGCCTAAATTTTTTATTGCAATAGCCCAAAGCCAATAACATAGTCCAGAGGCAAGAAATCCTAAAAAAATAAGGTTGCCGTAAACTTCTGGTTTGCAGAAATTTTGCATTGGATAATTAAACGGTTTGTAAATAAACGTCAATGACATTGTAATTATTCCGTAAAAAAATATCTTTCTTGTAAGTACAAAAGAATGGTATTTTCCTCGTATTTTTTTTTGAAACACACAGAATATAGCCCAAAAAATTACGGCGCATAATGCTAAAAAATCGCCTAATGGGTTGAGTTTTAGTACAAAACTACCGTTAAGTATAACTAATGCAACACCCATAAATGCTATAAATGAGCCGATATAGAAGTTTTTTTTGAATTTTTCTGTTTTTAGAACTATTTTCGACATAATTGCTGTTGCTAATGGTACTGTGGCGCATATCAATCCAACATTGTTGGCTGTTGAATATATTAGGGCTGTGTTTTCGCAAATAAAATACATTGTACAGCCAGAAAATCCCATTATTAGAAACATTATTTCATCGTATAATGAGTTTATTTCTTGTTTTTTAGGGTATAAAATCCACAAAAAAACGTATGCAAGAACAAATCTTATAAACATTATTTCAATGGGTGTCATTCCTGCATTGAGTAGTATTTTGGATGAGATTAGTGTTACGCCCCAAATTATTGCTGTTATAGCTGCTGCTATGTGATATTTCATTTTGAAGGATTTTTTTTCTATTATTATATACACATCTGCTTTGGTTTGTGTATTCTATATTGAAAATAACTGATTTATTGTTGTTTAGTTTTTTTTCTTGTACTTAAAATTTTTCAATTTTACAGAAATCCCCAAAATTTTCTTAAAAACCATTCTGCGCTTAATAATAAAAGGATTATAAAAAATGGCCATTTTTTGTTCATTATGTCGTCGGTGGCGGTATCGGTAAACACAATTGGTTTTACATTGAGTTGATTTAGTTCTGTTTCAAGATTATCGAGTTGGTCTGGTAAGAAAAATTTGCCGTTGTTGGTTTGAGCCATTTTTTTTAGTAATTGGTGGTTTGCTGTTAGTTGTTCGGCTTCAAGTTTTATTTCAGACACCGAAAAAGCACCTTTTTTTGTTAATTTTTTTGAACCGACTATTGTTTGGGCTGTGTATGTGTAGTTGCCAGTTGGCAATGGATCGGTTTTAAGAAAATATCCATTTCCTTGTTGCGAAAATTTGTATTTTTTTGTAGTATTGTTTTCGTCTGTTATGTCTATTGTAATGTTTGTGGTTTGTGTGGTGGTGAGGGTTTCGTCAAGCACTTTGGCACTGAATAATATTGGTTCGTCCTCATTAAAAATACGTTTTGATTCTACCGAAAACATTTCTTTGTTGTTTTTGGTTATTAAAAACTGAACAATGCGACCTATAAAAAGGTCGAATATTTCGTGGTTTTGGTATTTTTTGTAGTTGTCTATTCTCCAACGCCATAAACCTTCGCCAATTATTATGGCTGCCCGTGCGGTGGAAGGGTCGGATATTGCTACTAATGGTTTTTGTGTTTCTATGCCTTTTATTGTTTGATACATAAGTATTTGTGTGCCTGGCAATAGTTTATAGTTTCCAAAAGGGCAGGAGAGGGGTGGCGTTTGTTTAAAAAAATCTTGTGCTGTGTTTTCGGTTGTAAACAGTTGGAAATTATGGTTTATTGTAGCTCCTGCATCTTCAAAATTGTTTCCTGTTTGGTCTATTGTTAGGCATGTATTTAGTTTATTAAACTGATTTACAGATGTTTGTTGACCAATGAGATAAAGCGTTGGAATGTTTTTTTGTTTTATTTCTTGTGCTATGGTTTTTGTTTTTTCGTCAGACGGTAGGTGTACAAGAATTATGAGGTTATATGCCGATAAGTTTTTGTTAAAATCTTGTATATTAGCTGTTTCTATTTCGTAACTTGGGTTATAGCTTAGAGCATTTCGCATGGCTGCCACGTCGGGATGTGGTGAATAACTGAGTATCAATATTTTATATTTGTCGTCGGCTATGTCTATTATTATGTTTCTTGTATTGTCGAGTGTTGATATTTCGCCTTCAGTTGGCTTTAGAGTTATTGTGTATTTTTGAAGTCCTTTTTCTTTTGCTTCGATGTTTGCGGATATTTCTTTAGAAAAGTTGTTGGAGTTTATGTTTATTTTTTCTGAGAAAATTGTGTTTCCTTTGTGTTTTATTTCGCATATTGTTTGTTTGCTATTTAACATTTGAGCATTTACGTTTATCAAAATTGGAAATTGGTTTGCTAAGAATGCTGTTTCGTTATAAATTACTTTTGAAATGCTTATGTTTTTGTATTTTGTTGTGTCGCCAAGTCCAACTGTGTAAACTTTGGATGGTATTTCTGGTGTTGTGTATGTTGGGTTTTGTCCTTTGTTGTATATTCCATCGCTGCAAATTACGGTTGCTGCAAGTGATGTATTATAAAAGGTGTTTTTTAATTCTTCGGTCATTTGCGAAAAATTTGTATTTTTTTCGTCGAATGTTAATTTTTCTCCATTTTGTAATGATGAACCAAATTTGAATTTTTTTATAGTGAATTTTTCTTCGAGTTTTTCGCACATTTGGTTAATTCTTAGACAAAAAGCTTTCATTGAGTCGTTTTTTTGTTGTCCACGCATCATTATTGATTGGCTGTTGTCTATTGCGATGGCTAATATTGGTTTTTCTTGTCGAGAGGTTTTTGTTTTTATAAATATCGACAATAGTAGTAACGAGATGAAAAATGTGGCTGTAAATCTAAGTGCCGATAATATTGTTTTTTTGGTTTTAGAAATTTCCGAAAGTTTTTTGTTGTGCCAATAGGAAATTGCTGTTGTTGCGGCTGCAAATGCCAAACAGAAAAATGGGCAGTACCAAGGATAATCGCTTATTAGTGTTTTTACCATTTTTATAAAAAAATGCGGTCATTTGCTATTTGCTTCATGACCGCAAATTATTTTTTTACAATAACTTTTTGTAAATGTTATAATATTCTTCCAATTTTTTTTCGTATTGTTCTGGTGCGGCTAATCCGTTGTATTCTTTTGCAAACGAGAGAAAGTCGCGTGTGAGAAGGTATTGTACACGTTGTGATTTTGCGTTACAGAAGTCAAACAAGGCTAAGATATGATACCTAATGTCTTTTGAAAAGCAATTAAACATATCTTTTACAGATGTATAACCTATTGATTTAAAGTTGAATCCCATTACTTGAGGTGCGCCCATGCTTATACTATACATTGCTTCTGTTTCTGCAAGACCTTTTGCAATATTGAATGCTTCCCATTCGCTTGCTTGACCTGTATGACAAGTTTTCCAATCGTCGGAGGCTTTTGCGCGGTATTTATGGTCTTCGCGTGTTTTTTTGGTGTTGAAACTAAAATGTTTGTCGTATTCTTTTTTCTTTTCTTCTGATTTTGCACCAAAATATGTGTTGAAAACGTGGTTTTCAAAGCGAATTATCATTTTGCCATCGTTAGAGAACCCACTTCCACCGCTTTCTACGCATATTACAGCTAAGGCTATTTCTACTTCTATGCCCATTTCTTTGCTTATGGCTGTTATTAGATTGCCATAATTGTTCCAAGTTTTTACGGCTATTTTGCCTTTTGTATCTTGTCCTTCGTTGGAGAGTTTTTTGGTAGGTTCTAATGCAACTTTTTTTAAGTCTTCGCGTTGGTTAAAATATTTTTTTTCTGTGTCGGTGTTTACCGTTGGGGTGCTGTCGGTAGATTTTGAATTATTGCTTTCGTCAAGCACGGTTACATAATCGGCACTTACATATCCAGTTTTTGAATTGTAGTTTATTCCATACCAGCCTTTTTGTTCGCTTACTATTACAAAAATGTTGCCTTGGTAAACTTTTCCTATCACGGAAGCGTCTGTGCTGTAGTAATTTCTTACGTTGAGTACTTTTGCGTTTACCAACAATTTTTTTACTTGGGTAATGGTTATATATTTGGACATGCAATATGCGTCGCCTTTTTCGGTGTATATTTTGTACCAATCGCCTTTTTTTTGTCTTATAGTTACTACTGTGTATTTTTTTAACTGATAAAGTACTTCTGCATTGGTTGATGGTTCGCTTCGTGCGTTGAGTGTAGTGGCGTTGACTATTCCTTTTTGGGAATTGTCGGTTTCTTTTGTTGTGTTTTTTTTGGTTGTGGTGTCGGTGGTTTTGGTCTTTGTGCTACTTTTACCTCCGAACAATTTGCTGAATACGTTTGATAGCCAACCCATTTTTTGTTTTTTTTGTGTTTTTACGTTAAGTTTTTTGCAAAAATAAAAAAAAAATCGTTTGATAAAAAAATTAGATTGTTTTTTATTATTTATGATAAAGAGGTTGTCCAAAATTTTAGGCTGGCGTTTTTTTGCCGAATGTTTTTGGGCAACCTCTTTTGGTAGTTATATGTTTTTACATATTCATGCCGCCGTCTATTTGTATTACTTGACCCGTAACGTATGCCGACATATCGCTTGCCAAAAATGTTGCAACTTCTGCTATGTCGTCTGGTGTGCCGCCACGACGAAGTGGAATTTTTTTCTTCCATTCTTCTCTAACTTTGTCGGGTAGTGCTGCGGTCATAGCTGTTTCTATAAATCCAGGAGCTATTGCATTTGCGCGTATGCCTTTGGGACCCATTTCTTGTGCTACTGATTTTGCCAAGGCTATTAGTCCTGCTTTTGACGATGCATAGTTGGCTTGTCCTGCATTTCCGTGTACTCCTACAACGCTGGCCATATTGATAATAGAGCCTTTACGTTGTTTCATCATTGTGGGCAATGATGCGTGTATGAAATTGAATGCTGATTTTAGGTTTACATTTATTACTGCGTCCCATTGAGCTTCGCTCATTCTAAGCATAAGACCGTCTTTGGTTATTCCTGCATTGTTTACGAGTATGTCTAATGAACCGAAATCTTCTATTATTTGATTTACAACTTGTTCTGTTTGAGCAAAGTCGGCTGCGTTAGAAGCGTATGCTTTTACTTTAACGCCGAGAGCCTCTATTTCTTTTTGTGTGTTTTGGGCATCTTCGTTTATTGCCAAGTCGGTAAAAGCTATGTTGGCACCTTCTTTTGCAAATTTTATGGCTATTGCTTTGCCTATACCGCGTGCTGCGCCAGTTATTACAGCAACTTTTCCTTTTAATAAGTCCATTTTCTTTATTTTTAGAGTATGTTTAGTACTTGTTCTTTTATTTTTTCGAGTTCGTCTTTCATCATCACCACTATTTTTTGTATTTCAGAGTCGTTGGCTTTTGAACCGAGTGTGTTTATTTCTCGTCCCATTTCTTGGGCTATAAATCCGAGTTTTTTACCCGTTGATTCTTGGCTATTGAGGGTTTCTCTAAAATATTTGCAATGGTTTTTTAGTCTTACTTTTTCTTCGGTGATGTCAAGTTTTTCAATGTAGTAAATAAGTTCTTGCTCAAGTCTGTTTTTATCTATGTCAACATTTTTGAGTTCTTCGAGCCGTGCTGTTATACGTTCTTTTATAATAGGCACTCTGTTTTTTTCCAATGGTTCTACTTCTGCACCGTATTTTTCTATAAGTTCTATTCTGTGTTCAAAATCTTTTTTTAGAGTTTCGCCTTCTTGCACTCTAAAATTGTCAAGTTGTCTTAAAGCATTGATTATAAATTGTTTTATTTGTTCCCATTCGTTGTTATCTATAACATCTGGGTCGGCTTTTTGTATGTCTTGAAATTTTAATAGTGCTGTCAACAATGTTGTGTCGTCCCATTGTTTTATGCCAAGGTTTTCTCCAATTTCTTTTATTTTACAGAAATAACTTTTTAGAAGTTCTTGGTTTATTTTTATTGCGTCATCGCAGTTTTCTGTTGTGTAGGTTATAGCGATGTCTATTTTGCCGCGTTCGAGTATGTTAGCGGTTAGAGTGCGTATTTCCATCTCGCGGTCTTTTAATGATTGTGGCAGTTTTATGCTCAAATCCAAAGACTTACTGTTGAGCGAGCGTATTTCTATTTCAAAGTTTTTACCGTTTAATGTTTGGCTTGTTTTGCCAAATCCGGTCATAGATTTTATCATTTTTTACTAATTTTTACGCCAAATTAAATACTTTTTTTGTTTTAGCAATGCTCTGTTTTTATGTTTAAACAAATGCACTTTGCTGGCGTATTTTGCAACCTAAACATCGTTGAAAAGTCATTAATGTTTAGTTTGATTGTTTTATTTTTATTATCTGCCCCAAGAATCTGGGTTTTGTCTCCATTCGAGCAATGTTTGCAACTGATTTTGTTGTACATAGCCTGTTTCAAGAGCCATTTCTATTAGAGTGTTGTAGTTGCTTAGGGTTGTCAGAGGGCATTTGGCGTTATCGAAACCATCTTTTGCTATGCTAAATCCGTATGTAAAAATGGCTAACATTGCTTTTACATCGCAACCTTGGTTTCTTAACGCAGTAACAGCTTTTAGGCTACTTTGACCAGTAGAAACGAGGTCTTCTATTACAATGGTTTTTTGTCCAAAATGCGATACACCTTCCACAAGATTTTCAAGTCCGTGGTTTTTAGATGAGCTGCGTACATATACCATCGGTAAATCTAATTCGTTGGCAACAAGAGCTCCCACTGCAATAGCACCTGTGGCTACGCCTGCTATAAGTTCTGTATCGGGATATTGATTGCGGATTATGTCGGCAAACTGTTTTTTTATGTAATTGCGCACCTCAGGATATGATAGTGTTTTACGATTGTCGGTGTAAATTGGTGATTTCCAACCTGATGCCCATGTAAATGGTAAATTGGGCTGTAGTTCTACGGCTTTAATGTCGAGAAGGTATTTGGCTACTTGCTTATCGGATTCCAACTGTTCCATGTTGTTTATTTTTATCTGATGTTTCCTATTTTTTTGCAAATGTATTTAAAAAAATATATCCATACAAACTTTGCTTTTAAAAAAAACTATTTGCATTGATAATTTTTTGTATTTTTTCTAATTTTGTGAGTATTTAAAATTTGTTATGCACTTTTTGCTCGTGTAAAAAACATGATTATCGTTTTTTATGGAGTGATATTGTGCTTTTTAGAATAAAAAAGTAGATAAAATGTTTATTGCAGAAACAAAAATTAGAGTTCGGTATGGAGAAACCGACAAAATGGGTTATTGTTATTATGGCAATTATCCTGCTTATTATGAGCAGGCTCGTAGTGATGCGTTTAGAAATACGGGTTGTTCGTATAAATCAATAGAGGATGCTGGTTTTATGATGCCAGTTTTGTCGTTAAATATAGAGTATAAAAAGCCAGCTTTTTACGATGATTTGCTAACAATAAAGGTAATTGTTAAGAAAAAGCCGTCGATTAGAATGGAGTTTTTTTATGAAACATATAATCAAAAAGGTGAACTTCTCAACCATGGTAGTACTATGTTGTGTTTTGTTAATGCGCGTACAGGTCGTCCAAGTTTGCCGCCAGAAGTTTTTAGAAATGCTATTGATAGTTTTTTTGAAACTGAGGAATAAAAAACAAGCCTCCTTTTTTTGGGAGGCTTGTGGTTAGGAAATTTTTTTCCTTAATTATGCAGATGAGTTATTTTGCAAGTTTGAGGTTTGCTGCAGTTATGTATTTTTCTATTGAGCGACCTTCATTAGAATTTGGATAATTCTTTTTTATTTCGTTGTAAGTGTCAATAGCTTGCTGCCATTTTTGTTGTTTTTCGTACGCACGTCCGAGTTTCATAAGATAAATTGGTGCAACGAAGTTGTTTTGTTGACCTTCTTTTGCTGCCTTTTTATATTGTGCAATTGCTTTTTCAACATCGTTTTTTTCCATGTAGGCATCGCCGATAAGTCCAGTAGATATTGGTAGTAGCGATATGTCGTCGGTTGAAAAATCTTTCAACTGAGCAATTGCATTATCGTATTCTCCAAGGTTGAGATAGCATACTCCAGCATAATAGTGTGCAAGATTTGCAGCTTTTGTACCAGAATAGTCTTTCATAATTCCCAAAAATCCTGGGTAATTAGCATCTCCGTTTAATGCAAGTTTAAACGAGTCGCGTTCAAAATTGTTTTCTGCCTGATACATCTCAGCGGCGGCTTTGTTTTCTTTAGGTATTTTGATAAACTTGTTGTAAACCAAGACCGCCACTACTACAGCCACAACAGCGATTATTATAATCCCTAATGTGTTGCGGTTTTTTTCGATATATTGTTCGGCTTTTCCAAACGCGCTTTCTACGGTTTGCAGTCCATCGTCCTGATTGGTGTTTTCTGTATTTGCCATTTTAATGTTTTATTTTTTTTATTTTTTATTTTGGCGCAAAAATATGTTTTTATGTTAATAATAAAAAATAATGTTAGTGAATTTTTTTATAAAAATGCCAAAAAAAAATCCTCATAAAAAGCAATGAGGATTTTTGTTTTTTAAGAAAAAACGACAAATTGTCAGATTCTCTTTTCTTTAATACGAGCAGCTTTACCAGTAAGTTGTCTTACATAATAAATTCTTGCTCTGCGAACATGTCCGCGTTTGTTGAGTTCTACTTTGCTGATAAAAGGAGACTCATTTGGGAAAATTCTTTCAACACCAATGTTTCCTGACATTTTCCTTACTGTAAATGTTGCGCTTATGCCGCTGCCTTTTTTTTGTATTACAACACCTCTAAATTGCTGTACACGTTCTTTGTTACCTTCAACTATTTTGTAGTGTACGGTTATGGTGTCGCCTGGACCGAATTCCGGCCATTCTTTTTTAGTAGAGTATTGTTCTTCAACTACTTTTAGTAATTCCATGGCTTTATATATTTATTTTTTTATTCAATTTAAAACATTGCATTTTTTGAGCGTGCAATATTACACTTTTTTTTTGTAGTCTGCAAATCAAAGGATTATTTTTTTTCAATTTTTTTTCAAAAAAAAATGATTGTTTTTATAAATGTTTGTGTATCAGTTTTTTAATATTAAACTTAATTTGTGTTTGTTTAAATAGTTTTTTTATGTTTTTACCTAATATTATTAAAAGGTGTTAAAAAAATGGTGAAATAATTAGTTTTTGCAAGATATTTGTTTATATTTGCATAGTAATCTTGATGTAAAACTTTTGAAAACCTGAAATATGTTTAGTTTTTTACAAAAAATATCATTGAGGCAACGTATAATTGGTGGTGCGTGCTTTTCTATAGTGGTTCTTTTGTTAGCGTGTCTTATTCCTCTTATAGTTAATACGGGTATAAAGAATGATGTTAACAATTTGAGTAACAATATTTTACTAACGACAGAAACTGGTCATCAACTTAACGAAAACACCTTGAGGGCTATGTTTCATCTTCGTGGGTATGTTAATTCACATTCAGAACAAGAGCTTGATGCGGCTGTTAAATATTTTGAGGAGGCTAAAAACAATCTTAAGCAAATTGACGATGACAGCCAAAACCAAATGCAAGATATTCTTGATAGTTTAAAAATGGTTATGCCTCAGTATGAATCTTTGTTGTGGAGTACACAAGAAATGGAAAAATTGATGGCAAACGGATATAAAACTCTTGAAGTTTATAAAAATGATTATATTAAGTCGTTGGAAAAAATACGTAGTGTGCTTGTTCGTAACAGTGGGTCAAGTGATAAAGTTGTGCTTATTTCAGAAACTATACGAGCCGTTGAGAACGCCAAAGGTTCTATGAACAATCAGTCGGCAGTACAAGCAACGTTGGCTTTGGTGATTAAAAATACTGGAGAAATAAAAAACTTTGCTGCATCTGTTGGTATGATGGATAGTTATGAAACGGCAAACAATAATCTACAAAACTATATTTCTCTTGCAAAAGAATATTATGTTCTGTTGGCGAAGTATAAAGTTTCTAATGAGCAGTCTATTGCTTATGCCAATAAAGTTTTGGAGTATGGTGATAGACTTGCAGATATATGTGGACAAACAGCACAAGAGGTTAGCGAAACTATTGGTAACAGAATTGGTGGAATTAATACAATGTTGATTGTTTGCATTATTGTTTTTATGGTTTTGGGTGCATTAATAAGTTGGTTACTTGTTTCGCATACAGTAATACCAGTAAAACAAGCTGTTGAAGGGATAGAAAGGATTGCTTCTGGCGATTTAACGGCAAGGATTGAGTTGACTTCTGGTGATGAGTTTGGATTGATGGCAGAAAAAATAAATGTTATGGCATCGCGTATGTGTGATGCTGTTGAAAAAATAAAGTCTGGGGCAGAGAAAATTAGCGATAGTAGCGATGATATGTCTAATGCTTCACAGATGATAAGTTTTGGAGCGGGGCAACAAGCGTCATCAGCAGAGGAAGTTAGTTCGTCGATAGAGGAAATGAGTGCTGGTATAAACCAAAATGCGGATAATGCGAGAGAAACGGAACGTATAGCACAAAAGGCTTTACAAAGCATCAGAAAAGGTAGCGATGCAAGCCTTAAAAGCATGGAGTCTATGCGTGAGATTGCCGAAAAAATTACTATTATAGACGAAATAGCCTTTCAAACCAATATTCTTGCGCTTAATGCAGCAGTGGAAGCTGCTCGTGCGGGAGAGCATGGAAAAGGATTTGCGGTTGTAGCGGCTGAGGTGCGCAAACTTGCAGAAAGAAGTGCGGCTGCTGCGGCGGAAATCGACAAAGTGAGCAAAACGGCAGTTAATATTTCGGAAAATGCTGGCAAATTGCTTAAGGATATTATCCCTGATATGGAAAAAACTGCCAATCTTGTTAGAGAAATTGCTGCTGCTTGCAACGAACAAACATCTGGTATTGACCAAATTAACAATGCTGTTCAAAATCTTAATGAAATTACTCAAGAATATGCGGCATCGAGCGAAGAACTTGCTTCAACAAGTCAGACTCTTGCTATGGAAAGCGAGTTGCTTAAAAAATCTGTTAAGTTTTTCAAGGTTGGCTCTGGAGAATACAAGGAATATAAATTTTCGCCAATTGTTGAGTCAAAAATAAAAACATCAGCAGTTTCAACAAGTAATAATAATTCGCAGGTTACTTCTCATGGAGGAAGTAAGGGCGGTGCTATGATTAACATGAAAGACAACGGAAACGATTCTGATTACGAAAAATTTTAAAGTTTGATTTTGTTTTAAGGGGAGTTCTAAAAATTGGATTTTTCAAGGCGTATGAAATTTAAAAAACGCAGTTTACTGATTGTAAATGATCATTTTGAGATTGAAATACAACGCAGAAAATGCAATTTTTAGAACACTTGTAATTATAAATTTTAAATTATGTAAAAAAAAGCGGTGCATTTAACACCGCTTTTTTATTTCTAACGTTTGCCGTTTTTCTTTTGTTGTTGTTTCATTGCTTCAAGTTGTTGACGTTGCATTTCTTCAAGCCTTGCCATAAAACCGCTTTTCTTTTTGGTTTTATTTTTTGATGCTTTGGCGTTGAGTTTGGCTAAAAGTAAGTCTTCGTCGATGAATTTTCTTGCAACAATGGTTTGGATTATGGTAATTATGTTTGATAAGAAATAATAGTAACTAAGTCCAGAAGAGTAGTTGTTAAACCAAAATACCATCATCACTGGCATCATGTACATCATTAGTTTCATTCCTGGCATTTGTTGTCCTGTATCCATTTGTCCAGAATTAATTTTTGTACTTACAACTATTCCAACTGCCATAAGTAATGTGAAAAGACTTACGTGGTCGCCGTAGAATGGTATGTTGAATGGTAAATCGAGTATAGAATCGTATGATGACAAGTCGTTGGCCCAAAGGAAACTTTGTTGACGTAGTTCGATGCTTGCAGGGAAAAACCTAAACATGGCTATCAAAATAGGCATTTGTAGCAATGCCGGAAGACATCCTCCCATTGGATTTACGCCAGCACGTTTGTAAAAATCCATTACGGCTTGCTGTTTTTGTAATGCTTGATCTTCGCGTGGGTATTTTTTGCTCAACTGCTCTACTTGTGGCTTGAGTACGCGCATTTTTGCCGACGATTGGTATGATTTGTAGGTTAACGGGAAGATTACGAGTTTTATGATAATTGTCATTATCAAAATTATTATTCCATAGTTGCTTATAAAAGAACTTAGCCAATTGAACATTGGTATTATGGCAATTCTATTTATCCAACCAAAAATACCCCAACCGAGAGGAATAAGTTCTTGAAGTCCAATTTTTTCGCCCTCTGCCACTTGGATGTTTTTTAGTATTTGGTATTTATTGGGTCCAAAATAGAATGACAATGAATCTGTTTCACCATTGTTAGGTATGGCGATTTTTGATTTTAAGTATTTGAGTGCTTTTTTATTTTTTTGTATGTTTTGAGACGATACATTTGCGTTTGGTATGTTGGTTTTGGATATGATAACTGATGAAAAGAACTGACCTTTATATGCTATCCATGTTGTTTTTGAGATATCATCTTCATCGTTAGATGTTGTATTAAGATTTTCTAAATCGCCATTGTCTAAACGATAGTATAGTCCTGCGTTTTGGTTTTCCCAATCGTTGCCGCGTTCGAGTATTGGTAAGTATTGATCCCATGTTAGGTCTATGTAACTTGAGTTTCTGTTGATTATATCGTTTAGATTGTGGAATGAGATGGTGAAGTCCATTAAGTAACTATCGTCTTTTAAGTCGTATGCAAATTCGAGCCATTGGTTTTCGTTTGCTGTTTTGGCTTTAAAAATTGCTTTGTTGGTTTGAGAGTTATCACATTCAAAATAAAGGTCTGACGAGTTTAATGCTTTGTTTTGTGCAAAAAAGTCGAGTCCAAATGTGTTTTCAACATCATCGCGCCATACGTAAAGTGGTTGACCGTCGTGTGTTTTGTAATCTTTTATTTCAACCGATTTTATTGCTGCTCCTTTAGTAGAAATTGTTACTTTTATCTTGTTGTTTTCTAATACAATATCATTTTCGGTTCCAGAAGTAGATGGGTAGAAATCTCCGTATTTAAGTTGTCCTAATGCGTTTTTTGCCGAGTCGGACATTGTGTCTTCGTTGAGGTTTATTTCTACGTTTGTTACAGAGTCTGCTGCCTGTTTTTGTTGTTCTGCTAATAATTGTTCTGCCATTGCTATTGAATCGCGGTGGCGTTTTTGCTTTGCTGCTGCTATTTCTTCTGCGCTGGGTTGGTTGTAAAGCGAGAATCCTACAAATATGCCTACTATAAGTAAGATGCCTATTATTTGATTTTTGTCCATTTTAAAATTTAAAAAATTTTACTTTTTGGGCGTTATAAATACTAAGTGTATAATTTATTAAAAAAAATTGGCGGTCAGTTGTAAATTATCCAAAATCGGTGTTTGTATTGTCATTATCGGATTTTGGATAATTTATGTTGACCGCCTTGTTTTAATATTATTCTAATGCGGCTTTTATGAATGCAATAAATAATGGATGTGGTTCTATAAACCTGCTTTTGTATTCGGGATGAAATTGAACTCCAACAAACCATTTGTGGTTTTTGATTTCTACAATTTCCACAAGGTCTGATTCTGGGTTTCGTCCTGTTGCGGTCATTCCTTTTTCAGCCATTGCTTCAAGGTAGTCGTTGTTAAACTCGTATCTGTGGCGATGGCGTTCGTTAATTAGCTGAGTTCCGTATGCGCGGTATGCGTTGGAATCGGTGTCTGTAATGTTGCATGGATAAGAGCCAAGTCTCATGGTGTGTCCCATGTTGGTAATGGTTTTTTGTTGCTCCATGATGTCTATTACAGGATCAGGGGTGTTGGAAAATTCTGTGCTGTTGGCTTTGCTTAGTCCCATAACGTTGCGAGCAAATTCTACAACAGCGCATTGCATTCCAAGACATATTCCTAAGAATGGAATGTTGTGTTCTCTTGCGTATTTTATGGCTATTATTTTGCCTTCGATGCCTCTGTGTCCAAATCCTGGTGCAACAAGTATGCCTTGTTTGTCTTTTAATATTTCTTCTACATTGGTTTGGTCTATATGTTCAGAGTGTATCCATTCTACTTCAGGCTTACATTCGTTGGCTAATCCTGCATGTACAATAGCTTCAGAAATGGATTTGTAAGCATCTGGAAGTTCAACGTATTTGCCAACTACAGCTATTTTTACTTTTTTCTTGAGGTTGTATAATGTTTCAAGTTGTTGTGTCCATTTGCTTAAATCAGGATCTTTTTTTATTGGAAGTCTCAATTTTGTAAGCACCACTTCGTCAAGGTTTTGCTTGTGTAGCATTAACGGTACGCCATAAATTGATGGTTCGTCCATTGATTGGAATACAGCGTTACGTTCTACGTTGCAGAATAGAGCCACTTTATGTTTTATTGAGTCGTTGAGTGGGTGTTCTGTTCTTAACACGAGTATGTCTGGTTGTACGCCGTTTTCCAATAGGGTTTTTACGGAGTGTTGTGTTGGTTTTGTTTTTAATTCGCCAGCTGCAGATAAGTATGGAACCAATGTAAGGTGTATGCATAGAGCATCGCGACCGAGTTCCCATTTTAATTGTCTAACTGCTTCAATGTATGGAAGTGATTCCATGTCGCCAACTACGCCGCCAATTTCGGTTACCACTACGTCATAATCGCCTTTTTTGCCCAATAACATTATTGAGCGTTTTATTTCATCGGTTATGTGCGGTACTATTTGAACGGTTTTTCCAAGGTAGTCGCCTTTACGTTCTTTGTTGATTACAGCTTGATAAATTCTACCTGTGGTTACGTTGTTGGCTTGAGAAGTTGGTACTCCCAAGAACCTTTCGTAGTGTCCGAGGTCGAGGTCTGTTTCTGCTCCGTCGTCGGTTACATAACATTCGCCGTGTTCGTATGGATTGAGAGTTCCCGGGTCTATGTTAAGGTATGGGTCGAGTTTCTGTATTGTAACAGAGTATCCTCCTGCTTGGATAAGTTTGGCTAATGATGCTGCCAAGATTCCTTTTCCGAGAGAGGAGGTTACGCCTCCTGTTACAAATATAAATTTTGTGTTTGCCAAAATTATGTTGTTTTAAAAAGTATTATTTTTTTTCGTTTTCGGTGTTTTCTTTACCGTTTTCGTTGCCTTTTGCTATGTCGGCTATTGCTTTGCCGAGCATTTTTATTTGTTTTCCGAGTGATTCGGCTTCAGATTTGGTTTTTTCCATTTTTTTTCTGAAATCGGCTATCATCGCTTCGGCATTTTTAGATTTGGCAAAAAATCCGAGGTTATTTTCCCATTGGTTTATTTTGCCGTTGAGTTGTTCTACTCTGTTTTTTAGTCTTTCTTTTTCGGCGCGTAGTTTTTCTTGTGCATCGCGTACTTTGGGATTGTTTTTTACAGAGTCGATTAACGATTTTATTTTTTCTTCGTTGCGTTTTGTTTCGTCGATGTTTAACTTACCAAATTGCTCGTCAATGGCTTTACGATAACGTTCTTGAACATTGTCTTTTTGTTTGATTGGCACGTGTCCAATTTGCGACCAACGATTTTGTAGTTTTTTAAGTTCGGCAAGGTTTTGCTCGTCGTTATCGCTAAACTTGAAGTTTTCTATTTCTTCTATAAGTTCGTTTTTGAGTTTGAGATTGTTTTCTTGCTCTTGGTCTATGCCTGAGAAATATTTTTGTTTGTTTTCAAAAAATGCGTTGCATGCAGCTCTAAAACGTTGCCATATTTCGTCGGAATATTTTTTTGCCACCGGACCTATTGTTTTCCATTTTTTTTGGAGATTGATGTATATGTCGGTGGTTTTTTTCCAATCTGTGCTGTCTTTGAGACTTTCTGCTTGCAGACAAAGGTCTGTTTTTAGTTGTAGATTGTTTTCTTGTTCTTCTTTGTTTTGCGAGTAGAAATCGCGTTTTTTGTCAAAAAATTTGTCGCATGCTGCTCTAAATCGTTCATAAACTTTGGTGTTGAACTTTTTGGGTGCAAAACCTATCATTTTCCAAATTTTTTGGAGTTCAAGTATTTCTTTGGATTTTGCGTCCCAGTCTTTTTTGGAAGCGTATTCCGATTCTACTATTTCTTCAGCTTTGTCGCAGAGTAATGTTTTGGCTTGGTAGTTGTTTTCTTGTTCTTTTTTAAGGTTTTCAAAAAACTCTTGGTGTTTTTTGTTTATTTTAGCAGTTGCTTGTTTAAATCTTTCCCAAAGGTCTTCGCGGTGTTCTTGAACTGTAGGTCCAATTTCGCGCCATTGTTCGTGAAGTTTTTGGAGTTCTTTGAATGCTTTTACAATTTTTGGTTCGAGCAAGAGTTCTTCTGCATGTTCGCAGATTTGTATTTTTTGTTCGGTGTTTTTGCGAAGGTCGAGGTCGCGTAGTTCTTTGTTTATTTTTACATAATCGTAGAAACGTTGTTCTTGATATTTGTAATCGTCCCAAAGTTTTTTTGCTTCTGCTTGAGGTACCAAACCAATTTCGCGCCATTGAGCTTGTAGATTTTTAAACTCATCGAAAGTTTTGTTTAAAGTTTCTTGGCTGTTGACGAGTTTTTCTATGGCAGAAATTATTTCGCGTTTTTTTTCGAGGTTTTTTAGTTTTAGATTTTCTTGTTCTTGGGCATATTTGTTGCGTTTTTCGCGGAATTTTGTGTAGTTTTCTTTAAAAATTTCTTCATCAGGGTCAGAAAATTTAAAGTCTTTTTCTTCGTATCCGTTTTCTACTAATTTTTGTTTTGCTTCTTCTTTTTCGGCGTTGTGTTTTTTGTAGAATAGAGATTTTATAGTTTCTACGTCGTTTTGTATGCCAATAATGTCATCACTTTCCACTAATTTTTTTAGTGTTTCCAACAATTGGGACTTACTCATTTCGGCATAGTTTTCTTTTGGTTCTTGCTCCTTTATTTGTTCTTCTTCTTGGCTTTCTTCCTCGTCTTGATAATCGGTGTTAACGATTGGAGTGCCATTTTTTACCTGTTGGTAAACTTGAGTTACGTCGGAGGCGGAGATTGATTCTTCGTTTTGCGCTTTGCGTTGCGCCAATTTTTGCAACAATATGTCTGCTGCGCTCAACTTGCCGTTGTTTGCGGCAGTGTTTTCTGCCGTTTCTTGAGAGGGAGTAGAGCCGTTGTTCAACACATTATCAGGTTGTTGCGCCTGATTTTCATTAGAGATTGTGGTTTGTGATTCCATTTAAAACAAAATATTTTTTGTTAATACTTTTTATTTTATTGTAATTGTTACTTTACTTTTGTAACCTTTTTTATTTTTAAAATGCAAATGTAGGTATTTTTGTTGTAAAAAAAACGTTTTGATATATTTTTTTTGTTTGAGTGGGTATTTTTCTAAAAAAAACGCCGTCAGCATTTTGGCTTTCGGCGTTGAGACTATGAAAAAGAAATTTAATAAAAAATTTATATTGCTTTGAGGTCGAATGGTATTTTTAGTACGCTTTTTAATTCGTTACCTCTATCGTGCATTACGTAGTCTTTTCTATTATAAAACCAACTTACATGTACTTTGCTTTTTACATTGTGAATATTTTCGGTTTCTATTAGTATTTTTACAAGTATTCTTGCCGTTGAGGAGTTAAAATAGTCTAAATTGAAAACTATTTCTGTTTCTGGGTTGGGGCTTTTGCAATATTCTGTAAACCAACTCTGTATATTACCATAAAACTTGTTAACGTCTTCTGGTAGCGACCTCCCGAAAAATTTAAACACTCCGTTTTCTTTGTCAAGTACAACGCCAGGTGTGTCGTCGGCTGGTTCTATGTTGATGGTTTCTTGCATGGTCTGATTATCTATTATTTTTTTCGATGCCAAAAATAAAAAAAATTATATAAAAAAAACGTTTTTATGGAAAAAATGTTAGTTGTTTACATCTATTTTTAGTTTTTCCCATATTTGTCGTGGTATTATTTTCCAAAGAAACACTATTATTGCATATTTCCAGTCTATAATTTTTATTCGTTTTTGTTTTTTTACTGCCTCAAAAATTTGTTTTGATGCTTTTTCTAAGTTTAAAACTAATGGGTAGTTTCGCTTTGAATCTAAGAGATTTGTTTTTATAAATCCTGGTCTAATGTCGGTTATTTTTATGTTGTTATTTTCCATGTTGCTTAGTTGAGCGAGGCATTGTAGATATGTGCTTTGCATACGTTTTGTTGCGCTATATGATGGTGCTGCGCCCAATCCTTTTGTTCCTGCTATGCTTGTTATGGCTGCTATGTGTCCACCGCCTTGATTTTTAAAAAAGTTGTAGGCGGTATCTATGCAGTTTACAAATCCTAAACCGTTGGTTTTTAATGTGTTTTGTTCTATGTCGTTGTTTAAGTTGCGATTGTGTTTTCCTATGCCCGCAACATGAAAATATATGTCGGTTTTTTCTCGGTTGAGAAGTTCTAATAGTTTTTGCGATGCATTGTCGTTGGTAATGTCAAGCATGGCTATTTCTACATTTTGTGGGTTGAGTTGTTTGAGAGGTTGAAGGTTTTCTGTTCTGCGGGCGGCGACTACTGTTTTCCAACCTTCGAGAATAAAGAGTTTTGCGGTTTGATAGCCTATGCCCGTAGATGCTCCTACTATTACTATTCTTCCCATTTTTTTGTGTTTTTGTTTTAATTTATTGATACAGAGCCGTCTATATTGATTCTTAGTGAGTATAATTCTCGTGGTTTTGGCTTTTTGAGTACTATATTGTAATGCGAATAGATTCCAAATTTTTTTTCTATGGTTTCAAATTTTTGATTGTTTAGCAAGTTGTATAGTTGTGATATTTGTTTTGATAATTGATGGTCTATTATTTTTGAAAAATATATGCCAGGAGAATTATTTATGGTATAATTTTTTTTAAGGTCAATTTTTTTGTTTATTTTTCCTTTTTTTAAAAATAGCATTGTTTCTGGAAAAAATATATATTTATCGTCAATGCGTATGCGTTGAAAATCAAATACAATGCTATCGGCATCAAACGATGATTCCAAGCGTCCTACCATATCTTCGTCCAAGTTGAAAAATTTGGCAACTAAAATAAAACCTTCTTCGTCTTGTCCGTTTTCGCTTTGTGGTTGCACTATTTTAAATCGCATAACGGTGGAGTAGGCTTTTAGTAGGTGTATTTTTTCTTTTATGCTTGGGTCATTGTCTGGCTTGGTTAATAAGTATGCAATTATTGCTACTATTGCCGATAGTGCAATTATTGCTGTTATTTTTATTGTTTTTTTTATTTTCATTGTTTTTCAAAAACCGCCGCAAATATAAATGTTTTGTGTTAAAATTAAAAAATCTATTTGTTGTTTTGTGGCGGTTTTGTTTTATTTTATTCGTTGGCAGCGTTGTATATGTTTAACATATCGTTGTAGTTTAGTTTTTTGAAACTGCCTATTGTGGTCTTTTGCCCAAGGCTACATTTTTCTGCCATTGTTGTTATTTCGGTTTGTGTTAGTTTTCGTCCTATTAGGTCTTGTAAGTTTGTTGGCATTTTTATGGTATGATAGAAGTTTTCCATTGCCTCAATTCCTTGGAGTGCGGTTTTTTCTGGGTTTGAAAAGTCGTTTGTTACGCCCATAACGTTTACAGCAAATTGTACAAAGCGAGATATGTTGCATCTCATTGTATATCTTGCCCAGCTTGGCCACAATGCAGCAAGCCCAGCACCGTGTGCTACATCAAACATAGCCGAAAGTTCGTGTTCAAGTTTGTGTGTTGCAAAATCGCGAGTCATACCGCAACCAGTGAGGTCGTTGTGAGATAGGCTTGATGCCCACATTATTTGTGCGCGGTGTTGGTAGTTGTTTGGATTTTTTATTATTTCAAGTGTACTATTTTTTACTGTTTTTAATAATCCTTCGGCTATAGCATCGGTGAGAGGCATATCGGTGTCGGGGCTAAAATAGCGTTCCATGGTGTGCATCATGATGTCGGTGGCTCCGCATGCTGTTTGGTATTCTGGTAGTGTGAATGTAAATTCTGGGTTCATTATTGCAAATTTGCAACGGCAGATGGTGTTGTTGTAGCCGCGTTTGAAATTACCATTTTCGTTGGTTATTACGCAGCTGTCGCTCATTTCGCTACCTGCTGCTGGTATGGTAAGTATAGCTCCAACGGGAGTTGTGTCGGTGGCTTGTGCTTTGCCGCAAAATAAATCCCAAACATCACCTTTATATTTAAGTCCATAAGCTATGGCTTTTGAGGAGTCTATAACGCTACCACCGCCTATAGCGAGTATAAAGTCAATGTTGTTGGTTTGGCAAATTTCAATTCCTTTTTTTACCAAACTTAGTCTTGGATTTGGAACAACCCCGCCCAAAAGTGTATATTTTATTTCATTATTATTTAGTTGTTGGGTTATTTTTTCTATTAAACCGAGTTTTATTGCACTTTTACCGCCATAATGTATTAGAACATTAGTTCCATTGTATTTTTTTATTAATGAGGCTGTTGAATCTTCGCTTTGTTTTCCAAATACTACTTCGGTTGGTGTGTGGTAGTTAAAATTAATCATTTTTTTGATGTTATTGTTTTTCAAATACTATCTATTGATACTTCTTCAAAGTTGGAGATTAGTTCGCTTACTTTTTGGTCGTAATGTTTTCGGCTTACTTGAACTTCCATGGTTATAACGTATGTGTCGCCGCTGTTTTTTCGTTTCATTTCCATGTTGTAACTACCGACTTCAAATCCAGAACTTTTTAGTTTTGTGAGTATTGTTTTTATTTCGTCTTTTGATTCGGCAGATATACTTAGAGATATTATTTTTTTGCCGAGTTTGTTGAGAACAAAGTTCATTGTTTCGAGGCAAAGTAATACCATTATTGTTGCGGCTATGGCTAAGATATAGTTGCCAGTTCCTGCGCAAACGCCTATGGCAGCAGTAACCCAAAGTCCGGCTGCTGTTGTTAACCCTTTTACAGCGTGTTTTTGAAACATTATAGCTCCTGCGCCAATAAAACCGATGCCCGATACTATTTGAGCGGCTATTCTGGCACCATCGAATGCAACGTCTTCGTTTTCAAAGCCATATACAGACATTATCATAAAAAGTGCGCTACCGAGAGCTACGAGAAAGTGTGTGCGAAATCCTGCTACTTTTGATCTATATTCGCGTTCAAGCCCTATTACACCGCCCAACATTGCAGCAGCAAATAGTCTGGTTATCAGTTGTATATCTGTGTTTGTCATTTTTCAACGGCTTTTTGTGCTTCTTGCCATTCTATTATTCCGCCTTTGAGATTTATTATTTTTTTGTATCCGTGTTCTGCGAGTATTGATGCTGCATTTGCGCTACGTTTTCCGCTGCGGCAATAGACGGCTATTGTTTGTGTTTTGCCGATGGTTTCTTCGGCTTTATCTATAAATGTACAACTTTTTACGTCGATGTTTTTTGCTCCTGCAATGTGTCCTTCGTTATATTCTTCTGGTGTACGAACATCAACGATTATGGTGTTGGGCTCGGTAATGGCCTTTGAAAATTCTTCGGCTGAGAGGTTTTGGTATTTGTTGTTGCTACACCCAGAAAACCAAACGGTTAAAAGGGTACAAATTGTGGCGAGTTTTGTTGTTGATTTCATTTTATATTGTGTTTAAATATTCGTCAAGTGTTATAAATTTTCCTCCCATTGATTTTAAGTGTGATGTTTCCATCTGACAATCAATAAGTTTAAATGTTTTTGTTTGGTTTATGGTTAATGCAAAATATATAAGTGCGAGTTTACTTGTGTTTGGTTTTAGAGAAAACATACTTTCACCGCAGAAAATTTTTCCTGAGCAAACACCATACAGTCCTCCCACAAGGTTGTTTTTTTCCCATACTTCAACGCTTAGGGCGTGTCCCATTTTGTAGAGTGTTGTGTATGCTTTTATCATGTGGGGACCGAGCCATGCGTTTGGATGGTTGATGCGTAATTGGCTACAATTTTCTATTACTTTGTCAAACGCTTTGTTTATGGTTACGGTATAGGTGTTTTTGTTGATAAGGTTGCGCATGGAGTGGGATATGTGTATTTCGTTGGGATATATCACAAACCTTTCTTGTGGGCAATACCACAAAATTTGGTCGCATTGTTTGTAGCCGTACCATGGAAAAATACCGTAACTATATGCTAATATTAGTCTTTCGGGCGACAAATCACCGCCAACGGCTAACAGTCCGTCAGATTCAGCAAGATGTGGATCGGGGAAAACTATGTCGTCTGGTAGCCTAAACACCATTTTATTTTTCTATTTTTATTGTTAGTTTTTCGTCTTGTGCCGACACTTGGGCTTTGCCACCTTTTTTAAGTTGTCCAAAAAGTAATTCTTTTGTTAGAAGTGTTTTTAGGTTTTGAGTTATAACCCTATCCATTTCGCGTGCGCCGTATTCGTGTGTAAATCCGAGTTTTAATAGTAGTTTTATTGCTTTTTCATCAACGTTCATTTCAACGTTTTTGGCAGCCAATTTTGTGTTTACTTCATTTATTTTTTTTAGAAGTATTTTTTCTGCCATAGAAATATCCATGTCGTTGAAAACAATAGTTGCAGAGAGCCTATTGATAAATTCGGGTTTAAATAGTTGTTTAACAGCTTTCAACATTGCTTGTCCAGCGGCAGGTTGTTTGCCAAAACCAACTGATGCCTTGGATGCGTTTTGGGCTCCAGCGTTGGATGTCATTATTAGTACAACGTTTCTAAAATCGGCTTTGTTTCCTTTGTTGTCGGTTAGTTTGGCGTAATCCATTACTTGTAGCAGAATGTTGAAGATGTCGCTGTGTGCTTTTTCTATTTCGTCAAGGAGAAGAACACAATTTGGCGTTTTTCTTATTGCATCGGTTAATTGTCCACCGTCTTCGTATCCAATGTATCCAGCTGGAGAACCTATGAGTTTTGCTACGGTGTGTTTTTCGGCATATTCGCTCATATCGAAACGTACAAGTTTTATACCCAATTCTTTGGCTAATACTTTGCAGACTTCTGTTTTTCCAACACCTGTTGGACCTACAAATAGTAATGATGCTAATGGTTTATTGTCGTCGAGTAGTCCAGCTTTGGCCATCTGCACTGCTTGCGAAACTTGACTTATTGCTTGGTCTTGCCCGAATATTTGAGAACTTATTCGTTTGTTTAAACTTTCGAGGCTGTCGTTGTTTTCTTGTGCCATTGCTTCTGCATCTATTTTACAGATTTTTGTAAGAATGGCAGATATTAGTTTTTTGTCAACGGTTTGACGTTTTTGTTTTAATGGGTTTATTTGACGATATGCACCAGCTTCGTCTATAAGGTCAATGGCTTTGTCTGGCAAAAATCGGTCGTTGATGTATTTTGCGCTTGCTTCTACAGCATACGATAGAGATTCTTCTGTATAGAATACGTTATGAAATTTTTCGTATTGTTTTTTTAAGCCATGGAGTATTTCTATCGTTTGGGCTATTGTAGGTTCTTGAATATCTATTTGTTGAAACCGTCTTACTATACCTTTGCTTTTTTCAAAATATCGTTTATATTCGTCGTATGTTGTTGAACCAATGAATTTTATTTTGCCTTGTTCGAGATATGGTTTTAGCATGTTTGAAGCGTCCATACTGCTTTCGCCTACGCTACCTGCTCCTACGAGATTGTGTATTTCGTCAATATAAACAATGGTTGGGTTTTCGCATTTTTCGAGACCGGCCATTATTTGTTTTATACGTTTTTCAAAGTCGCCACGATATTGAGTTCCAGCCAAAAGTGTACCGAGGTCAAGTGAATAAATTTTTGTATTTTCGAGTTTTTTGGGTACTTGTTTTTTGTCAATCATAGCTGTTAACCCATAGATTAGTGATGTTTTTCCAACTCCAGGTTCGCCAACGTATAGGGGATTATTCTTATCTTTTCTACAAAGTATTTGTATGGTACGTTGCAATTCTGATGTGCGTCCTATAAGAGGATTATGGTTTTTGTAAGTTTCAGATATGTCGGTTAGAAATTTTTGCCATTGTTGGGTAGAGTTATGGTCGGCTTGGAGGTTGTTGAACACTTCGTTGAAAAAATCATCGTCATCATCATCCTCATCTTCGTCCATATCCTCTTCCTCATCTTCGTCCATATCCTCTTCCTCGTTTATATCGTAGTCATAATTATCTTCTTCGTGTGATGCGTTTTCTGCAGCGTTTTCGTATGTTGTAATAACCTCGCTTAAAAAGGTATTGATGTCATCGCCGATGTTTTTTTGTATGACGTATGCAGCCCATGAGTTTTCTAATCTCATCATTGCGTTTAGGATGTGAGGAATGTCAATGGTGTTGTTGCCTGAATTTTGGACGCTTATTGCCGCATTTAACATCATTTTTGAAAACTGGGTGGATTGTATTGGCTCATATTTAATGTTTTGCGGCACTTTTTCTTGCTTTTGTAAAAAACTTTTTACATCGTTGCATAATTCTTCCATGTCGCAGAATTGATCTACTACCCCTACAAAGTTTGGCTGCATGAGCAATCCAACGAGCAGATGTTCTGGCATTATGAATTGATGTCTATAAAGTTCGCATGTTTTGAATGCGTCTGTTAATGCCTTGTTGACGAATTGCGTATTTTTTATGTCCATGGTATTTAAGCGGGGGTGTAAATTAATTTTAATGGGTATCCATTTTGCCTTGCCATTTGTGTTGCAATTGTTACCCGAGAAACAGCAGTGTCGTAATCGTAGATACCTACCACGGCTTTACCGCTGTTGTGTACCTTTAACATTAACTGTTCTGCGTTTGCGTGTGTTTTAAGAAATACATTTTCAAGCAATTTCACCACAAACTCCATTGTGGTGAAATCGTCGTTGAAAATTATTACCTTGTATTGGTTTGGCTCTTTAAGCTCGGTATTTTGCCGTTCTTTTATTCCTGTAGATTCTTGTGCCATTAGATGTTTTATTTAGCATAGTTGCTACTTGCCTTTCGACCTATATTTAGTGCTTGAAGGTTGGCTTCCACCACAGCATCGCCTTTGGTTTTGAATAGTTCTCTTACTGCATCTTGTAGCGATTCAAGTTTAAGGTGTAGGAATGGGGATGCGGCTCCGAGCATTACAATGTTTGCGCTTTTGGGCGATTTTATGCTTTGAGCCAATTCTCCTGCGTTTATGAGTATGTGGTTTTTAAGTTTTTTTATTTCGTTTGTTACTTCGTTAATGTCAGGATAGTCGGGAATATTTATATAAGGTTGACTATCAGCCACTACGGTAGCGTCTTTGCTAAGCCAAGGAAGGTATCTAAGAGCTTCCATGGGTTCTACTGATATTATTATATCGGCTTTTCCGAGTGGGATTTGGTCGGATGCAATTGGTTTGTCGCTAAGTCGAAAGTGAGATTGTACAGCTCCGCCGCGTTGGCTCATTCCATGTAGTTCCGACTGTTTGAGGTATAGATTTTCGTTCATTGCGGCCAACCCTATGCACGTTGCTATTGAAAGGATTCCTTGTCCGCCTACACCTGCTAATATTATATCTGTTTTCATTTCTTTGTGCTTTGCGATAATTTTAGTTTTGAATTGCAGCGCGTTTTTTTGCAGCCTTTCTTGATGCTGTGCGAACACATTCGCGTTGCGAAATAATTACAGAAACGCCCTTATATTCGAGTTCTTCTTTTATTGTTTGGTACATTTCTGCATGTTTATTTTTAAGAGGTGTTATCACTCTGACATGTTGTGGGTCAACGCCGAGACCTATACATATTTTTTGTATGCGGTTTTCACCGTGGCTTTTTTGACCGCCAGTCATTGCAGTGGTGCTGTTGTCGCTAATCAAAACGGTTATAGGCGTGTTTTCTATTACAGCGTCAAGTAATCCTGTCATTCCAGAGTGACAGAATGTGCTATCGCCAATTACAGCAACTGCATTTTTAATTCCAGCATCGCTTGCACCTTTTGCCATAGTTATTGATGCGCCCATATCAACGCAAGAGTTTATGGCTTGGTAGGGTGGGAGAGCACCAAGGGTGTAACATCCAATGTCGGCAAAAACTTTTCCGCTACCGTATTCTTCCATCACTTGGTTTAACACTTGGTACATGTCTATATGGCTACAACCAGTGCAGAGTGCAGGTGGACGTGCCGCAACAAGGTTTGATGGTTGATAAACTTGCGTTGGTGTTATGCCAAAGGCTTTACCTGTAATATCAGCGTTGAGTTCACCTTGGCGTGGGAATGTGCCGTCGATTTTGCCTTTTATCTTTGGGTCGGCAGGTATTCCGCGTAGTTTGTTTTCTATAAATGGATAGCCTTCTTCAATCACCACTATTTTTTCGCATTTGTTTTTAAGGTATTCTATTTGCTTTGTTGGAAGTGGATATTGACCTATTTTTAAAACGGGATATTGTATCTGTCCATTGAAGTTTTCAACAAGATAGTTGTAGGCTATTCCGCTGGCTATTATTCCTATTTTTGTTTCTGGTGTATCTTCGAGCCTATTGTATGGCGAGTTTTCTGCAATATCTTCGATTTCTTTTTGCATACTTAAAAGGTGTGCATATCTTTTTTTGGCTATTGCGGGTAGCAGGACAAATTGCCTTGGGTGTTGGGGTTGTGAATTTTCGTTTTGATTTTTTGTTGGTTTTTCTTCCACTGTAGCTCTTGAATGTGCCAATCTTGTGGTGATGCGCAGCAATACAGGCAATCCTACTTTTTCTGACAATTCAAAAGCTTCGTATGCCATGTCATAGGCTTCTTGTTGGTTTGATGGTTCGAGAATTGGTATTAATGCAAAATCTCCATAAAACCTGCTGTCTTGTTCGTTTTGTGATGAATGCATTTCTGGGTCGTCGGCTGCCACAACCACTAATCCTCCGTTGACACCAGTGATAGCTGAGTTGACAAAAGCATCTGCGCAGACATTCATGCCAACGTGTTTCATGCACACCATAGCACGTTTGCCAGCATAACTCATGCCTATTGCGCTTTCCATGGCTGTTTTTTCGTTTGCGCTCCAATCTCTGTGTATGTTGCGCTCTTTAGCTAATGGATTAGCCTGAATGTATTCGGTTATTTCCGTCGATGGCGTTCCTGGATATGCGTAAACTCCAGATAGTCCTCCATCTATTGCTCCTTGGGCTATTGCTTCAACGCCCAACAATAATTTTTTATGCATACAATTTGTTTTTATTCTATTTTTAAGCCAAATGTATGTGTTTTTGGGTTTAGTGCCAAATTTTTTATGTTATTTTGAGTTAATTTTATAAATTTATAAATATGGCTTGTGTGTTATTTGGATTTTTTTTAATCTTTTAGGTATTTATTTAGCCAGTTGATACATTCCCAATTAACATGAAGAATTGATTCTTTAGCTTGGTATGTGTGGCTTTCTTTGGGTAGGAGTACGAGTTTTGCCGTGCCTCCGTTGCTTTTTATGGCGGCGTACAATCTTTCACTCTGCATTGTGTATGTACCAGGGTTGTTATCTTCCATTCCGTGAATGAGTAACATTGGTGTTTTTATCTTGTCGGCGAGCATAAATGGCGACATTTTGAGATATACGTCGGGTGCTTCCCAAAGTGTACGGGTTTCGTTTTGAAAGCCAAATGGCGTTAGTGTGCGGTTGTAGGCTCCACTTCGCGCTATTCCTGCTGCAAATAAGTTTGTGTTAGCTAATAAGTTTGCTGCCATAAATGCTCCGTATGAGTGTCCGCCTATGGCTATTTTGTTTTTATCTGCTATTTTTTTTTCTATTAGCAGATTTATTGCAGCTTGTGCGTTGAGTATTAGTTGTTCTATGTAGGTATCGTTGGCTGGTTTGTTGTCTTGTGAAATTATTGGAAATGCTGTTTTGTCGAGTACAGCGTAACCTTCGAGTGCAAAGAGCATAGGCGAAAGATTGTTTAGTGATAGAAATTGGTATGGCGAACCAGTTGTTTGGCTTGCTGTCTGTTCATTTTTATATTCTACAGGGTAAGCCCAAATTATGGCTGGTATAGGTTTGGAAATTCCATGTTGAAAATCTTTTGGTAGATGGAGTGTTGCATTGAGTGTTACTCCGTCAGAACGCTTGTATGTAATAGTTTCTGATTTTATTTCGTCTAATATTTTGTATGGATTTTCAAAATTGCTGATTTGTATGCTTTTGCCATTTTGTAGCATAGTTAGGTGATAATTTGGGTATTGAACTTTGGATTCTGTTTTTAGTATAGCTATTTGTTTGTCGGGGTAGTAAGCCTCACAAGTGCTATATTGAGGCGGTTGAGAACGCCAAAGTTCATTTATTTGTTTTGTTTTGATGTTATAACTTCTTAAAAAAGGTTGGTCGCCTTCGGGGGTGGCTCCATCGCCAGTTAGATATAACAATTGTGCTTGACTATCGCTTAATAATATTTGTTTGCCGTTTTTGTAAACGGTGGAAAATGTTCCCGGAAAATTATAGCGGTCTTCTTTGTTGTAACTAAAAATGGTGTCGGGTGATGGATTATTTTTTCGTGGATTTATTTTTGTAACCGTGTATGTTTTTGACATCTTGTTACATTCGGTTATTATAGCAAATGTATCGTTGAGCCATTTAATGTCTTCAAATCGGTTTTTTAGCGATGCTATTCTTATTGGAGATTTGCCAATTTCGTAGCATATAATGGCATCTTTTAATTCGCTTTGACTATTTATTTTGCCATTGTCAAGAGTTTTTACCCAAAATACATCGTGTGCATGGTCGCTACGCCATGCAGCATTTCTAACACCGCTTTGCACCGTGTTTACACTTCTTTCGTTGAGGTTGTTCATGGCTATTGTTTCGGGTGTTTCGTTTGGGTTATCTACGTTAAGAACCTCTATTTTATGACTAAATTGTTGGTATGGAACGTTATAAGAATAAGGTTGCTTTAGTGTGGTGATTAATAGGTATTTACCGTCAGGTGATGCGCTAAAGTTGGATATTATTCCAGGTTGTCCAATTGGTGTTTCTTTGAGTGTTGATACATCAAGTTTTATTATTTGCGATTTGGCATAATGATTAAAAATTTCTTCGTCCTCGGTGTTTTTTAGTAAATCTTGATACGTAGTTATAGCATCTTTTTTCCCGTTGGTTTCTTCTATAATAGGTTTGAGTTGGGTATTTTTTTGAGGTGGATTGCTATTTATATTAACGGCTTTTAGGTAGAATATTTCATTGTTTGATGAGTGCCAATCAAATGGAACAATAGCGAATATATCGTTTACATTTGATGCTATTTTTTTTGCTTTGGCACTATTGAGATCGATAATCCATATTTCTACATTGCTGTCTGTTATATTACTGAAAATTAGGTATTTATTATCGGGCGAAAACTGATAACTTCTTATCTGTGGGTTTGTAGGCATACCAGATACTTGTTTTGTTTTCTGGTCGTTTATGTATGTTATTTTTATGTTGTTGCATAATATAACTCGGCTTTGTGCATAGTTTTGAGGATTAAAACGCAGTCCAGCAAGTTTCAATTCTGGTTTTGATAATTGTTGGAGAGTGGTGGTTGCTTTCCAATCGAAGATTATCATTTTTTCGGCATCGGGCGTAAATTTTACAACAGGTAATGGTGCTGCATTAATTAGTTGAGAAATTTTTTCGTTAGGCGACATATAACCCACTGTCTGTGGCATGCAGACTGTACTTGTTATAAAAAAAAGTATGATGAAAAATATTTTTTTCATTGCTTTGATTTTAAATTGCCTATAATATAAAGGTGTTAAACAAAATTAATGCCGTTGTTTTACGGCAAAAACTTTCTCATTTTTATAACGACCATTTGTTAAAAAATGTTGTATATCACGTTGTGATATTTTCAAAAATAAAAATCTGTATTTTTTTGGGGTAAAAACAATGATTTTTAGGTAAAAAATTCCTGCGAAACTTGGGTTAAAAGCAATGTTTGTAAACAAAAAAACTATATAACATCGGTTTTTTTCAAAAAAAAATATATCTTTGCCATTAAATACTTTTAAAGATGGGCAATAATTATTCACATCAACTCGACAATATATTGCGTACCGTTGGCTCGGTGGCAGATCAAAATAATATGGAAACATACGTCATAGGTGGCTATGTTAGAGATTTGATTTTAAAGATTCCATCAAAGGATATGGATTTTGTTGTTGCTGGTAGTGGAATAGAACTTGCCGAGAAAGTAGGCGAGAGGCTACGTTGCAAACGAGAAGTGGTGGTGTTTAAAAATTATGGTACTGCTATGCTTAAGTATCGTAATGTTGAACTTGAGTTTGTAGGCGCGCGCAAAGAATCTTACAACAGAAATTCTCGTAAACCAATTGTTGAAAATGGAACTATAAAGGACGACCAATTGCGTAGAGATTTTACTATTAATGCCTTGGCCATTTCGCTCAACGATAAGTCATTTGGAGAACTTACTGATCCTTTTGATGGACTTAAAGATTTGAGAGATAAAATTATACGCACACCGCTTGATCCAGATATTACTTTTTCTGACGATCCGTTACGCATGATGAGGGCTATTAGGTTTGCATGTAGGCTTAATTTTAATATCGCACCAGACACAGAGAAAGCCATTTCAAGAAACCGTGAAAGGATAAAAATAGTGTCAATGGAGCGCGTTATAGATGAGATTAATAAGTTTATGGTGCTTGATAAACCATCGAGAGGTTGGCTTTTGATGCAAAAAACTGGTCTTTTGGACATGGTTTTGCCTCAACTATCAAAGTTGAAAGGTGTTGAAATAAAGGAAGGTTGCGGACACAAAGACAATTTTTATCATACACTTCAAGTTTTGGACAATGTTGCAAGTTCAAGCGACAAAATTTGGTTACGATGGGCTGCACTATTTCACGATATTGCAAAGCCAAACGTCAAAAAGTTTATCAATGGCACATGGACGTTTCATAGCCATGAATTTATAGGCGCAAAGATGATTCCATCGTTGTTTAAAAATCTAAAACTTCCACTTGGAGAGCCAATGAAATATGTGCAAAAACTTGTAGGAATGCATCATAGA
The DNA here is from genome assembly GCA_937877455.1 of uncultured Bacteroidales bacterium. Taxonomy (GTDB): domain Bacteria; phylum Bacteroidota; class Bacteroidia; order Bacteroidales; family UBA3824; genus UBA3824. Next base: position 46,358 of record CALFIU010000012.1, read on the forward strand.
GCAATACCAATTTCCAACAAAGAAATAACAGATTCGGCTGTTAGGAGGTTGATGTATGATGCGGGCGATGATTTGGACGATTTGCTGTTGCTTTGCGAAGCCGACATAACCTCAAAGATAGAAGAAAAACGTATTCGGTTTCTCAATAACTATCAAATTGTACGCGAAAAGATTAAGCAACTTGAGCAAAAAGATTTTTTACGTACATGGCAACCACCAATTGATGGTAATTATATTATGAAAGTGTTTGATTTACAACCGTGTAAGCTTGTGGGGCAAATAAAAGATTGCATAAAAAATGCAATTCTTGACGGTGTTATCGAAAACTCGTTTGAAGCCGCCGAAAAACTTATGTTTGAGGAAGGCAAAAAATATGGGTTAACGGCTGTTAAACAATGACTTTGTTTTATCGCAGCATTATATTTTTGACCTGCCTTTTAATTAACGTATTGGCTGCAAAGGCTCAAAAAGCCAATTCTGTTTTGTTTTCAGGGCGTTGGGTAAAAGTTGCAATAGAACAAACTGGTGTTTATAAAATAAGTTATAAAAAATTGTCAGAACTTGGTTTTGTATCGCCAGAAAAAGTTAGAGTTTTTGGCAATGCGTTTGGGCTTTTGCCTTTTATGAACAATCAGAACCGTCCTGATGACATTGTAGAAAACAAAGTAATGTACTATGGCGATGCGTTGTATTTTTTTGCGCAAGGTGCTGATATTTGGTCTTATAATTCCGAAAAACAGATGTTTTTGCCTAAGAAACACTTGTTTAGTAGGTATGCATATTATTTTTTGTCAGATGTAGAAACAGGTTATGACAATGCTGTAGAAAAAGTTTCGGTTGGAAGTTTATCGGCAACGGAGATAGTTGATAAGGGAATATTTTTAGCCGACCACGAACAAAATCTCATAAATTTACAGATGAGTGGGCGAAGATGGTATGGCGAAAGTTTCTATTTTGTTCAAAATCGTAAAATTACGGTAGATATGCCAGTGGAAACGTTAGAAAAAGCAAGGGTAGAAATCTGTTTTGCAACACGTAGCACGGTAGATAACACTTTTGATGTTAAGATTGCGGATGAGTACAGAACGGTGTTGTGCAAATCGATAACTTCTACAGGAACATACGCTGTTAATCAAACCGAAACTTTTGATTATACTCCCGAAAATTCTAAAAGTCAGGTGTTTGATATTACATTTAACAAACTTTCAGCCTCCGCCGAGGGCTATCTCGATTATATTGTTGTAAATGCCAATGGTAAACTCAAATATGATAACGAAAACCAATTGATTTTTAGATATTTAGGAATTGGAAATAATGTTAATTTTCTTATTAGTTCTAATAATTCCAATATTTTTGTTTGGGATATTACAAACAGCACAACTCCCCAAAATTTAAGTTATAGTTTTGATAATCAAAACATCAGTTTTGTTACCAAAAGCGACACTGCAACGTTTGTTGTTTTTCAACCCGAAAATGCGTTAGAGCCAGTGTCGTATCAAAATGTTTCTAATCAAAATCTCCACTCATTACAACCGCCAGAGATGTTGATTATTTGCCCCGACAACCTTATTTCTTACGCACAGCAAGTAGGCAATATACATTCTGGCGAAATGTCGGTTGCAGTGGTTGGGTGTGGCAGTGTGTATAACGAGTTTTCTTGTGGTTCGCCAGATGTAAGCGCAATTCGCGATTTTATTCGTTTTTTATATAAAAAAGATAACGGTGCAACATTGAAGTATGTTCTTCTTTTTGGTGATGGTAGTGTTGACAATTTTACACAATCGGACGGCAATCCAAACCTTATGCTTACTTATCAATCGCCTTATGAGGCAGAAGAAGTGGGCATAAGTTCTTTTGTTTCTGACGATTTTTTTGCTCTTCTCGGCGACGACGAAGGTGAGTATTTGGGCAATGTAGATGTTGGTGTGGGACGATTGCCTGTAAAAAATACTGTAGAGGCTAAGGTTATGGTTGATAAGATAAACGCTTATATTTCAGCAAAATCCGAAGATAATTATCGTTCTGTACTTGCTTTTATAGCCGACGATGAGGATTTTAACGTACACACTTCGCAAGCCGACTATTTAGCAGAATTTTGTGAGGATAGTTTTTCTGCTCATAATATAAAAAAAATTTATCTCGATGCTTATGCTCAACAATCGTCGGCAGGAAGCGACAAATATCCATTAGCACGTAAGAATATTGTTGACAGGTTTGAAAGTGGTGCAAAGATTATAAATTACACAGGACATGGAGGAATGGATTATTTTGCCGATGAGATGGTGTTGACAACCAGCGACATAGAAAACCTTACAAATTTTTACCGTTTGCCAATTTTTATCACTGCAACATGTGATGTTGGGCGTTATGATTATTACGATGCAGCATCCGATAAGACAAAAGATTCTCCAGCCGAAAAGTTTTTGCTTAATGAATCTGGTGGTGCAGTGGCTTTAATTACTTCGGCGCGCACGGTGTTGTCGAACCACAATTTTGAATTTAATAAAAACGTGTTTAAAAATATTCTTTTGCCGAAAAATTTTGATGGGAGTATTATGAGGTTGGGCGACGTTGTTAGAATAGCCAAGAACCAAACTAACGATTATAATATGCTTAATTTTACACTTTTAGGAGATCCTGCATTGGCTGTTGCTTCAAATAATTTTAATGCTGAGATTGTAAAAATAAATGGTAAGGATATAAACGTTTTTCAAGATACGCTCAAAGCATTACAAAAAGTGGAAGTAGAATGTAGAGTATCCGATTTAAACGGCTTATTTTCAGAATCATTCAACGGTAGAGCACGGCCAATAGTCTATGATAAACAAAGCCATGAAAAAACTTTGAACAACGATGGTAACGGTGTTTTTGAATACAAATATTTCAACAAAATAATCTACAATGGCGATGTTTCTGTTTTGAATGGTAGTTTTAAATTTACTTTCGTAATTCCAAAGGACATAAATCCAGAAGTAGGATTATCAAAAATTTTGTTGTATGCTAATAATGGAACTCAAAGTGCGTTAGGAAGTAATAAAAAAATAAAAATAGGTTCATTTTTTACAGATGCTTTCAACGATGTTTTGGGTCCAGAGATAAAACTTTATTTAAACGATTTTGGGTTTATAGATGGAGATAAAACAACATCATCTCCACTTCTTATTGCTTGTATTTCAGATAGTTCTGGAATTAATACGATAGAAGGTTCAGGACATGATATTGTTTTAGAAATAGATGGTGATAGGGTAAATTCAACTATTTTAAATCAATATTTTGTTTACAATCAAGATAGTTATACCGATGGAAAAATAGAGTTTAAGATTGAAAATCTTGATGTAGGAAATCATACACTAAGCCTAAAAGTTTGGGATTCGTACAACAATGGTAGTGAGAAAAAAATAAATTTTACGGTTGTTGATGGCAATGGGCTTAAAATTTCTCGATTGTTTAATTATCCAAATCCTTTTACGGATAAAACTTCGTTTTATTTTGAACATAACAATCCACAGAGTGCATTAGAATACGAAATAACAGTTTTTTCGGTATCTGGAGTGCAAGTAAAGACGCTTGTTGGTAGTATTTTTAATGGAAAATTTTTGTCGCCACCAATAGAGTGGGATGGAAGCGATGATTTTGGTGGACGAATGGCACGTGGTGTTTATTTTTATAGGTTAAAAATTAGAAATTTAGAGGGTCAAGTGGCAGAAAAATACGAAAAACTTCTATATTTGAAATAAATTTTTAGGATTAATTTTTATTAAAAAAATTAAATAAAATAACATTGATATTTTAAATGTTGAGGAAAGTAAGTAATTTTGTAAATCCAAAATAGTAATAAAAATGACAAAAAAAATAGCATCAATATTTTTGCTGACGTTTGTTTTTTCCATGGTATCCGAAGCTCAAATAACAGCAAGCCAAGACGTAATAGGACGTAGTGAGTCTAACGTTATATCTACTGCAGCATCTTTTTTGCTAATAGCTCCCGATAGTAGGGCAGGTGGTCTTGGCGATGTTGGTGTAGCTACATCACCAGATATAAATTCACAGCATTGGAATGCAGCCAAGTATATTTTTGCGCAGCAACGCATGGGAATGTCATTGTCTTACACGCCTTGGTTAAAAAACTATGTTGATGATATGAGCATTTCTTATCTTGCGGGATTCAACAAAATAAAAGAAAATCAAGCAGTTGGCTATTCGCTAACATATTTTTCGCTTGGCGATATGGCTTTTACCGACGACAATGGAAGCACGCTTAAACAGTTTACGCCAAGGGAGTTTGCGTTGGACGTTTCCTATTCGTTAAAAATGGCAGAAAATTTTTCTGCTGGATTAACAATGCGTTACATAAATTCAAACCTAACAGGTGGTCTTACGGTCAACAATTCAGAGGAAACACATGCGGGACATAGTGTTGCTGGCGACATTGCTGCTTATTATTTTAAAGATTTTGAAATGTTTAATCGAACAACTGTATTTTCTGCTGGAGCGCAAATTTCTAATATTGGAACAAAAATGAGTTATTCTGCTAATAATCAAAATTTTATACCAACCAATTTAAAAATTGGAGCATCTTTGCGGATGGATTTAGACGAATATAATAGCCTAACTTTTGCGGTTGACGTAAATAAATTGCTTGTGCCAACGCCTCCAATTTATAACAGCACGGGCGACAGCATTATATCAGGCAAAAGCGACGATGTGTCAGTGCCAGTGGGTATTTTTCAGTCGTTTAACGATGCACCAGGAGGTTTTAGCGAAGAATTACACGAATTGTCTTATTCTTTTGGACTTGAATATTGGTATGCCAACACTTTTGCAGGGCGTGCTGGTTATTTTACCGAACATTCCGAAAAGGGTGGTCGCAAATATTTAACTTTTGGTGTTGGTGTTAATCTTAAGGCGTTGAGTTTCGATTTTGCCTATCTGGTAACAACAACGGCGTCCAATCCTCTCCAAAATACAGTTAGATTTACATTGGGGGTAAATTTTGATAAATTAATGAAAAATAGATAAAAAAAATTTGCAGAAAAAAAATATTTTTAAGACATTTGCAACGTTTACAAACCGAAGGGGCTGACTTTTGGTTTTGACGACGTGCAAGGTCGGCGTGTAAGCATGCAGGGTCAGGCAACAATGCCCTCAACCAAGGTTGCAAAAAATTAAATGGCAATAACTATGATTATGCTCTCGCTGCGTAAGTTGAAGTTTTAGTAAACACGCTTTATTTCTAAACAAGGTTTAGAAACGAGACATCTCCCGCTGGTAGGTCTGCGGCCTAAGCGATAAGGGGATGCAATTTAATCGCAGAATAGTTTCGGGTTTTCCTTGGGCTTGAAGCGAATTTTTAGAGGATAAGAAATGGTTAGGGCGTTTTCCCTCAGGCTATTTACGAAAATCAAAGGAAAACTAAGCATGTAGAAAGCATGTGGGTCTCACGTTCGGACCGGGGTTCGACCCCCCGCAGCTCCACATAATCCATCAGACACATTGTTTGATGGATTTTTTTTAGAAGAAATTTTTTGCTGCACAATATCCTGTTGTCCATGCTGATTGTAGATTAAAACCTCCTGTAATTGCGTCAATATCAAGCACTTCTCCAGCGAAAAATAAGTTTTTAATGTTTTTTGATTCCATGTTTTTGGGGTTTATGTTATTTAGAGCAACGCCTCCCGATGTAACAAACTCTTCGTTGTGTTGACCACGTCCTGAAACGTGATAAACGTCTGATGTTAATATTGACGAAAGTTTGTTGATGTTTTTTTTGCCGAGATGCATGTATTTTTTGTCAGTTGGTATTTCCGCACGATTAACCAAATATTCCCAAAGTCTGTGCGTAAAGTTTGTTGGATGTATCGAAATTATATTTTTTGTTGGATTATTTTCTATCAGTGAATTAATAATTTGAGTATAATCGTTTTCATTACCAAGCCAATTGACAATTAAATCGCATTTGTAGTTGTTGTCGGCTAAAAATCGAGCGGCATACGACGATAATTTTAAAATAGCTGGACCCGACATCCCAAAATGTGTAATCAATAAATCACCTTCTGCTCTAAATTTTTGTCCTGCTATTATAACAGACACGTTTTCAATACTTTGTCCGCTTAGTGATGTTAAAATATTACTTTTTATCTTAAAACTATATAACGATGGCACTGGTGTAATTATTTCTATTCCAAGTTTTTCAAGCGAATCAGAAAAATTATTTTTTCCCATTCCACCAGTAGTTATGATTACATTATCAAACTGTTGTTGTATGTTGTTGGGAAGTAGCAATTTAAAGCCGTAATCACCATTTTTTTCTATTGCAATAATTTTTGTTTCTTTTATAATTTTTACGCCATGGTTGTTCATTATTTTAAAAAGTAGATTAACAACGTCCATGGCTTTGTTTGATGTTGGAAAAATTCTTCCGTCGGGTTGGGCATAAAGTTTAAGACCGTGATTTTCAAACCAGTTTATTGTATTTTGATGGTTAAAAACATAAAAAAGACTTTTAAGAAGTTTGTTGCCACGAGGATAAATCTTAATCAATGGAAGTTCGGTTTCAAAATTGTTTGTAATGTTGCATCGTCCTGCACCTGTTAGCGAAAGTTTGTACATAGGGTTGCCACTTTCAAATATAATTATTTCTACGTTAGAGTTGTTTTCTGCAATGTTTGCTGCAGCAAAACATCCTGCAGCTCCAGCTCCTATAATTGCAATTTTTGTCTTTCTTCCCATTATTTTGTAAATTTTTATTGCAAATAAATGTAATAGTGTTTTAATATGCAATATTTGTACAAAATTTTAAAATTGTAAAAGTTCAAAAGTGTTTTACGTTGACAATTTGCGAAAATTTTTAAAATTGTAAAAGTTCAAAAGTGTTTTACGTTGACAATTTACGAATAATTTTAAAATTGTAAAAGTTCAAAGGTGTTTAGCGTTGATAATTTGTAAAAAATATTTTAGAATTTTTTACAAAGAAAATTTAGCTTAGTATAATGTCTTTTCTATGAAGCAGAAAATCTATTATATTAAGGTGTATTATTCCATTACGTCCAAAATCTATTTTATCTAACGACATTACATATTTGGGCGATGAGTCTTTTATTGGAGCAAATGCGCCAAACTCTCGATTTATTGTATTTTGTGATGCCAAAAGATACGAAACTTGAATATAGCATTTTTTCTTGTTGTCGGTGGCTACAAAATCAACTTCGCCATTATAGGTTTTTCCTGTAAAAACGGTATAACCTCTAATAAGTAACTCATTGTAAATGATGTTTTCTAAAAAAAATGTATCTTCAAAGTTTATAGAGTTGGTGTTTATGATTCTTAATCCCATATCAACAGCATAATATTTTTCGTCGGCTTTTAGAGCTGCTTTGCCAGAAATATTGTATTTTTTTACCGCATGAATTAGAAATGCTTTTTTCATTTTGTCCAAATAGTTGTATATTGTTTGGCGTGTTATTGTTTTTTTGTTGTGAGTTTTGTAGTAGTTGGTAACATTTTCTACAGAAAACTCTTTGCCAGCGTTGGACAATATATATAATGAGATGTCGGTAAATGTTTTGATATCGAATCGTGAATTTTTTTTGACAATGTCTTTCTTTATTATACTGTTGTATAATGTTGATAAATAACGTTTTATATCAGTTTCACGTTTAAAGTCAAATCTTAAAGGAAATCCACCCCATTTTATATAGTCGAAAATATTGTCATCAGAAAAACTCCTATTGTTTTTGTTAAAGTATTCTTTCATTTCCGAAAATGAAAATGGCATTATTTCAAATTCTACGGTTCTACCTGTAAGTAGTGTTGCAAGTTCGCCCGACAAAAGAGTTGAGTTACTACCTGTTACAAAAATCGAAACGTTTAATGTTGCTCTAAAAGATGCCAAAGCCTTTTCAAAATCTTTTACATGTTGTATCTCATCTAAAAAAATATAGTATTTTTTTTTGTCAAATATTCTTGATTTTATTTCTTTATTAAGATCCGATGCCGTAACAATATAGTCAAAATCAATGTCTTCGAGGTTTATGTATATGATATGGTCGCCGCTGATGCCGCTATTAAGAATCTCATCTTTTATGGTTTGTAGTATAATTGATTTTCCACAACGTCGTATTCCTGTTATTACTTTTATTAAATCTACTTCGTAATATGGTCTTATGGTATCTAAATAATGTTCTCTTTTTATTATCATTTTGTATTGCGTTTGAGTTTATTTTTTACAAAAATAAGTTTAATTTTATTCATTTCCAAATATTTTTTTTAAAATTGTAAAAGTTCAAAGGTATTTAGCGTTGAAAATTTGCGAATAATTTTAAAATTGTAAAAGTTCAAAGGTGTTTAGCGTTGACAATTTGCGAATAATTTTAAAATTGTAAAAGTTCAAAGGTGTTTAGCGTTGACATTTTGCGAATAATTTTAAAATTGTAAAAGTTCAAAGGTGTTTAGCGTTGATAAATTGCAAAAAATAATTTGTACAACTCAAAGGTGTTTTGTGTTGACAGTTAAAAAAATAAATATTTTGTAAAAAACATCAAATGCAAAAATCTAAATGAAATATTATATAAATAGGAGAGGTAGGTTAGGAATAATGTTTCAGTTGTT
>CALFIU010000013.1 GCA_937877455.1 uncultured Bacteroidales bacterium
TGTAAATGAGCATTTTGAGATTGAAATACAACGCAGAAAAAGCAATTTTTAGACCCACCGTTTATAATTACACTTTTTGTTATATGAAGGCATGTTATTTATACAATTAAACTGACAAAATGACAGTTTAATTGACAGGTATTTTATTGTAAAACTGACATTATGGCAGCAAAATCGGTCAAAAAAGTACGTTTTGGTATTTGGCATATAAGTTGAAATTATGCTTAACGAACCCGTAAGGGTAAAAATAAAACTAAAAAACAAAACGAAAAATATAAACTAAAAATTTAAATGGAGGACAAAAAAATGTTACAGAGATTTTTTAACAACGGTTTGGTTCCAATGTTTAATGATCATTTCTTCTTTCCTGAGTTTCAGGAGTTTGAGCCTTATTACCAATCTGACAACGAATGTGATGGGCGCAATGACGAAAGTTGTAAATCCGATGAAAAAAAAGATGGAAAGAAACCAGTGCGTAGGTTTAACGATTTTGGTTTTGGACGTTTTCCGCGTTATGCTGCAATGCCGCCCGTAAACATTACCGAGGATGCCAATGGTTTTAATATAGAAGTAGCGGCTCCGGGGTTTGATAAAAAAGATTTTAAGGTTGACGTTGACAAAGATGTTCTCACTATTAGCGCAGAAAAACAATCAGAAACCGAAAATACTGACCAAAAGACCAAGATGCATCGTCGTGAATTTGCAGCTTGTTCGTTTCAACGTTCTTTTACCTTGCCTGCTGGTATTAACTACGAAAAAATAACAGGTAACTATGACAATGGAATTCTTAAACTTAATATTCCGTTGGCAGAAACTGCTAAAAAAACAGCAATTGCAATAAATTAATGTTTATACCTTATAAATAATTAACATTAAAAATCCCGATACAAAAGTTTTTTTGCATCGGGATTTTGTATATAGTTGAAAATCAAATATAAAACATTGTTTATTTATGCCAAATGTTACAACTATAATTTAAATTTTTTATTTTTCCATCTCCACAATCTCGCATGTGTGCTTTTTCTTCTCGTCGTAATTGATGCCAACGAAAAGCACTTTGCCGCTGAAATTGTCGAAGGCGTGGAAATATTCCTTGTTTTGGATTTGATCGACGGCGCGGCTGGCAGTTTTGTTGGATTTAAGTTCGATAATCATCGGCGGATACTTGCTGTCGGCGTGCAACGGGGTGTAAATCAAGTCGGCAATTCCGTTTCCGGCGGAAGTCTCTTTGAAAACTGTATAATAATTTAGCGCATCGATGAAAGCCAAATATACAGCCGATGCAAGAGCCTGTTCGTTGTTGTAATTGCGGTGCGAGGCAACGTGTATATGACTGCGGTTCAATGCTTTGGCAACTTCCGAACTGTTGAGTTGGAGAGTCTGTTCGAGGAGTTCTTCCGAGGCTTTGATAATTTTGTCGGTAACTTTGTAATTCTTGTCGTCCTCCAAAGCGTTGAACCATTCCAAACGCACTTCCTTGTTGGGTATGCGGCAGGTTTTTGTCTTGCGGTCGTATGCCAAATATCCGAGGTGTATCAGGTACGTGAAAGCGTCGTCCTTGTTGCGGAAATCGGTCATAGTGTTCATATAACGTGTAACGTTTACTTTGACATTTTCGCCCGAAATCATCTTTACAACATCGTCCCTCATACCGTCAAAATTGCTCTGCAAACGGTCGGAAATCACTGAATATGACGAAGTTTTGTTCCAATGCCCCTCAAAACGGCGGGCTTTAATACTTTTAACTACCGATTCTGGATTGTAAACATCAAATTCGTCCAACTTATAGCCTTGATACCAATTTTTACATTCCGTATGGCTGATTTGGTATGTATCACAAAGTTTGGCAACCTCCTCATCGGTAAATCCCACATATTCAGAGAGTTCCTTAGAATCAAGAATTGTATATTCCTCGAAATTGTTGAGTTTGCTCTGAACCTTGTCCCTCACAACAGGCAGAATACCAGTAATATATGCGAGCGAGATTGCTGGCCGCAGTGTATCGCTCTTGAACAGTCCATTGAGGAACATCAAGTATTCGTCGAAAAGTTCCTGCGGAATTTTCATGCGGACAAGCGAATCATATTCGTCGAGGATCATGACAAATGTTTCGTTGGTATTGGTATAAACATCTTGAATACAGTTAGCAATTGTGGCGTTTTTGGCAAACTTAATTTTAGGAAATTGCTGATTGAACTCCCTACGAACCCGTTCGGTAAGCAAAACCAACATTTTGTCTTTTTCTGGTGCGGTTTGATACTCACCTGCAACGTCAATCTTTATGAAATTGAGTTTGTTGCGGTATTTTTCGTAATTGTCGGCTTTTGAAATCTTTAAATTCTTGAAAATCTCCCTCGAATCGCAACCCTTGGAATAGTATGCGCACAACATATTTGCGGCGATGGTTTTTCCAAACCGTCGCGGACGTGATACGCAGATATATTGGTTGCCCTTGTCGATAAACCTGTTCAATTCACTGATTAACATTGTTTTATCAACGTAAATATCGGCTGACAAAATCTTAGTGAAGCCGATGTTGCTCGGATTGAGGTAGATTCCCATGGTTGGTTGCGATTAAATGTTTTGGCAAAGATAAGAATTTTTTTTTGAAAAATAGTTCTTTGAAACAAAAAAGTTTGTAACGTAGATTCAAACCGCAAGTGCAATTTTTTTCATTTCCATTTGGAACACCTTT
>CALFIU010000014.1 GCA_937877455.1 uncultured Bacteroidales bacterium
CAAGGTAAAAAATATTTTTTTATCGAAAAAATTTTAGACTTTCGGAATTGAGGTTAATCTAAATTTTTTCCCCTCTTTTATCCATACTTCGCTGATGTTTGCGTTCAACTCCTCGATTCTCTTGTAAATACGTGAAAGAATGTATGAATCAGGCAGCATTGGAGATTCTATTACAACCTTGTCTGATTGCTCTAAACCGTGTTTAAGCATATTTCTTAATGCGTTTTTGGGATTGTCCGTTGTATATCCTTCGTGTTCGTAGAAGTTGCCATCGATCCATAGGTCGGGGTTTTTGCTCCAATATTCAGTGCCTTTTAATACAGCATACACCTCTTGGTAATCTTTGCATTGGGGGGTATTGAACCTTGTGGGGATCAATACGTGTTTGCCCTGTTTCGCAAAAAAGTCAGCAGTTTCCGTTTTCCTCCCTATCTTTTTCAACCCTTAAAACCACAAGAGAAAGGCTTTGTCCGTGCCTTTTTTGTCAAGGGTGGTGATGCTATCGATGCTTATTTAAGCACCGAGGGTAAGGAATACATCACCGAAAATCCAAAACTACGTAACCCTTTGAATAAGGAATTAATCAGCATTATAGCAAGTGTTATCGCAGCTATTTCCGCCTTGCTTGCTTTGTTTCTTTGCTACTTCATTTATATAAAAATTCCTTAATTGTTTTCCCTCCCTATCTTTTTCAACCCTTAAAACAAGAATTTTTGCTTAAAAAGATAGGTGTAAGCATCTAGAATGATGTAGAGAATGACGAAGATAATTGTTAATATGAGCGAATCAAAACGGAAATATGCACATTCAATCGTAGGGCATAGTCCTATTGACGGCATACGACAAAATGAAGATTTCTACACCACAGGCGACAACGCAATTTCTTCATTAGAAGACGTTTACACACTACCCCAAAAAATTTGGGAATGTGCTTGTGGTAACGGTCGTTTGTCGGAGCAACTAATAGAAAACGGACATCAAGTATATAGTACCGAACTCTTTAAACGAGGTTACGGCAAACAAGGTGTTGACTTTTTGAAACAAAAGAAAATGCCCAAAAGCATTGATTGCATTGTTACCAATCCGCCATATTCGCAAGCCGTTGAGTTCTGTTTGCACGCATTAGACCTTGTGTCGAAAAAAAAAGGTGTAGTGGCGATGTTGCTGAAACTTACTTTTTTGGAAAGTCAGAATCGCTTTAACAATCTTTTTGCCGATAAGCCAATGACTTACGTATTTCCTTTTGTTAGTCGTCTATCGTGTTACAAAAACGATGACCGCAGCAAAAATAATGCTCTAATGCCGTTTGCGTGGTTTGTGTGGGACAATTCAGTAAAAAACGATGCTCCCGAAATTTATTGGATATGAAACAAAAAATCCTGACGGCACTTTTGAACTCGTTATAACTATTGACGAATCCACAAAAACGCTGTCAGGAAAAAGTTTTCGGATAAAAAACCAATCTTGTCGTATGTCCTAAAAATCCTACGTCTTTACGTCCTAAACGGGGAAAGGATTTTACATTTATCCTAATATCGTCCAGCGATACTATGTGCAAAGTTATAAACTTTATTGTTAATAACAAAAAAAAATTAAAACCAAAAATTAAAATGGAACAAGAAAAAAATGAAATCAACCGACTACAAACCGTTTTGCATAAAACCGCACTTAGGACAATGCGAAATTAAAAATTGTTTTTTACCGTGCAAACATCTTAAACTTATGACACAGAAACAAATAGAAAAAAACGCAATGGACATTGCACAAATATTCGCAAAAGATAATAAAGATGAAGATTATCAGCGCATTATAGATATTGCAATGGCTGCACAAAGATTTGTACTTAACCAAATTGGTGTCAGTATTTGGAATCTTAAAAGCATAGAAAATAATGAAACAAAATAAGGATATAATCATAACTATAAAAAAGAAAGACGTTAGACGTTCTCTGAACTCCTGTCAGAATGAACACGGGCAAATATTGTGTGCCTTTGATAATCGCCTACGGTATGCAACTGCAATCACACGTAGGTCTAACCACCTTTCGGGTGCAAAGTTAGAAAATTTTGACGAACTAAAAAACAAAATAAACGAAAAAATAACAAAATGGAAAAAAAACAAAAAATCTTAATGTAAAGGATTTTATGCTTTTTGTTGCACTTGAATTGCGGTTACGTGCAAGTGAGAAAAACAACAACAAGTTTAGTTACTACTTAACCGTGTACGAAAACAAGGACGGCTTCACGCTCCGTATTAGCGACCATCATTTCAACGCCCGAACATCAGAAAAAACAAACGACAAATACACTACATCGGTTACTTTTTCAAACGAAAATCCCGAAGTTTGGGACTATTTTAAGACAGCCCCAAATGTAAAGGCGATTGAATATGTCTATTACGAAGATAAAGTAACCAAAGATGACCTTATTAGCATTGCAGAAGATATAATTGATTTCGTTGAAACAGGCAAATTTACGCCATCGGTAAAGCCAAATGAGATTAACGAATCACCAAAACCAACAGGCAACAATCTTTCGGGAGGTCTTTATACAAATAAAACCATTGATAGCATCGAAGAGCGAATCAAAAGCGATGATTCAACGGTAAAAGATATGTCCATATTAGATATAATTTCCAAATACAACTGCTATATAACCCAATACCCCAAAAAAGGCGGTGTCGGTTATGAACTTACATTTTTATATTATTACGAAAAGGATGGCAAAAAATACTGGGAACGTGTTTCAAATTTTGCTATTACTCAAAATGTTTACCGTACTTTGAAAAATATTCACAAAGTACAGACTAATCCGGTTGCGGAAGTGCTATGGCAATATTGGGTTAAGGAATTTGACCGTGTTAAATACTCTTTTTATTACGATGATGCCAAATATTGTTATTTGGTGTATAATATTATGGGATATTGGCAAGATAAATTGCTAAAATTCGACAAAAACCACCCTCACGTATTACACAAATACACACGTAAGACCACAGCCGAAGAATATATCAACGATATTAACACCTACGATGCATTAATAAAACATTCTGCATTGCAAAAACTTGAATTGCAATTGCTTGAAGAAGAAAAAGGGGCGGAAACACCGTTGACAATAGAATTAAAAAAAAGGATAAATGAATTACAGAATAGACTTTCAAACAGAATATCAAATCGTCCTCGTTTGTTTATAAATAAACAAGCATATCAACGGTGGGCGTCTTATACAAGAAAAATACAAAAACAACTTGATAAGTATAAAAGTCTATTATTTGTAGAGGAGAAAAAAGGACTTAAAGGCATTGATAATTGGAATGTTACGGAGTTGAATGGAATAAATTTTGACGATAACCAAAAAAATCCCATTTATAATTTTGTACCTTCATTAAATAATGCTATATTTGTGGGAGATTGGAACGCAAAAGCGTACAACGAATTATGTAAAATTTCAAATTTAATTAAAGATGAAACCATACATTATGAACGACTACGAGAAGAAAGATTTGGAGGAGAAAATGGCTCTGATAGAATCAGGCGCAGTATCATTCAAATCTTGGGAGGAAGTAGATGCGCAAATAGAACTTTTCAAACAAGCGGAGAGAGAGTATCAAGCAAGTTTGAAAGAGAAACAAGAATAGTTAAAGCCTTTGCAGAATATCGATATAGAAAAAGCCGCTGATAATGCGGCTTTGGATAATTCTCATCTGCAATATGCCGAAGTAAAGAACCGAAAACATATCTCCGAAAATTCTTGTTCGTTGCGTTTAGGTACTTCTAACGGTGCTGCTCCAACGGTCAACGACATTGCAAAAATAGAAAAAAATACTCAATCTGCAAAAAAAAATATAAAGTCTTTTTTTAACGGAGATTTTAAAGAAAAATTAATAGGTAAGGCTTGGCGTAATGTAGAAAATTGGTTTAGAAAATTGCTAAAAATGAACTATAAAGGTCAAAGCAATTACAACTTCTATAATACCCCCAAGGGCGTAATGGATTTTCGTATTGCTAACCATAATGCTAACCCTAACAACTTCAAAAAACACGGTGGCGATGTCAATATTAGCGTTTATGTTGCTCTTTTTGAGTTGGAATTTCCAACCGCTGATGTAGATTATACAGAGTATCGTTACTCAAAAGAGGATTACGAAGCACATACAGACGAAATTATAAACGCTATAATTCGTGGATTTGAACACGCACTTAACCCGACTTCATTTCTAATAGATTGCAATTATCTGTATCACAATTTTTTGCGTTTTTGGAATTGTAAATTTGTGAAGTACAGACTTTGAATTTTCTGAACGGTGTTGGACGGTAACCCAAACGCTTGTAAATTTCTTTCGCGGCATCTGTCGGAGTGCTGCAAATCCTCATTTCGACCTTTTCGCCCAAGGCGTTGACGGCCTCGGACGTTACGGCCTTCTGCGTTGACATGACGCGCTTTATCTCCTTCCAGTAACGTGTGTCGTCGTGCTGTTTCAACTTATGGCGGATAGTGTTGACTATCCAGTACGAAAGTAACCCCAAAAACAAATGCGCCTTTGTGCTGTCATCGTTTTGATGGTAAATCGGCCGGAAGTGCAAGTCGTCTTCAACTGCCTGAAAGTACATTCTATCTCCTTGATTATGTTGTAGTAAGACCACACGGTCTGTTCTGCGAACTCGTGGACGTCGGTACGCAGATAGTATGTGCCGACACCACTGTCAACACCATCGGGTATCGCAACACGCCACGACATCCCGCCCATGTTGTTGGGATTGGCTTTATCTTTCTCATATTCAATCAGATAATAACGTGATATGGACGGATAACCGCCTTTGAGCCTGCCTATCCGCTCGACCACTTTCTCATATTGTTTTGTGCCGTTCTTTTTGCTGAGGGAGTCCTTTATTTTTTGCAGGCCGTCTTCAAAACGTTTCTTGAACTGACGGTTCATCGAACTCTCTTTCAAGGCTTTGGCGGGTGAATCTATTTTCAGGTAATAGTCGCCATTGACTTCGGATTTGACCTCGGAAAGTTTGATTTCCTGATTGTTAGTATCAAAGACAGAGACGCTTTTGCCCGTTGACTTTATCTGTTTTTCAGTGAGGTTGCGCCGGCTTACGCACAGATAATGGTAGCCTTTCGCCTTGACAATCTTGAGGTTCTCTTCCGTCGTGATTCCAGCGTCGAAAACAAGGAGTGCGTTTTTCTGTCCCGTCCTCAAAACGAGTTTTTCGACCATGCCGGGAAGCGCGTCGGGGTCGGCTGTGTTGCCATCCAAAATCTCTGAGTATCTGATAAATCCGGCTTTGTTGATGCAAAGGGCGAGGACGATGATTTTGCAGTCGGTACGTTTCTCTTTGCTGCGCCCGAACTTCGCGATGGACGATTTCGTCTTGCGCCCCTCGAAATAAAAGTTGGTCAAGTCGAAAAGTATCAGCGTGTCCGACAGGCTAAACAAATTGTCTGTTACAGCGCACAAATATTTTCGATTTTGTCCTTTATCTCGTACAATGACGGTGCCACCTTGTAGAGTGCAGACAATGACGGATATGTCTAATTTTCAAAGCCCAACAATTCGCAGACGGCTGAATTTTCTTTCATGTACGCAAGGGAGTTCAACTCTGACGGCTGATATACTGTTCTGATTATCAGGTGGGCGATGGCGGTTCTGATGCTTTTGTCGTCCCAGCCCTCTTGACGCAGAAAATCTTCCATGCCGAGTTCCCTAAGTGCTTGAAGACAAATCCATTCCGTCCCGACATCGCGTGCATCTTTGTGTTTGATGCTGTCCGAATCCACCATTTTGGACGCTTTTTTTTCCAATGCCTTGATTGCCTTGTCAACGATGTCAAGTCGCTTTCCCTTTACAATCTGCGCCCAATATTGCTGAATATAAGCGTTGACATTTGCGGGCAAAGGCTCGTCTATGTCTTTGAAAAGTTCTTGATTTTCAGACTTTTGTCGATTATAAAGTGAAGTGAGACCTTTTGCTACGAGTTGAAGTTCGTCGAAAGAAAGTTCTTGCATCTGAAAGCCTGTGGTGAGGATAGTACGATTCCTGACCGTTCCTGTCGTGTCTCGGAACGATTCTTTCAGGCAGCAATACCTTTCGTAGTCGCCACTCTTTGGATTGAGTCTATGTAGCACTTGAAAATACATACCGCCGCAAATATAAACATAATTTTTAACCCAGTTGTGAAGTACAAAATATTTTCAAAAATCCTAAATGCTGATTGTCAAGTGTTTAACTTTTTTGCAAGTAAAGTATAATTGGTTAAATTATAAGAAAAAATTATTTTTTAATGAAGTTGGGTTAAAAATTTGGTGATGGCGGTCTTTTGCCTTCGGCTCAGTTTTAATATTGATTTGATGAAGTCTTCTGTGTCTAAGTTGAATTTTTGCTCGTAATTTTTGCCAAAGTTGGTGTCAGAAAACAATTTGCGCGTAAAGTAGAGCCTCAGCACCCGCTGGATTATGGCAAGGGACTTCTTGTCCGTTTTCCAATTAGAAAACAGTGCACTTACAAGCCAAATCACCAAAACTGCAATCAGTAAAATATTCCATTTTACATCATCTTCATTGTCAATTAGTTTCAAAAAATTTTTGTTCATTACGTGTTTAAGGGTTTGTTTTAAGGCCAACAGTTTCAACCATCGTTCCAAAAGCATAAGAACTGACATTATGTCGTTTTTTTACACATTTTCTTGTAGATTGGTTTGCGCGACATAATGTCAGTTCTGCCTTTTAGTCCGAAATCATATACCAATTGTCGTCAATCTGCCAGATGAAAGTACACTCGCTGTCGCTTGGCTGCGATTCTTTGCTGTAAAAAGGCAGTTCGGGATAGCGAGATTTTAGTGTCAAGGTGTCGAGTTTGGTGTAATACAAAATGGGGTAAATATTGCAATAATTCATACCAAAATTCCAATCGTATATAACAATTGATTGTTTGCAGTGAATTTCCGGACCGTTTTCGCCATATGGATTTTTGTTGAAACATTCTTGATACAAATCAAACAATTCCCTTTTGTGTTGGAATGTGTCGTTCCTTTCACCATCGCAGTATATTATCATACCCGGAATTTTTTGAACCCAATCCCTTGATATGAACAAGTCGGTATGACAACCGCAATCAATCAACACTGTTGAAAATTTTTCAAGGTTGCCTTTTCTTTTGTACACAAATTCCAACATTTCTTCACGTATTACCGAATGCGCATATTGCACATCCGGTTCATTTGGAATCAACAAAACTATTACAGTGAAGATACCTATACACACCAAGCCCCATATAAAGCATCCTTTCCAAGTGCCATAGGAATTGGACGATATAAAGCCTTCTTCTTTTTTGGTTTTCATTTGTTTCGCTTGTAATTTAGGTTTGCAGTTTTGGAAATCAGGAAGTCTTTATCATTTTCCTTTTCGACCATTTGGATATCTGTTATGAACCTGAAGTCCGGCATCAACAGATTCAGATAGCCGTCTTTGTCAACCTCGTAATCGAAGTATCCATAGCCAAGGATGACTTTAGTGTTGGTCGGCGAAAATAGCTTTGATAACTCACTCTTGTTGATTATCAATCCTTTGTTGCGTGAATCTGTATAGGAGAAGCCTACAATGCTCCAACTTTTGCCCACTCCCAATCCAATTCCTGTGAAATGTTCAAGGTTGTCGTAAACAACCCTTATCGAAATAGGACCGACACCGACTTCCACCGAGTACGACAGCCCGAACAAGTCTTTGACGGTACGCAAGTATGGACAATAGTTGATGCTTGCGCCGACTCCTACGGCTGCGCCAAGTATGGTTGTCCACAGTTGGTCACCGCTATTGTACGTTGAAACCTTCTTCTCAAGGAACGATGCTAATGCACCAACGTTGCCATATATAGCGATGTTGCCGTATGAATCGAAACCAAATCCAAATCCAATTTCCGCTTTTGCGCCTGTTATACCAAGCCCTGCACATACTGCCGCTGAAAAGTCGATGTATAATACACCCTCCTTGTCGTCAATCAATGTTTGAAGGCTCTTTGAATAGCAATTCTTCGACAGATAGGCGTACTTGCTTGTCTGAATGAAACCGTCATGCGCAAAGGATTCGGCAGCCACGACAACCTTTTGCGTCGCTTTGTCGAAGAACCACGTCTCAGAGTTGTTGCTATATAGCAAATGGTTCTTGCCGAGATGTTTGACGCTGTGAATGTTCAGATTGTTGTCCGTCGATGCGGTGTACGAATCAGCATCGGGCGCATTGTAGCCGGTATGGGATTGATGTTCGTCTTCCTTCCGTTTGCTCAGGGCGTATGCACCCATGCCCAAAGCACCGCCAAGTAATCCTGTGGCGGCATAATCTTTGGCATCCTTTTTCTCATCAAAACACTTGCTTTCATTATCTTTATGTCCGACAATGAATATTCATCTTCTAACATCTCATAATGCATTTCCGCGGTAAATTCTTCTTTCATAAATATCACATAAAAAAAATACTATGCGACCAAGTTTACAAGGGTTACCCCTACACCGTTCTAAAAAAAATTGAACATTGCAAATATACTAACTAATAAACATCTGACAAAATATTTTTATATAAAATTTTAAATATTTTTTTAATACCTTGATTTGCAATGTGTTATATTTAACTATTTACTTTCATAATCCGTGCCAAATTAACAAATATATGTACAACCTCAATTCCGAAAGTCTAAAATTTTTTCGATAAAAAAATATTTTTTACC
>CALFIU010000015.1 GCA_937877455.1 uncultured Bacteroidales bacterium
ATTATGATGTGGCGATGAAAGACGATTTCGATATGCTTTTTGGCGATTTGTACATCGGCAAGAATCCAACCGAAAATCGTAATAAATATTTGATTTTGCGGTTTGACTTCTCGAAAGTTGATCCTGACCCTGCCAATCTCAATAAATCGTTCAACGACCTTGTGATTGCAACTCTAAAAGATTTCGCCGAAAAATACGAAAGTTTATTGCGCGAAGGTGCGGTAGAAGATATTAAAAAACAAAAACAATCTAACACAGCCTTCACAGAGTTGCTCAACATTGTAAAACGCTCAGGTCGTGAAGTTTACGCCATCATCGACGAGTATGATAATTTTGCCAACACGATGCTTGCCGACAGCGAAACTAACTATAAGGACTTGACCCACGGGAAAGGTTTTTTCCGTCTGTTTTTCAACAACCTGAAAGCCACCACAAACGACAACAACGCGCCTGTTGCGAGAATTATGATTTCGGGAGTTACACCACTGACGCTCAGCGACGTAACGAGCGGCTACAATATTGGAATGAATATTTCCACAGATTCTATGTTCAACACTCTTGCTGGTTTCACAGAATCGGAGTTCCGCCAAATGCTTGAATATTATCGAGATGCGACTGGCGTTTTCAAACATTCCGTTGACGAACTTATAGAAATTACTAAACCGTGGTACGACAATAATTGTTTCAGTGTTGATGCATTGGACAACGAGCGAATGTACAATTCGGACATGGCATTGTTTTTCATAAAAGAATACATCAAAAAGGGCGGTGACCTTCCAGAAAAAATGGTCGATTCCAACATCATCACCGACTACAACAAGATGTCAAAACTCATCCGCCTTGAAAAACAGTTTGGTCAAAAAACATCTCTTATTCAACGCATTATAACCGAAGGGCAGATATACAGCAACATTAAATCTGAATTTTCATTAGAAGACCTCACACGTTACGAAAACCTTGTTAGCCTGATGTTTTACATGGGATTATTGTCTGTCGGCGGCTACGAAAGAGCGAGGACGTTGCTGATAATCCCAAATTCAACCGTCCGCCAACAGTATTTCGAGTATATGAAAAACTCGTATGACAAGTTGATTTCGTGGAAAACCGACGACAACATCATGAACGACCTCGGCTACAATTTTGCTTGGAACGGCGAACACGAGGCTTTCATGCGGTATATCGCAAGTTGCATGAAAGAGACGTCCAACAACCGCGATTTCATCAAGACTGGAGAAGCGTTTGTCAAGGGTTTTATTTTGGGACAGTTTGGCACTAACCTCAATTATTACCTCGCGCACAGCGAATACGCGCATGGACATTGTTACAGCGACATTTTCCTCGAACCGCGTCTCGGAACGCCTTACGCATACGTCATCGAATTGAAATATTGTCCAAAGACTTCCAACGAAAATGAAATTGACAAACTTCTTAACGAAGCCCGCACTCAACTTCCGCAATATATCACAGACCATAAAATCAATGTCCAAGCCAAAGACAATGGCTGGATACTGACGGGAATAATCATGGTCTTCAACGGCTGGGAGTTGGCAAGGTATGAGGTAATTGAAAATTTTGTGTTATCAAACTGTCATTCGTAAATGTTATAAAAAAAATATCGCCGTTCAAAAAAAACTTTTGACGGCGACAATTGAATCTTACAAATATTTACAATTTATAAAAATACGCTTGTTTTAACGTTTGTTTGCCATCATCTGTAGACTGCCAAATACCGCCATCATTGAGAATTTCGGAAGTAAGTTTATCAAGCGGAGTGCCGTCATCCTTGTATTCCCAATAGGTCTTACTCTCGGTGTAATACCAACCGTATGGAGCGGCTATTGAAAAATTTATAGATGAATTGCCATAATTATAACCAAACGCACAAGAACCAATAGCAGTTACTGTGGATGGAATGTTAACACTTTCCAATACACTTGAATATCCAATTTCATCTATGGAGAAAGCGTAAGAGCCAATTATTTCAATGCCTTCGTTTAGAGAAATTTTTTTCAGTCGTTTGCAATTGGCAAAAGCATAATCGCCTATGTTTTTTAACGATTTTGGCATGATGATAGAAATCAAACCATCGCAATCTTGAAGTCCACTGCTCCGTGGAGAATAATCCATATTTAAAATGCGACCACTTGAAGTTGTTTCGTAACCATTTGTCTTGGAAAGGTCAAGATTTACCTTGAGTGAATTGTTACTACGCATTGCCACACCGATTGCGTCAACGATTTCTTGTGTAAGTTCACCCGTTAACGACAAATAACATTCTCCTGTATTTTGCGATGATATGTAATTGGCAGCATCACAAGCGGCAATGTCAATATAGTTTGTCGTGTTGGAAGAAGAATTGTTTTGATTGTCATCAGTAGGATTATTTTGCATAAGTTCGTCAACGATTTTAGTTTCAACAGTCGCTTTTGTGAAAACAGGCGTTTCGTCTTTGTCGCATGACATTACGAAAAGCAAGGGAAGTATGAATATTAGTTTTTTCATGATAAATGAGTTATTTAATTATGAGTTATTTCCGTTACTATTGGCACAACGGTTTTTTGACTTTCTGCCAAAAAACTGATTTCATTGTTGCCGTAATTTATGTTCGTTTGCGGAACTGTTTTTGTTCCGAGTGCAGAATTAATTTTGTCATAAAATGTTCCTGAACCGTTTTTGATTTTTGATATAATTACTTCAATATCAAGTTGTTCAGCAGAATACAACACGCAAATATAATCAGTCCCGACAGTGTTATCCGTTTCAATGTACCAACTTTCATCAGGAATGGCAATATTGCTTTGTTTGTAAGGCAAATGTGCACTTGTCGTATTGTCAGGCGGGAAAATTTTGCTGACATTGTTTTGCAAATCAGAACTGATGATATAAACGTATGCAGGTTCATTGTTAGAAATATAAACACGGTATTTTGTCCCGGAAGTATAACCGTTTGTCAATTTATAATGTTTTATGCCGTTAGTAATCAGATTAGCATTCATTTCTGCTCCCGAATACAATTTGAATTTCAACGAGCCAGAAAACTTATTGGACGGGAGTTTTTTCTCGCAAACCATTTGAACGGCATAGTTGGCATATTGAGTAAAGGTACTGTAAGGAATCCAGCAATAGCCGCCGGCTCCCCAAGACATACCCCATGAATTGACTATTTCAAAAGCCCCTCCGTATTTGGTGTCATCATAGCCGATAATACAAATGGAATGCCCCCCGACCAAGGTGTCTGATGGCGATGATGTCTTTCCCGACCACACATCGGAACTATTGTGCCAAAATGAGTCATAAACATTAAAAGACATACATACCGGACGGTTTTCGCTCAATGCTTTTTTTACGGAAAGTATTTTGTCTTTGTTTGCGCCGTTCCGCCCCCAAAGCGCAACAGCATCGTCAATTTTGTATTTGGCTGCGGCGGTATAAAGAATTTGAGTTATTATACCTGCCGAAGCACATTCATAAGGTAAATCGCTCAATTTCGGAACTCCTTTGTCTTTGATGAGTTTCATTGCATAATATGTGTCCGCACCGCCGTTGCAGTCCAAATCCGTAATTTTCTTCACCAAAGCATAAACGAAAGTCGGTGAAAACGTTTCCTGACTTATTTTCTGTTTGTCAGTCCAGTTGTTGTTGATTGCCTCGCAAATCGTACGCGCATAATACGCCGTAGACCAACTTGTGCAAGTTCCGAAATCGCCTTGACTGCCCGTATAGGGACAATACTTTTTCAATGAATAATTTGACGGCAAATTACTGTAATCGCCGCGTATAAGTTTCGGTTGTACCGGCATTCTGTCGAAAATTTCGGAAGAAAAATTGTCCCCCAAACCGAAATTCTGTGAATATGCTGCAAGACAGAATAGCGATAAAATGTATGTGTAATATAATCTTTTCATATCTATCTTTTATTGAATATTATACTTCATGTTCCGGGCTTTGCGACTTATTTCTGAATTTCCATATTTTATTGCCCCGTTTAAATATTCGTCAAGTTTGGAATCCCAAAGTTTTTTGCCGCCTTTCACCTTAAAAATATCCTTGCAACCATCTTCATAATAGGTCATTACGGCAAGCCGGTAATATGCGTCTCCGTCGTATTTTTGATTTATTATTTCCAAGTATTTTTTATAGGCTTCGGTGTAATTGCCGTTGGTGTAATATTTAGCCGCTAACATACGCAAATCATCAACCGATGTTTTATACTCATGTTTGATGTTTATGGTATTGGGCGTTTGCTTTTTATCGGAAATATATTCGATTTTTTTATTCGACCAATGAACTAAGAAATAAATTGTTTGCGGTCTGTCATTTATGCTAATTTGGACACCTGCATTTATGTAAGTACATTCACCGGTTTTATTGTTGAAATCCGATTCTTTTAGACAACACGAACAGTCATTTAGTATTTTGTACTCGAATTTACTGACATTGTTAGCGGCAACTTCTTTTGAGAATTCCGTTAAAATATGCCATGCTCCGTCTTCGCCGGAATTAGGCGACAGAATATTCGGCATTTTAATTTCCGGATTTTTATCTTTTACAACATCAGCCAAATTATCGAACTCTTCGTTTGTTGATGTTTTGTTTCCATTTGCATTAAATACATTTTCAAAGCATGTAAAAAAACTTTTGACAGTGTCTTTGACTATCTGTTCGGGGGTTAAATCGTATGCAAACGATGATAATACTAAAACCGTAAAAACTGATACTGCTGTTATTCTTTTTTTCATTTTTGTATACTTTTTTTAACGTTTAACATTTTACCGCCCTGCGGCTTGGTCTCTTGAAATTGAAAACTGAATGCCTAACGTCCACATTTTCAATTCACTGACAGCCGAATTTGAGACCGTTTTGTCTTTTATCAAATTGTAATGGTTTATATTGACAAAAAATCCGATGTCTTGTAGAAGAAAATCAGGATTTGGCGCAACATAAACCGCAAAATGAGTAACCAATCCGTTATTCAAATCTTTGGTTTTGAGATTGTACGGATTTTGATAGTTTACCGCTACTGCGTAACGTAACCCGGCCTCAATGTAAGTTCTTACGCCGTCGCCGGTTAAATCTCCTATTGTAAAAACAGCATTAATTCCGGGAATTATTCTTTGGACATTGTGCTTTAAAGAAGCATTTTGAAATTTGTCCTCAACTTTAAATTGGTTTATTTTGTAATGTAAAGACGCAAAAAAACCGGCGTTAAACGCTCCGCGTTGCGACTGCCAGCCTAATCCGCCACCTATTTGAATATCTTTGAACAAATCCCCGGCATTAATTTGATTCCACTTGTAATTTTCAATATCCAAATCTGTTGAATTTGCTTTTGCTTTTACGGGGGTAAAAAGAAAAGCATTACGGTATAATTTATCTTGAACCGCATTATTCAGCAACCCTCCGACAAGCGAAAATGCCGCAAGAGAAAAAATGTTCCCTGACTCAAAATCAATATGCCGGTAAAAACTTTGTTTACGGTATTGGATTTTTTCAGGTTGTGTTACACGGACACAACTGCTCCGTTTTATATCGGAATTAAAACACAACAAACCGTCATTTTGTTGTGCACGGGCATTTATGCCTGCAACGTAAATTATTGTTAATAAATAAATTATCTTTTTCATTTGTCAAAAATTTTAGTTAAATAATTGATTTTTTCTTTTTCAGTTATTTTTTTGAAATCGGAAACTAACCAGCCGGAGTTATAATCTTGACGGTTAAATTTTTCGACTTTAAAATAGTAACCTTTTACGTTAAAGAAATGATACACGACGGCGTTGCATTGAACAAATTGAATTTGTTTAGCTTTCACCAATGCAAAAAAATACGACAAAGGGTCAATGTCAGTGCCTTGACTTCTGTAATTCGTCATATTGTTGTTTGCATTGGCGAGAATGCCTCGCAGTTGCATAAAATTCATCTCATGGTCAATAGGGCGGATTCCAGTGTTAATTACGGTATCAAGCATTTGATTCTCTATTAAACCGTTAACTCCGCAGATGCTCCAACGGTAAATATGCCCGCCTGTATCTTCCATTTTCAGAATTATGTTCAGTAATTTTTCTTTGTTCTGATATTTTACTTTCAGTTGCGCCTCTGCAAAAAACAACGAATCATCGGCTGAAAGTTGCTGTTTGGTGTTGCAAACTGTTTTTATAAATTCGGAAATGTCGTTGAAAGTCTGATTTTTTTCACCTTCTTTTTCCTGAATTTTCATAATCCATTCTTTGTTAAAAAGCGCAAGAATATTGTTTTCACGGTATTCTTTTTCCTCTTTTGAAATGTTAGGATTGTTTTCCGTGCCATTGAATCGTGCGATAAACTCGTCAAGGCTTTTTATGCTGTGCTTAAACAGAGTGTCCAACATAGGATCTTTGCCGTTTATTATTTGTGCAAAAAGACCTTTATGCATTATCAGAACCAATATGAATATGAGTGTCTTTTTCATTTTAGTTATTGTAATAAGGTGTTACTTCTTCGACTTCGCAGTCGTCAAGTTTTATTACGAGTTTTTTTACGTTTTGATATCCGTCAAAATATTCACGGATTTCGATTACGGCAGATATACGTTTTTTGGTATAATCAATATAATAACTTCCGTCAGTTCTGCGCTTTTCATATTTTTGATACAAATGAGCAACACATGTGTATTGATTCTCGCCTGTTTTATATGGTGTATCAACACGTACTTCATCGGCACTCGTAATTTTTAACTGCATTGACGTTGCACCGAGTCTGTCTAAATAACGGCACACCCATGATTCGCTGCGATACCCAGATATTGACTTTTGTTCCATTATACATGTATCTTTCTGTATTATAATCCTGCCGTAATAATATGTGGGTTTGTCAAAA
This sequence comes from uncultured Bacteroidales bacterium, assembly GCA_937877455.1. Classification (GTDB taxonomy): domain Bacteria; phylum Bacteroidota; class Bacteroidia; order Bacteroidales; family UBA3824; genus UBA3824. The sequence continues at coordinate 6,856 of CALFIU010000015.1, forward strand.
GTTCCGCCATTATTATAAAAAAGTGATTTTGAAATTTTGACGGCACTTTGCCTTGTCGCCCACTGATTATTTTTGTCAGAAAGAATTTCCAACTGAAACTGGAAATCGGTTACTTTGTTCCTAACCTGCTGTTTTGCGCTTTCGATTTCGGCGGGTGTTAAATCACATTTCACTTGCGCCTTGGCGAATGAAACTGTGATAGCTATGAGCGAAAAAAGTATTATGTTTTTCATAATTATGTTGCTTTTTAGTTTTTATATCTTCTTATTTGATGGATTTTTACAAAACAGCGTTTATTGCCGTATCCTAATTTTTCGTCAATTATGTTGATTTGAACTAAGTTGGGCGCAAAACAAATTCCTTTTAGAAACGATTCGGCATTTTCGTATTCTTCTATGTGGGTTTGCAAATCCGCTCCGATTTCAATTACCATTGCGTCCGGTGTAAAATAATTACTTAAAATGGTACTGACCATTGACAACCTCGAATCAAGGCTGTTGTTTTTGTTGATAAGCATTGCCAGTGCCTCGGCCAGCGGACTTTGTGGATAAACTGACGGATTAGGATTTGGCGGCGCAGACGGCGTACCTATGCTGCCGTTGATTTCGTATTCGGGAATCTGTCCGGGGTTCATTGCCGAAACAGACTTTTGCGTTTCGTTACATACTGTGTTCCAGTCAGGTTTTAACGCGCCGCTGCCTACCGCATTTAATACTGCGAAATATGAATACGTACAAAATCCGCCTTTTTCGTTATCACCTGCGGATGTCTGTCCCGCTTTGCAGCCGCTTATTACTATTTCTCCCTTGAAATCAAGAAACAGTTTTTTAAGGTTCGCCTTGTTTTGGTCTTTTACTATTGTTGCACCGCGTTCAAAACCATAGACAGGCGAACGGTACCACGATGCCTGTTTGTTGCAACAATCGGCAACGATTATTCGCAAACGGGACGGCTTTGAAGCCAAAATCCGTCTTACTTCACTTACATAAACATAATTTTCAGGAGGTTCGTTATACATATCCATTTGAGGGAACTTGTCGGGGGAAGTTTCGGCACGTCCGCCGTGTCCCGCATAATGAAACATTATTATGTCATCGGGCGATGTTTGCAAACCGTTGAGGACGTTCCTCAAAATCCCGCCTTTACACTCTTTTCCTGCAAAAACCTTGATTGGATTAATGTCGTAACCTAAGAACTGATGCAAAGAATATACGTTATTTTTAAACGTACTGACATCTTTTGCACAGCTTTTGCCGATGCCATCGTCCAATGTGTCAGCGAAACACACCGCATGTATAGTCTGCGCCTTGATCTCCCAAAAACACATAACCGTAGCTAAAACTAATAAGATTTTTTTCATAATCAGTTAAATGTTAAAGGTTATAAAAATAAATTACATAAACGTTCAACAAGTTTCTTGTCGTAATAGTTAAACCGACTGATAACTTTGTTGTCGCGGATTATAGTCCAGCAGTAATCGTTTGTGGAAATTCGGACTTTTACACATTCCTTTTTCTTTTGAAACTCAAATTCCAAAAGCGGATAGTATTGGCTGCGTATTTTTACGCTATCCAACTTGTAATTTGCCGTATCGGACAAAAGCACGAAATCCAAAGCCCCGTATGTTTCGGGTTTTAATATTTGCAACAGGCTGTCCTTGACAAAATTTTCGCAGTCGCCTGCTTTTAGAGCTACGGTGTCGAAAACTTTTTTCAGTTTGTATGCTGATACTTTTTTCGGATTAAAAATCACGTCGGCAATAGTATCGCCGAGTATTTTTACAATGCTGCTGTCTGGTGGATTTGAGATTTTATTAATTCCACGGCCATTTTCAACCACATTGTTACACGATGCAAAAGTTAGCGCAGGAACCAACATCATCGTTAAAATAATTGTGTATATTCTCATATCCGTAAAATATTTAATTTTCGACATTTATTTCATAATAACCGGCTGCAAGAGTCTTGTCGAAGCCGGGAGCGGTTGTAAGGGCTTCGGCTCTGAACTGATGAACACCAATAGGAGCGTTTTCAATTTTGTATTGAACCTCGCATTTCGATCCTTTTGATGAGGCTATTTTTCTGTTTCCTAAAAAACATTCAACAGTTTCAACACTAAGTCCCTGCGACGAAGATTCAAAATCGACAGAAACGTTCACCTTCAGATAGTCGCCGTTTTTGACAGTGTTCCAATTATCCTCGCCAGTAAAAACGATTGTTACCTTCGCGGGATTTTCTTCCTCGTCTTTCTTGCACGAAAACAACGTCAATGCAAGTAAGAAAAACAATATCAGTCTGTTTGCTTTCATAATATTTTAGTATTTTTAATGTCGTCCCAAATAATACGAAACGTCAATCCTGAAATACATTTCGTTTGTTTCTATATTGGCATACGGATAGTAATATCCGCCGTCAGGAGAATAATTTTGGTTGAACAAGTTGCTGTTGTTGAAAAACATATTTCCTATTACGGCGATATTCCATATTTCAACGCCAAGTCCGAAACTTGTTGAAATGTTCTTATTGTTCAACTGATTTTTATCCGTACCGTAAATGCCTTTTTTATATTTGGTTATAAAATTACATTCCGAACCGATTTCAATAACGGGAGCCCAGTCCCATTGCCGTTTTAAATTTGCGAAAGGCATTCTTACGCCTATACCGGGAATAAAAGTCCTGATTTTATTTTGTCTTTCTTCTTCGTCTGAAATAAATTTCGTGTTGAAATTCTGCCAGCGGTATTTCAATGAAATATACGGACACAAGCCAGTATAATTCCATTTCCAGCCTAAATCAACAAAATAGTACGAATTACCAAATAACTCCTTGAATTTAATTTTTCGTGTTCTGTAAGTTTCGTAACCGTTGTCTTTTATCGAAATGTATGCAGCGGGAAGGTAACTTAAATATATATCTTTATCTGTCCCGCCCAAAACGCTTCCGTCCGTCAAATTATCAACCACCTTTAAAACATCAGTTAATATTTCCAACGCATATAATTCCTTATGCGTTGTGGGGTCATTCGGAGTCGGAAGCAAATTGTAATCAAACCAAAATTTGCTTCCGTAAGTCTGTCCTTTCGCGCAATTCGTCCAAAGACAAATTGCAGTTAAAATAATTGCTAATCTTTTCATAATCAAAATTTTATCTTTTGTTTCTGCCTAAATAATACGATAAATCTATTCTGAAAGACATATCGTTTGTTGTTATATTCTTGAACGGATAAGAAAATCCGTTGTCAGGAGAATAATCACGATTGTATAATTCGTTGCTGTTGGAAGACAGCGTACCTACTACGGCAAATCTCCAAAATTCAAACCCTAAACCGTATGTCGTTGTAAGCGTTTTGTTGTTGAGTTGGTTTTTGTCTGTTCCGAAAATGCCTTTTTTGTATTTGGTTATAATATTGTATTCCGAACCGATTTCTATGACAGGCGACCAGCCCCATTTGCGTTTGAGATTTGCAAAAGGCATTCTCACACCTACACCTGGAATAAATGTTCGTATTTTATTTTGTTTTGATTCTTCGTCAGCCAAAAATTTTGTGTCAAAATTCTGCCACCTGAATTTCAGCGAAACATACGGACACAATCCCGTATATGCCCATTTCCAACCGAAGTTGGCATAGATATATGTATTCTTGTAAAATTCACCGAATTTAAGTTTTCTGTTTTCATAAATTTCTGTACCGTTGTCTTTTATGGACAAATAATGGGCAGGAAGATATGATAAGGAAATTTCTTCGTCAGAGCCGTTGAAAATATCACTGTCAATTAAATCCAGAGTTAAGGGAACTTCTAATTAAAACTATCTGATATTCAATTATATACAATTAAAATT
>CALFIU010000016.1 GCA_937877455.1 uncultured Bacteroidales bacterium
CCGGGTGGAAAAGAGCTAAAAGAAGTTTAGGTCAGTCCATTTCCGGGTGGAAAAGAGCTAAAAGAAGTTTAGGTCAGTCCATTTCCGGGTGGAAAAGAGCTAAAAGAAGTTTAGGTCAGTCCATTTCCGGGTGGAAAAGAGCTAAAAGAAGTTTAGGTCAGTCCATTTCCGGGTGGAAAAGAGCTAAAAGAAGTTTAGGTCAGTCCATTTCCGGGTGGAAAAGAGCTAAAAGAAGTTTAGGTCAGTCCATTTCCGGGTGGAAAAGGACTTTTAGAAAAACTTATTGACATTGGGGTCGGACACGCAGGTCCACCCCTACACATCATTATATTTGGGGTGTGGATTATAGGAGTTGGCGACATGGTGGCAAAATTGCCTTGTCGCTAACTCTTGTTCATAATTTTGAATATCATCATATTTTGTAGGGTCGGATTTATGTGCCCGCCCGCATTGATGTCTATTCAAATGAATTTGATGTATATCGAAAAAAAGTAAAAAAAAGTTTTGTATATATAAAAAAAGCCATAATTTTACACTGCAAAATTTAAGGTATGAAAATGTTAAGATCAAAATTACCAGAATCGGGCAAATCTGTTGTATATGAAATACTTAGGATAGCCAAGGAGTACAAAGCTGTTGATTTGGCGAGTGCTGTACCAGATTTTAGTATGTCGAATACACTTGCCAACCTTATTAGCAAATATATAAGGCAGGGAAAGAATCAGTATGCACTAGAAGAAGGTATTCAGGAGTTACGTCAGGCTTTGAGCCAACGGCTTGAGGATTCTACTGGTAAAAAATACGACCCTGATACAGAGGTAACTGTTACTGCTGGTGCTACCGAAGCTATTTGGGCAGCAATTTCGGCTGTGGTTCATGAGGATGATGAAGTAATGATTTTTGAACCTGCCGAAGATAACTATGTTCCTGCCGTGATGATGAATGGTGGTACACCTATTTATATTACGCTTAAACATCCTAAGTATAGTATAGATTGGACAGAGGTTAATCGTTCTATAAACCAGCATACGAGAATGATTATTATTAACAATCCTCACAATCCGTCGGGTATGATGCTTAGTGAAGATGACCTTATGAAGTTGCAAAAAATTGTTGCTGGCAATAAGATTGTGGTATTGAGCGAAGAAACTTTTTCTAACATAATATACGAAAAACCGCATTATAGTGTGGCGCGGTTTCCTATACTTAGCAAACAGAGTGTTATTGTAGGTAGCCTTGGAAAAGGGCTTAATGCTACGGGTTGGAAAACGGGTTATGTTCTTGCGCCTGTGGATTATATGGGCGAAATACGTAAAATGCACAATTTTATATGTAATGGTAGCAATACACCTTTTCAGTATGCAGCTGCCGATTATTTTAGAAAGAAAAACGAACCTGAGATTTTGCAGATAAGAGAGTTTTATCGTCAGAAAAGGGATTTTATGTGTTCGCTTTTTAAGGGAAGTAAATATAAAATATTACCAACCGAGAGTACATATTTTCAAACAATTGATTGCTCGGCAGTATCGCCAGAAAATGACAAGGACTTTGCAATGAGGCTTGTTAAGGATTTTGGTGTGGCTGTTATTCCAATGTCAACCTACTATCACGACCGTGGCAAGAGCAATATTATTAGGGTTTGTTTTGCTCGCGACAACGATTTAATAGAAAAAGGTGTTAACGCATTGTTGGAAGTAGAAAAGGCTTAGAGAAATTTTAGTTTTACATAATTTATTTATTTTAAAATTAATCGAACGCAAAGCTCTCGTAACTTTGCGTTTTTGGTATTATATATATAAGGTGTGTTTTGAGAGTATTGAGTATTTATTCAAGTTTATTATTTTTACCTCACCTTCACCTGCTTTACTAAAAGGCGAGGGACATGGATAGGCGATAAACTTTACTTTTAGGAGAGGGGTGGGTTGTGTTGGTTTTATTTTTGTTTATGTTTCAATAACTTTTTTAAAAAATCTATTGTATCTTTCAGCATTACCGAGCCGAGAAGTTTTAGTGTAATGATGTATGTTGCAGCAGTAACTAACACTTTGGTTGTAAACCTTAGATATACATTGTTGATGTTGTATGTTGCAATATATGCTAATGTTATTGCAAAAAGTGTTGTTGTTAGGTATGGAGCAATGTCGGCAATGGCGTTTTTAATTGTTATGCCGTTGATTTTAGAAACAAGAAAATGTAATGCCGCTATTGATAGTAGGTTTATTATTAAATAGTTGTATGCCATTGCAATAAGTCCATAACTATGGGTTATTGCCAATACAATAATTTGTGTTATGCTACGAACTATGGTAACGTACATATATTCTCCCGACTTGCCACTGCTAACGAGTTGTCGGTTGTAGATTTCATAAACGGGATAGAACGCTCCCCAGATGCATAAGATGCGCATTATGTTGGCGCAGTTGAGCCATTTGTCGGTAATGGTTATGGTTATAAATTCGGGAGCGGCAAACGATAGACCAATCATTGCTGGCATTGATACAAAAACTGTAAATCTTAATAATTTTCTAAATACTCGTAGCCGCCTATCATCTTGGTTTGCTTTAACAAAAAGAGGTTGAGATATGTTGTTGATAGCCATAACAATCGACATTTGGGCAATGTTGTTCCATTTGTAGGCTTGTGAGTATTGACCAACGTCGTGAGGTGTGTAATAACGACCCAGGAGTAGCGAGAAAATGTTTTCGCCAGTAAAATGAAACAGGTTTGTGATAACAATTTTTATGCTAAATGGCAACATTTCTTTTATTGGTTTAATGCTAAATCCCCAATGAGGGCGTATAGGCGAATAGTGCCATGTCATTGCCGAAAAAATAAAAACGTAGCAGACATTTTGTGTAGCAATACCCCAATAAGACATACCAGCGAGAGCCATTGTTAAACCTGTTAGTCCTGATATTAATACGGCAACAAAACCACATTTTGCCATCTGTTTGGCCATAAGGTTTTTGTATAGGTATGCGTTATGCGAAAGTCCGAGAGCGGAAAACACAAAAGAAAGAAATGTTAATCGAGATAAGGCTTTAAGTTCTGGTGTGTGGAAAAATTGTGCTATAAGTGGGGCACAAACAAATAATATTGCATAAATAATAATTGCTATTATTACGTTTATCCAAAAAACAGAGTTGAAATCTTCGGGGGTAGCGTTTTTTTTGTTGCATAATGCAAATTTAAACCCACCTTCCATTAGGTATTGCCCCAATACGGAAAAAACAGCCAACATTCCAACAATGCCATAGTCTTCTACGTTTAACAATCGAGCTACAAAAATGCCAAACACAAGGTTGAGAACTTGTTGAATAGCATTGCTAAGTCCGCCCCAAAATAATCCTTTTGCTGCTGTTTCTTTTAAGCTTTCCATGTTGGTTGCAAAGGTAGTTAAAAATTATTTTTAATTTTAAAGTTTTAATTTCTAACTTTGCAAAATAATAAGAAAACATTAAGCGCATTAGACAAAAATGGCACAAGAAGACCAACTTAAAAAACTTATATCGCATTGTAAGGAATATGGTTTTATATTTCCTTCGAGCGAGATTTACGACGGTTTAGCAGCTGTTTATGATTACGGACAAAACGGTGTTGAACTAAAAAACAACATTAAAGAATATTGGTGGAAGTTTATGACACGCCTACATCAAAATATTGTAGGTATTGATGCTGCTATATTTATGCATCCTAAAACATGGGAAGCATCGGGGCACGTAGGAGCCTTTAATGATCCACTTATCGACAATAAGGATAGTAAAAAACGCTATCGTGCCGACAATCTTATTGAAGAATATCGTGATAAACTTCAAGCAAAGATTGATAAGGAAGTAGAAAAGGCAGCAAAGAAATTTGGAGAAAGTTTCGATCGTGCGCAGTTTGTTTCAACAAATGCAAGAGTTTTAGAAGTACAGAAACAGATTGATGAACTTACAGAGCGTTATGACAGAGCACTTAATGCTAACGACCTCAATGAGTTGCGTCAGATAATAATAGATTGCGACATTGTTTGCCCTATCTCTGGTACAAAAAATTGGACAGAAGTACGTCAGTTTAATCTAATGTTTAAAACACAACTTGGCAGTGTAAGTGAGGAAGCTTCAACTATTTATCTACGTCCCGAAACAGCACAAGGTATTTTTGTAAACTATCTTAATGTTCAGAAAACAGGTCGTATGAAAATTCCTTTTGGTATAGCACAAATTGGTAAAGCATTTAGAAACGAGATTGTAGCACGTCAGTTTGTGTTCCGTATGCGAGAGTTTGAGCAGATGGAAATGCAATTTTTCATCCGTCCTGGCAGTGAGATGGAGTGGTTTAAGTATTGGAAAGAAATGCGTCTTCGTTGGCATAAGACACTTGGTTTTGGCGATGATCATTATCGTTATCACGACCATGAGAAGCTTGCGCATTATGCCAATGCTGCCACCGATATTGAATTTAAGTTTCCTATGGGATTCAAAGAGGTAGAAGGTATTCACTCTCGTACAGATTTTGACCTTGGTCAACATCAGAAGTTTTCGGGAAAAAAGATTCAGTATTTCGACCCAGAACTTTGCCAAAGTTACACACCTTATGTAATAGAAACTTCTATTGGTGTGGATCGTATGTTTATGTCGGTGCTTTCAGGAGCTTATACCGAAGAACAACTTGAAACCGAAGGCGCAAAAGATAGCCGTGTGGTATTGAAGATACCAGCAGCACTTGCACCAGTTAAGGCTGCCGTTTTGCCATTGGTAAAGAAAGATGGTTTGCCAGAGTTGGCTGAGAAACTTATGAAAAAACTTATGCTTAGGTTTAATTGTCAATACGAAGAGAAAGATTCTATTGGTAAACGTTATCGTCGTCAAGATGCTATTGGAACGCCATTCTGTATTACCATAGATCATCAATCGGTAGAAGACAACACTGTTACAATACGTTATCGCGATTCTATGAAACAAGAGCGTGTAGCAATTGATGCAGTAAGCGATATTATTGCTAAGGATTGTGACATTAATAATCTGTTGGCACAACTTCAAGATTAATTTTATTGATTAAAATTAAATAAAAATCTTATTTAGCCGTAAAGCATTTAGACAATTTAAAAATTTGTGCTTTACGGCTATTTTCTTTAAAAAAAATTTGGAATTGACGGTATAAAACGGTTATATTTGCTTTGAATTTGTACGCAATCAATGAATTTTAAAAATCAACAAACGTTAAACAATCAAAATTAATAAGAATTATGGCTTACGTAATTTCACAAGACTGTCAAGCTTGCGGTACATGCAAGGACGAATGCCCTCAAGAAGCAATTATTGAAGGGGATATTTATTCTATCGATGCAGAAAAATGCGTTGAATGTGGTGCATGTGCAGATGCATGCCCATGTGGAGCAATTTCGCTTCCGTAAAGGTATGAAATAATATTTGTCTTGGCCGCGGCTTATAAGGTCGCGGCTTTTTTTTTTGTCGATTTGTTAATTGTCCATTATCAATCTTACACCAATATTACCAGTATGTATTGCGGTATTGTTTTGAGGTTTTCGCATTTGATAAAATGTTGTTAGTTGGAGATGTTTTGTTGCGTTGATGGCTATTGTTAGGGTTGTGATAAAATTTCTACCATTGGAAAGACCTTGTAACATTTCGTAGTTGACGGTGGCAGATTGAGATTGTAAATATTTGTTGAAAACCAAGTTTAAGGTTAGATTGATGTTTCCAAATTTAGGTTTGGAGTATTGTGTATATGCGATGAAGTTGTTTATGGTGTTGTGGCAACTATCTGATAATATCTTAACGAGGTTTGAATATTTAAAACCGTTTTCCCAGTTGTCTTGAAATATTTTAATGTCGAAAGAATATTTAAGTTCGTCGATAGAATAGTTTTTTGAATCGAAAAATTCTGAAAAAACAGAATTTATGTTTTTTTCAACATTGATTGAAAATTCAATAGGATTACATTCTGTAATGATAGAATATTTGTTTCCATAGGATTTAGAACCGTCGCGACCGTATATTGTAAGGTTTTGATTTTGAACGTAGTTGTAGATGTGTTGGAGACTTAAAAATTTTGTAGCGTTAAATTTTGTAAATAGAGATATGTTGTTGTTGCGAGTGATTGTGCTATCGCCGAGAGAAAATAAAACTTGTGGATTTAGAGCCGATTTGTTTGATATTGAGTAGTTTATATTTTCGTTAAAACGATTGACGAATTTATTTATAAGATTTCCTTTGTTATCTGTAATGCCGTTCCATGTTGCAGTAAATTTGTATTTTTGTGTAATGGTGGCGATAAATTCGCCGGTATGAACATAATACTTTGCATAATCGGCGTCGCATTGATAATAAGCTTGTTCAAATTCGTTAAGGTCTTGTATTCCATCGTTGTTGTAGTCGTTCCAAACATAATATCCACGTCCTTGAGCGGTTTTTAAAAACACAAATCCAGCTTTTTCTTCTCTACCAGCTGTAGATTCGTAGTTGGTAATAAAATTAAGTCTTTTGTTGCATAATGTTGCAATGGCAGAGGCTTGTCCTGTAAGAGTTGCAGTTTTTGGTGCGATGGTGTCGTAGTTTGCGGTGTTTTTTGCCATAAGAAAAACCGAAGTTGTGGATATTTTAATTTTTTCGGAAAATTGTGCATCGTATTTAGTTGTAATCTTTTTTTCGTAATTGTCTTTGAAACTTAATTTATTGTAATTTGTATATATAAATTTGTTTTGTGCAATTAGTTTTATGCTTGATTTTTTTTCGCTTTTAGATAGAATTAAATCAAATCCATAGTAATTATTATCGTTATTATCAGCAATTTGCAAATTATTGATGTTACGAATGTAAACAGCCGTGCCTAATGTGAACTTATTAAAGTAAACATTAGCCAAAAAGTTGGTTTTCAGAGTATTGGAAATACTATCGCCATGTTTTACACGACCAGCATCGACAAATGTTTCAAAAGAAAATTGCTTTTTGTAAACATTTATTTCCACTTTGTTTGATATTCCTTTAAATAATGAGGAAATATCAATCAAATTGAAAAAATATCTTGCTTTTGCAATAGTATCTTTATTATATGATAACATAAATTGTGCCATTTGCTCATCTTTATTGTCATTATAATTATAAATATTCCATTGCTCCAATATTTTTGGATTTTTGTCTATTTCGTATGCTGAAAATCCATGTACTTTAAATTTATAATCCAACATTATGTCAAGTTTATTAACTCTATCGTTTAGTAAAAATTTTCTTTGAAAAGTTGACGAACCAGCATATCCATTATTTGTTTGGGGAAATAGTCTGTTGTCGCAGTGTTGTGAGGTTATAAATTCGGTGTTTAATGTTGAGTTTTTGCCTAAGTCTTGGTCTAATTTTATCGAAAAATACTCGTTAGACTTAGGCAATGACGATGAGTCGGTGGCAAATACGGTTTGTTCGGCAGAGTTGAGGGAAGTTAACTTGTTTTTGCTGTCAATTCCAGCCAAGTATCCAACGGATATTTTTGTGTTGTTTATTTTTATTCCGCCATTTGCATTTACAAAATAGTTGGCTCTTGATTGGGCACCATATTGAAAATCAACAATAACGCGGCTTTGCGACGATATTGGGCATTGGATAGAAAAATATATTGTACCCGAATTGTAGTCGATTGTGTAATCTGTGCCACGAGAAAGAAGTTTTTCGTCGAGCCATATTTTTTCTGTTCCAACAAGCACTATTGTTGGCGTAGAATCGGCAGATGTTAAATAGTATGGACCTTGCGAGTAACTATAAACTATTATTCTTTGTCTTCTAAATTTTCCTTTTGCAATGGCGAAGTCGGTGTTAAAAAATACGGAGTCCACCTTTTCCGAACCTTTTATAGCAGCTGAAACTTGAAACCCTTTAATTTTTTTGCTAAAATTGTTGAATTGTGAGTTGTTTTGTGTGGCAGTAAAATCACCAGCGAGAAATGACAATCCATTTTTTTCAGCTGAAATATACATCTCGGCTAATTCAGAAATTTGAGCTGATGTGCCATCTGCCGACACTGGCATATCGCTGTCTTTAATTTTAGCAGTTATATCTATTCCCGAGGTAAAGCCTTCTAAGGTTATATCGGTTTGTGCCGAGGTGCTAAATCCTTTGTTGTTACCGTTGGAGGCATTGCGTGTTGCATATCCAGTAATGTGAAAACTATCGGTAATTTGTTCTGTGTTTTTTTGTTTTTTAGGGTTGAGTATTCTTTCTATATGTAATGATGGTGAAAATTTTTCTACAAAAATGATTGTATCAAGTATTTGAAGTGAGTCGTGTACACATAGAATTTTTTTTAAAAGAGAATCCGAAAAATTGGTATCGGCAACTATTTTTGTGTAATTTTGAGCCACACTTTGTCTAACCCAGAGTAGTGTTATTAATGTTAATAATATTTTAATTTTATTTGTCATGGACATAAAAAACGCACTTGATTTTTTTGAGCAATTGGCACAAAATAACAATCGCGAGTGGTTTAACGCCCGCAAAGATACATATTTGAAAATAAAAGGCGAGGCAGAAAATTTTGCAGATGCACTTATTGCAGAGATTTCGCAGTTTTATAATCTTTTTGGGTTGCAAGGCAAGGATTGTATTTTTAGAATTTATCGCGATATACGATTTAGTGCAGACAAGCGACCATACAAAGATCATATCGGCATTTATATTGCTCGAGGTGGCAAAAAAAGCCGACTTGCGGGTTATTACATTCATTTAAAGAGTGGCGAATGTATGCTTGCAGGAGGTGTATGGTGTCCCGAAAAATACGATCTTGAGCAGATAAGACGTGTGATTTTTAACGATCCTAATAGTTATAAAAAAATTCTTGATGAAAAGAGTTTTTCAAAAAAATTTTCTCTTTGGGAACAAAAACTCAAAACACTTCCAAAAGGTTTTCCAAAAGATACACCTGAGCAGACAGCCGAGTTTATAAAATATACAGCCTTTGTTCCAATGAAATATTATACCGATGAAGAAATTTGTAGTAAAAATTTTTTTGAGCAATTGATTAATGATATAAAAATAATGCAGCCTTACAACGATTTTATTAACAATATTATTGAATAATGTTACAATTAAAAAAAAGTTTGTTACAAAATAGGTAGATAAAACCACCTAAAAATTTTGTTTATGGCCGATATTAATTGTTATTTTTGTGTTAAAACAAAATTAAAAAAATAACAAAGCCATGTCATATTTTCGTTGGGTTATATGTGCGTTGCTTTTTGTTGCTACCACGGTTAATTATTTAGACAGACAAGTGCTTTCACTTACATGGAAAGATTTTATAGCAGTGGATTTCCATTGGAACGACAACAACTATGGCAACATAACATCTATTTTTTCTATTTTTTATGCTTTTATATCTCTTTTTGCGGGGAAATTTATTGATTGGATGGGAACCAAAAAAGGATATATTTGGGCAATAGTTATCTGGTCGATAGGAGCTTGCTTGCATGCAGCATGTGGAATGGTAACCATGAAACTCTCTGGTCTTGAAAGTATTGACGCATTGAGGGCAGTGGAAAAAGGTTCTCAAATTGCACTTACAATTTCTACCATAAGTGTTTGGTTGTTTTTGGGCTGTAGAATTATACTTGCAACAGGCGAAGCTGGTAATTTTCCTGCTGCAATAAAAGTAACAGCCGAATATTTTCCAAAAAAAGACCGTGCCTTTGCCACTTCTATTTTTAATGCAGGAGCATCTGTAGGTGCGCTTGCTGCTCCTTTGATTATTCCATTTCTTGCAAAAAGTATGGGTTGGGAAATGGCGTTTATTATAATAGGTTCAATAGGATTTTTATGGGCAGGAGCATGGTTTAAGTTGTATGATTCTCCGTCAAAAAGTAGATTTGTAAATAGTTATGAATTAAAATATATCGAGTCTGATAAGGAAACTTCAGTGTTAAAAGAACCAAGTACAGAAAAAAATAGTGGTCGGAAATTTTCTATTGTAGATTGTTTTAAATATCGTCAAACATGGGCTTTTATTGTTGGAAAATTGATGACCGATGGTGTTTGGTGGTTTTTCTTGTTTTGGGCTCCTGCATATTTTTCTGAGTTAGGCTATCCTTCTACCTCGGGAATGGCACAATTGTTAATTTTTGTACTATATCTTATAGTAACGCTTGTATCCATAATAGGTGGTTATTTGCCGAAGTATTTTGTTGAGAAAAAAGGTATGCACCCATATAGTGGACGAATGCGAGCTATGTTTATATTTGCATGCCTACCAGTGTTTGCAATGTTTGCCCAGCCGTTGGCCTCGGTATCAATATGGTGGCCTTGTGTAATTATAGGACTTGCAGGGGCAGGACATCAAGCTTGGTCTGCCAATCTTTATTCAACTATAGGAGATATGTTTCCAAAAACAGCAATTGCCACAATAACAGGCATTGGCACAATGTTCGGTGGACTTTGCTCTTTTTTAATCAATAAATGTTCGGGAAAACTGTTTACTCATGCCGAAGAACTTGGTGATGCGTTTACGTTTTTTGGGGTTACGGGCAAACCTGCTGGATACATGATGGTATTCTGTTATTGTGCCGTAGCCTATATTTTAGCTTGGGTAATAATGAAAATATTAGTACCTAAATACAAACCAATTGAATATTAAAAATTGGTAAGGTAATTTTGTTAACTTGCCAATTGTCGAAAAAATAATACCATGAAAACTTTTATCAACGAAAATTTCTTATTAAAGACATCTGTTGCGCAATATCTTTACCATAATTATGCAGAAAAGATGCCTATTATTGACTATCATTGTCATCTATCGCCACAAATGATAGCCGAAAATCATAAATTTGATAATATTGCACAGGCTTGGCTTTATGGCGATCATTACAAGTGGAGAGCAATGCGAGCCGATGGAAAGGACGAACGTTTTGTAACAGGCAATGCCACCGATAGAGAAAAATTTCAAGCGTGGGCAGAAACCGTTCCCGATACACTTAGAAATCCGCTTTATCATTGGACACATTTGGAGTTGCTACGTTATTTCAACATTAAGGAACTTTTAGATGAACGCTCAGCCTATTCAATTTGGGAAAAAACATCGCAAATGCTTGATAGCGATAATTTTAGAGTGTGGGGGTTGTTAAAAAAAATGAATGTAGAAACGCTTTGTACCACCGACGACCCAATTGATGACCTTCGTTGGCACAAAATGATTAAAAATTCTCAATGTCCAATTAAAGTTTTGCCAGCATGGCGACCCGATAAAGCATCTGCAATAGAAAATCCCAAAGCATACGTTGATTATATTGCTAAACTTTCAGAAACATCTGATATTGAAATCAATAGTTTTGAAACATTGTTTAAGGCCTTGGACAAAAGAATGGATTATTTTGAGCAAAATGGGTGTCGTTTGGCAGATTTTGGTGTAGATTTTCTCTATGCTGCGCAATATAGCGATGAGGAAATAGAAAAAATATTTTCAAAAGCACTGTTACAAAAACCGTTGGATGCTGTTGAAATTCTTAAATTTAAATCTGCTTGTCTTTACCGTTTTGCGTTGCAAGTAAAAAGGCATAATTGGGTTCAGCAGTTTCATGCAGGACCATTGCGTAACAATAATTCACGACTTTTAACAACCCTTGGACCTGATACTGGTTTTGATAGCATTGGAGATTTTCAACAAGCAACAAATATGTCAAGACTACTCGATAGGCTTGATTGTGGAAACAATCTTGCTAAAACAATTCTTTATAATCTCAATCCTGCTGATAACGAAGTATTTGCAACAATGATTGGAAATTTTCAAGATGGAACTATTGCTGGAAAAATGCAGTGGGGAGCAGCTTGGTGGTTTCTTGATCAAAAAGATGGTATGGAAAAACAGCTTAATTGTCTTAGTAATCATGGACTTTTGAGTCGTTTTGTTGGAATGTTGACCGATAGTCGTAGTTTTTTATCGTATCCACGTCATGAATATTTTCGCCGGGTACTTTGCAATGTAATTGGCAACGATGTAGAAAATGGCGAATTACCGTACGATATGGATTTGCTTGGTACAATGGTGTCTAACATTTGTTATAATAATGCAAAAGAATATTTCAATTTTTAATATAAAATGAAAAAGACAGTTACATTTGGAGAAATAATGCTAAGGCTTGCAGCCCCAGGCAACGAACGTTTTTTGCAAACAAACACTTTTAACGCTACTTTTGGTGGTGGAGAGGCTAATGTTGCCGTTTCGCTTGCAAACTATGGCATTCCTGTAAGTTTTGTTACAAGACTTCCACAAAATGATATTGCCAATGCTTGCTTAAGAGAACTTAGAGGATTTGGCGTTGATGTTAACGATGTTGTTTTTGGAGGCGACAGAGTTGGTATTTATTACCTCGAAACAGGTGCGGTAAGCCGTGCGTCAAAAGTTATTTACGACCGTGCACATTCGGCTGTTTCCGAAATAACACGTGGAATGGTTGATTGGAAAAAAGTGTTCGATGGAGCGCAGTGGTTTCATTGGACGGGAATAACGCCAGCTATTTCGGAAGGTGCAGCTCAAGTATGCCTTGAAGCACTTGAAGTAGCTAAAAAGCTTGGCATAACAATTTCCTGTGATCTTAATTATCGCAAGAATCTTTGGAAATATGGAAAACGTGCCGATGAGGTAATGCCAACATTGGTTGAATATTGCGATATTATACTTGGTAATGAGGAAGATGCCGAAAAGGCTCTACTTATAAAGCCCGAAAATGTAGATGTTAGTTCGGGAAAAGTTGATGCCGATGCATATTTATCGGTATCACAACAGATAATGAATCGTTTTCCAAAGGCAAAAAAAGTAATTACAACACTTAGAACGTCAATAAATGCCAATCATAACAATTGGGCGGGTGTACTTTATGATGGAAAAAAACTCTATAAGTCGCCAGAATATCAAATAACACATATTGTAGATAGAGTAGGCGGTGGCGATTCGTTTATGGGTGGTCTTATTTATGGGCTACAGACCTATAAAAACGATGACCAAAAGGCATTAAATTTTGCTGTTGCAGCATCGTGTCTAAAACATACTATTTACGGCGACTACAATAGAGTATCTGTTCAAGAAGTAGAAAAACTCATGTCGGGCGATGCCAGTGGAAGAGTTTCGAGATAATTTATTGTTAATTAAAAACTTAAACGTAGTTTCTTTATGTCAAGATTTAAGCGTATAGATGTACTAAATACAATGTTGTCAACGGGAATTGTCCCACTTTATTATAACAGCGATGTACAAAAAGTAAAGCAAGTGGTAAAAGCCTGTTATGATGGTGGTGCAAGAGTTTTTGAATTTACCAATCGTGGTGATTTTGCACATGAGGTTTTTGCCGAAATAAACAAATGGTGTGCAGTAGAATGTCCCGAAATGATTATGGGCGTAGGAAGTGTTGTAGATTCTGCAACGGCAGCACTTTATATTCAACTTGGTGCTGGTTTTATTGTTTCGCCATCGTTGAATCCTGATATGGCCAAGATTTGCAATCGTAGAAAAATAGCATGGTTGCCAGGCTGTGGAACGTTGTCGGAAATAAACCTTGCCGAAGAACTCGGTTGCGAAATAGTTAAGATATTTCCAGGTAAAGAAGTTGGTGGACCATCCTTTGTAAAGGCAATTAAAGCACCTTGTCCGTGGACTAACATAATGCCATCAGGAGGAGTTACGCCCGAACGCGAAAGCCTTGAAGAATGGTTTAAGGCAGGTGTTGCATGTGTTGGGCTTGGGTCTCAACTAACAAAAGATTTTTCTACAATAACCGAAAAGGTAAAAAACGCATTGCAAATAGTAAAGGAAATTAGAAATGGAAAATAATATTTTTGATATATCTGGAAAAAATGCCATTGTAACTGGTGGTGCTGGTGTTCTTGGAGGAAATATCGCTGAACATTTTGTAAAACAGGGTGTTAATGTTGTAATTCTTGGTCGCCATAAAGAAAACACAATGGCTAAGGTTGAAGAACTTAGCAAAATTGGTACTTCTAAAGTAATGGGAGTGGTTTCTGATGTTCTTGATACAGAAAAACTTAAATCAACTTGTGATGAGATTGCAAACTCTTGGGGTGGAATAGATTTTCTTATTAATTGTGCAGGAGGAAATGTTCCTGGGGCAACCATTCCCGACGAAAAAACGGTTTTTGATATGAAAATCGAAGATTTTGAAAAAGTTACCCAAATAAATATGAATGGTACAGTTTATCCGTCGCTAATTTTTGGTGAGCTTATTGCTCAAAAAGGGGAGGGAAGTATCATTAATATTTCGTCAATGGCGGCTTATTCTGCTATTACTCGTGTTCTTGGATATACTGTTGCAAAACATGGTATTGATGGATTTACACAGTGGATGGCGCAAGAAATGGCTATCAAGTTTTCAGAAAAGATTCGTGTTAATGCCATTGCACCGGGTTTTTTTATTGGCAATCAAAATCGTGCATTGTTAATCAATCCAGATGGTAGTCTTACAGAACGTAGCAAAAAGGTTATAGCACGTACTCCTATGCGTAGGTTTGGGGATATAACCGAGCTTAATGGGGCAGTGCAATTTCTTTGTAGTAAGGCAGCATCTTTTATTACAGGTGCGGTGATTCCGGTTGACGGTGGTTTTTCTTCGTTTTCTGGTGTGTAATAAAAATTGTGTATTTATAATTACACAAAAAATCTATAAAAAATTATGCTTGAAAAAACATGGCGTTGGTTTGGTCCTAACGATAAAATTAGTTTGGACTATTTAGTACAAATGGGTGTTGAAGGCGTTGTAACTGCGCTTCATCATCTTCCAATAGGAGTGGTATGGGAAAAAGACGAAATCATGAAACTAAAAAACATGATAGAGTCGAAAGGTTTAAGATGGTCGGTTGTTGAATCGCTTCCTGTTAGCGAAGACATTAAGACCAAAGGCAAAAACTACACACTTCACATCGAAAACTACAAAAAATCGCTCAAAAATCTCGGCGAATGTGGCATTGATACAGTTTGTTATAATTTTATGCCAGTTTTGGATTGGACACGTACAGAACTAAATTTCACTCACAAAGGTGGAGGCAAAGGTTTGTATTTTCATTATCCAACATTTGCGGCTTTCGACATTTTTATCCTAAACAGAGAAAATGCCGATCAAGACTATCCTCAAGATATAGTAAAAGAGGCTGAGGAAATTTACAAAAAAATGACGCAAAAAGAAATCGACGATTTGGTTTACGTTATCATAGTTTTAACTCAAGGCTTTGTAAACGGCGTTATTGACGGCTCGGTAAAAGACCCTAAAAAGGTGTTTATGGAGTATATTTCAACCTACAAAAACATCGGCAGAGACGATTTAAGACATAATCTCAAAGATTTTATTGACGAAATGGTGCCTGTTTGCGAAGAATATAATGTAAACCTTTGTATCCACCCCGACGACCCGCCGTATCCAGTGCTTGGAATGCCAAGAATTTTGGGCTGTGCTGACGATATTCGTTGGCTCAGACAAGCTAATCCATCGCTTAGAAATGGTCTTACATTCTGTACAGGTTCGCTTTCTGGACGCAGAGAAAACGATTTGCCAGCAATAGCGAAAGAATTTGCAGATTCGATACATTTTGTACATTTAAGAAATACTCAACATCTTTCCGACCGTAGTTTCTACGAGTCAGGACACCTTTACGGTTCGCTTGATATGCCCAAAATTGTAGAAATATTATTAAGAGAACAACATCGTCGCATTGCTGAAGGCAGAAAAGATGTTCGTATGCCTTTCCGTCCTGACCATGGCATAAGACTCTTAACCGATTTAGACAACGACATTTACAATGTTGGCTATCCACTTATCGGCAGAATGAGAGGGCTTTGCGAAATCGACGGACTTCAACACGGAATCGGACACGCGTTAGGTTTTTAAAAAGCCTCAATTTTTTTAACAACAGAAAACACAGAAATCAAGGAATTTAAAATTCAAAATGTATTTCTGTGTTTTCCGTTTTAACATATTTTCTTTTCGTTTAAAGAATGTAATATTCTATCACTTTTTTATATTTCTAAAGGTATAATCATAACCTTTTAACGTTGTTTCAAAAAATTTGTCAAAGTTGCTCCAAAATGGTACGAATTTATTGACAAAAGTTTCCTTCTTGAAGATTTAAAGGAGACATATAAGCAAGAAATTGCTAACAAGTTGAAAATGTTGAATTGATTTATGCCAAAAACTTTGGATTTGTTGAAATTGAAACCTACATAAATATTCTAAATTCCCTTTCATTTAAAGAATGTTTAAATGCCGTTAAAACGCTGTTAAAAGGTATTATAAGGGTATTACAAGGGTATTATAAAATTCTTTGCGGTCTTATAAGATTTTTTTTCTATCTTTACACCGAAAAAATAGAATCACTATGCTCGAAGAACAACTCAAAAACGAAATTGCGGTAAAATATTTCAAAAAATTTGTCTGCACCGACATAATAAAGCGTATTGATTTCAGCGTCAAAAACGACATTGAAACCACTGACAATTACTTGCTGTGGGCGGAGGCAAAACAACAACCAACCGACATTTATCGTATGTTGGCGCAACTTCTTATCACCATAAAAGCCGATGCCGCCGACCTTACGCCGCCAAAATTCTTGGGCTGTTTCGACAACGAAAAAATCGCTTTCGTGCCGTATTACGACGTTCAGCCAGTGTTTAATCTCAACGATTTCAACTGGACGCAAACACCGTCGCAAGTGGATCAGAAGACAGTGGATAGTGTTAAGGGCATTGTGGATAGCAATAAGATTTTTACGTTTTATTTCAACAACGACGAAACAGAACTGAAAACCTTTATCGCCGACAATTTTAAGGACGGTGGGTCGCTTTTGTCAACTTTGATAGACAAAAACAACTTCATCTTTGTTTATCAAAAATGGTGCAAGGCGGTAAAGCCTTTTATCAACGCCGATTTTGAAAAACTCAAAAAATCTTACGGCGTTTACGACCGTGATTTTTTCCTTGCCGAACTCAATATCGACGACAACGGAACTGCCGACATATCAGACGACAAGCCCGTCAACGAGGATTTTTATATCACATTTTCGTCAACAGATAAAAAGCCATACGAACTTTTGCGCAGGGACGGATTGGGCATGGATGTTTCATACAAATTTGGATTCAAAAACGACGGCTTGGAACGTTATGCCGAGTTTTGGAAACTTTACAAACGTCCGCCCAAAGACGAGATTTGGAAATACATCATTTCGCGGCTTGATTTGCTTGTGCCACAAGACGTTAGGGAAAGAAAAGGCGCGTATTTTACGCCGCAGATTTGGGTAGAAAAATCTCAACAATACATCGCCGACGTACTTGGCGAAAATTGGCAAGACGAATATTACGTCTGGGACTGTTGCGCCGGCACGGGAAACCTCCTGAACGGGTTGACGAACAAATACCACGTATTCGCCTCCACGCTTGACCAACAAGACGTTGACGTAATGAAAGAACGCATCAAAAACGGCGCGAACCTTT
>CALFIU010000017.1 GCA_937877455.1 uncultured Bacteroidales bacterium
CATCGATTTTAGGAAGATTAATTTCTGCATCGCCAAGAAACTGCGCAAACGCATTAAAACCGATACTTTACCTATTGATTTCGTCGTTGAAAATCAATTAGTTAAAAATCCAACAAAGTTGGAATGATTTGATTGATAACGTGTTACAACACTTGCGAAAGTTTAGAAGATTATTTAGCAATATTTTGTTTTTATGTATTTGAATAATAGGCAAAAATCGTTTGCTAAACTTGATAAATCTAATTATTTTTGCAACACAATATATTATTTGAGTGAAACACTATGAAAAAATTATTTTTTTTATTGGTTGTTTTATTGATAACCAACACATTAAAGGCTCAGAGCAAGGTTGAAGATTCTCCTATTAAATGGTATTCGATAACCGAAGCCGAAAAACTTGATAGTGCAGAACATCGTCCATTTTTGATTGATGTATATACCGATTGGTGTGGATGGTGTAAGCGTATGATGGCCACAACGTTTGCTAATAAACAATTGGCGAAGTATATAAATGCAAATTTTTATCCTGTAAGGCTTGATGCTGAAACTAAAGATACTATTGAATTTCGTGGTATAAATTGGGTTTCTGATGGACGTACAAACGATTTGGCAAAATATCTGCTCGGTGGTAGAATGTCTTATCCAACAATAGTTTACATAGATCGCGACATTAATATCCTTCCCGTGCCGGGCTATATGACCATAAAGGATATTGAACCAATTTTGATTTATTTTAGTGAGAATGTAAGTCGCAACGCCAGTTTAGACGATTTTAGACTTGATTATATGTATGCTTACAATTCTATTTATGCCGATGAAATTGCCAAAATTCCAGCAGAACAACAACTTGACACTTTGGGAAAAATAGAATGGCTTGGCATTGAAGACGCATTAAAAAAACAGCAAGAAACACCTCGTCCTTTGCTCCTTGATATTTGGCTTGATTATGTTCCTGAGGGAACAAAATTGGTTTTTTCTTCGGATGTATTTGAAAAAAATGTGTTAAAAGATAGTAAAATAGCCGATTATATCAACAAAAACTATTATCCAGTAAGGTTTTATGCAGCATCGACAGATACTGTAAAAATTTTGGGTAGGATATTCCCTGGTTCAACAAACAATGGACCTCACTCGCTAACAAGTTATTTAACAGGTGGCGATTTTAGTTTTCCAGCCTTGTTTTATTTCGACAAAGATATGAGACTTATTAGCAAGATGTCAAATTATTTTGGTCATAATTTGTATCTTACAGTGCTTAGATTTTATGCTGAGGAAGCTTATAAAAACGAAACTTTCCAACAATTTTATACACGAACAGAGAAATAAAAATGGAATTTTTATTTGGAAAAACCTTAAGTCAACTTTGTGATATAGTTTTAGGCGTTGGACTTCCAAAATTTACAGCCAAACAACTTGCTGACTGGCTTTATAAAAAAGACGTTTCAAGTTTTGAACAGATGACAAATCTTTCCAAAAAGGCACGTCAGATGCTTAGTGAAAATTTTGAGGTTGGTTTAACACCGCCAATGCGTTGTGTGGAATCGCGCGACGGGACAAAAAAATATTTGTATAAATATGGATCGTCTAATTTTATAGAAACGGCATACATTCCCGACCATGACAGAGCAACGTTGTGTGTATCTTGTCAAACAGGCTGTAAGATGGGATGCAAGTTTTGTCTTACTGGTAAACAAGGATTTTCGGGAAATCTTACTACAAATCAGATACTTAACCAAATAAAAAGCCTTCCTGAATTTTCTAAGCTAACCAATTTGGTGTTTATGGGTATGGGCGAGCCTATGGATAACCTTGATAACGTGTTAAAGGCATTGGAAATAATAACATCAGACTACGGATTTGCTATGAGTCCAAGACGCGTAACGGTTTCAACGGTTGGAATTTTGCCTGCGTTGGATGTTTTTTTGCAACAATCGCAGACACATTTGGCTTTGAGTATCCACAATCCTTTTGAGACAGAGCGTCGGCAATTGATGCCAGTGCAAGGAGCGCAACCGTTATTAGAAGTGTTAAAAGTTATAAAAAAATATGATTTTAGCCATCAAAGACGCTTTTCAGCAGAATACACTATGATAAATGGTTATAACGATAGTATTGCTCATGCAAAAGAACTTGTTAGAATTTTAAATGGTATTCCTGCGCGTGTAAATCTTATAAGATACCATGCTAATTCTGAAAATGGTTTTGAACCATCGCCAATGGAAAAGATTGTTGAGTTTCAGAATATATTGAAGTTAAAAGGCATAACAGCAACTTTGCGAGCTTCGCGAGGTGAAGATATTTCTGCTGCTTGTGGTTTGTTAAGTACCAAAGAATTGCAAAATAAATGATGAAAAGATGTAATTAAAGTGCGATTTTTATTTTAGTTTAAAATGAACAAAATGAACAGCATTTTTTTTAATTAATACGCTTATCTTTGTATTGAAAAAAGAAAATGTTTATGATTTAATTTTGAAACACTCAACTTTTTTATTATAGAAATACAAATAAGAGCTTAATAAAAACTATTGCTTGTTTTAATAACAATTTGTTTCAAACTAATTTTTAACTCTATTAAGTGCGGAAAATCCCTTGGCGATGTCAAGGGATTTTTTTGATAAGTATAGTAAAAATGAGGACTTTAGTTTGGTTTTTGCAAAACAAAATGTCCACATTAAAATCGTATAATAATTAACTAATCTTCAATTTCTAAACTTACAGCTTTTATTTCTTGCCAACCTGCTTTGTCTGTAACACGAATCATAAAATGATAATCGCCCTCTGCAATGTCGGCAGGTATTGGAATAAGTATGTCGGCAGTGTAACTTTTTGAACCACTTGGAATTTCGTAATCTTGATTAAAAACCCAAGCATTTTCAACATCGCCATGTTCGTTACTTTCGTGTTTAGAGTTGGTTTCGGTGCTATGGCTGTGTCCATCAAAATTATTATGAATTTCGATGTTAAACGCACCAAGTTCTACGTTGTCGCAAAAAACTTGATGAAATCTGATTATGTCGCCAGGCAAAAATTTCTCACCGTCAATAGGTGTTGCTCCTGTGTTGTTGAATGTTGGTTTTTCTGTGTCAGTAGCAGTGTTGTCGTCATCTTTGTTGCACGAAACAACGCTCGACATAATCATTAGGGCGCATAAAGCCCCATAAAAATGTTTTGTTTTCATTTTTTTTATTGTTTTTTAATTATAAAATAGATATTTAAAATTCAATTCCTAAAATAATCGAGAAATTTCTACCATGTTCTGGTACGTCAATTAGACGGTAATAACTTGTGTGATTGTAATATTTAGTGTCAAATAAATTTTGAATAGACAATTCGGCTTTATATTTTATTTTTTTACAAACAAATATTTTTCCAAATGCCATATTTACAAGATGATAACCTTCTGATGGTTTTTCTGGCGGAACAATATCGTTTTGCGCACCTGTATATTTGTAAATCAAATATAAGAAACATTCGTTAATACGCTTGTGTTGCGGAATGTAATATTTTGCTGAAGCCAAAATGCTCCATGGTTGCGAAAAAGGTAGTCCATAACCCTTTTTATCGCCCGAAATTTGTCGAGCAAACAAATATTCCCCACCAATTGAAAATTCTGCAATGTGGTTTAGCGTGTAATTGGTTTGCAATTCTGTACCCGTTCTAAATACTTCGCATTGTACATATTCGTAAAGTTGTAATCCTTCAATATAATGATAATCAGGACATAGATAGATATAATTTGGAAAATAATTTATAAAAGGCGTAAAACTAATATTAAAATTTTGTCTTTCAAAATTTACACCAAAATCTATTTGATAACTTTCTTCTGGATTTAAATTAGGATTACCCTTTTCGTATCTAAAAATCTGATAGTTAACACCATCGGCTCCGAGTTCTGATGCAATTGGTATTCTAAAACTTTTTCCAGAATTTGCCTTTAAAACCCAATTGTTTCCTTTCCAATTGATTCCCGCCGAATAGATGAAACTATTCCAATTTTTCGATAACCTTGGAGAGCGCAAAAGATATTCAAAAATTCCATTACTATTTGGTGTTAAATACCAATCGTGATATTCTGAAATATCCAACGTTGCATTGTCAATCCTTGTTCCAACACTTATTGTTAAATTGCTGTTAATATGCCACTTATCAAACATAAAAACACCTACCGACTTTTGTAGAAAATCAGGCATAATATATCCCCAACCACCAACGGTATTGTCTTGAATTTCTGATGATACGCCAGCATTGAAACTATGATTGCCTAAAATTGTTTTATAATTTAAGTTGGCAGAATATGTTTTTTTGTCGAACATACGTTCCAAAAATCCATCGGGTTTAGGCATGTAGCCATGCGAAACAGGTTCGGAATATTCTTTGCGGCTATTTATCTGAAAAGCTAAATCCAAGCATAAACTACTCCTTTTTATTTTTAAGACGCTGTTGTTCTGTATTTTTAAGTGATTGGCAAAACTATATGGATAATCAATATCTCTAAAACTTTTATCAAAATCTATTTCCGAAAGTCTTATTTCTATGCCATGGGCGTTTGCAAAAAAACCACTTTTTGAATACACATTTGAAAAACTTAGGCAATTTTTAAAAAGTTTTCCATTGTATCCTAATATTAAGTTTGCATCACATTCTTTTCCTGCTGTATTTCTCAACCTATTATCTTTCAGTTTTATATAGTAAGAATAATACTGAATACTATCGGTTGGAACAATATAGTCGGAGTATTTCAAGTATGTAAAATTAAACTTGTAGTAAAATTTTTTTAATAAACCTCCGGTGTAAATTGTTGAACCAAGTGTTCTATTGTTGCTTCGTGCAAAAAGATTTATTTTGGTTTCGTTTTTTGATTTTGGTAACATTGTGTTAGAAATATTGATAACACCACCAATAGCATCCGAACCGTAAAGCATTGCTGCAGGTCCTTTTACAATTTCTACGTTTTCAACCGAAAATTGGTCAATTTCAAGTCCATGTTCATGTCCCCACTGTTGTCCTTGATGTTTTATGCCGTTTTCGCAAACCGCAAGTCTATTAAATCCAAGTCCACGAATTACAGGTTTCGATTGTCCCGAACCTATGCTTACGGCTTGAATACCAGGTATTTGACTTAGTGTCTGCATCAGACTACCAGAAAAATTTGATTCGATAAAACTTTGGTCAACCTTAATAAGATTTTGAGGAAGTTTCATCTGTATTTCGTTGTTGCTTTTATCGGCTTTTATGGTTATTTGTTCTAATGTAATGCCATCTTTTGCAATGCCCCAAATGCTATCGTTTTGTGCTATAGCGTTCAAACCTAAAACCGATAAAAAAGCAAATATAAATATGCCTTTCATCAAAAATATATATTAACTTTTATAAGAAATATTTACAGCCAACACACTGTAAAAAATAAAAACACGGCAATTTTTTAAGAATAATTAATTGTATTTGTTTAATATTTAATAACTTAATTTCATATTTAAGTTATTAAAACCCTAATTATTCAAAAAAAATATCAAGTGTAAAAAAAATAGTGCGAACAACTAAATACAATTTGGGGGACCTCGTAAAGAAAAAGAAATTTTATTACCACAAACAACCTGCTCTATTAGAGGGAGATTTTCAATTTTGTTTTTTGTAACTACAATTTTAAATTCTGTTTGTGGATTTTCTTCAAAAGGCGAAAGCACAAAATCGCAGATTTTACAAATCTGTCCTAAACTATGTGAGTTTTCGTCTGTTGATGTGTGAGTACAAGAAATTTCAGAGTGGGTGTGGAAACTTTTTGCTGCAAAAATTGGCAACAAGACTAAAATTAATCCTGCAACCAATAATTCTCTATATTTACGTAAAGTTTTCACGCCGCAAAGATAGAATAGTTTTTTTTATTTTCCCAAAAAAATAAAACCAACCTGCCAAATTATTTGTTCAGGTTGGTGGAAATAAATATATAAACGTAAAAGGAAAATGAGCTATTTAATTATTACAATCCATATTTTTTCAGAGTTTCGGCATCGGGTTTCCAAATAGGACCATAAAGGTCAAGTTTGTCTATATGACGGTTTATTCCGTCAGCATTAATCATATAAAGTTTTACAGTTTTATTGTTTTTATTGTCGCAACATACAGTAAGTATGTATTTTCCGTCTGGCGAAAAAACAGCAGATTTAACTCGTCCATCGTGTCTAAATGTCATAATATCACGGCCGTCTATTGTCCAAAGTCGCGACTTGCCATCGTCGGAAGTTGTTATAATGTATTTTCCGTCAGGAGAAAAAACTGCAGAATTTACTTTGTTTTCGTAACCACGTAAAGTAAAAACTATTTCTCCAATTTTGTTCCAAAGAACCGCCGATTCGTCTGAAGATGTTGAAATTACATAATTTCCATCAGGCGAAAATGCGACAGAATTAACACGTGCATCGTGTCCAGCAAAGGTGCGTACAACATTGCCGTCAAGCGAATGTAAAACCACTTTTTTGTCGGTGCCCCCAGTTACAAAAGTTTCACCAGAGGGAGAAAATGCCACCGAAGTTACGCATCCATTGTGTTCGTAAGATTTTATATATTTGTTGGTTAATAAGTCATAAATTATTATAGTGCTATCGTTAGACACAGTTATTAATTTTTTTCCATCGGGCGAAAAAACAGCATCATTTACAGTAGCAGAATGCTGGTCGAGTACTTTTAATAATTTACCTTCGCGAGAGTAAATGTGGGTTGTTCCATCAGAAGATGCTGTTGCTACAAACTTTCCATCGGGCGAAAAACGTGCTGTGTTGATTGTTTGAGTATGACCTTTAAAAACTGCAATTTTTTCGCCAGTAAGATCCCAAATTTGTGCAGATTTGTCTTGAACAACCATAAGATTGAGTCCATCGGGCGAAAAACAAGCAAAGTTTACATTTATAGCATTTTTGTAACTTTCAAATCGTTTTCCAATGCACCATAATCTAACGGTTTTGTCATCGCCAACAGACATTATTGATTGGTTGTCGGCAAGGAAAGACGAAAACCACACATTGCTACCATGGCCTTTTAATATTTTTTCAAGTTTTCCTGTTATGTCCCACACTCTAACAGTTTTGTCGCGTGAGGCTGTAATAATATGGTTGCCGTCGGGCGAAAAAAATGCACTGTTAAGCCAATCCTCATGCCCCGAAAATGTCACGAGTTCGATACCATTTAAATCCCAAAGTCGGGCTTTGTGGTTTTTGTTGATATAGTCGTTGCTTGCGGTGAGAATGTATTTTCCGTCGGGTGAAAAAACTGCTGAAACAATTATTGACATCGAAAATCTTGTATCTTCGTTAATTTCCAATACTTTTAATTGTTTTCCTGTTGTAGTCCAAATTCTTGCGGTGTTGTCGCCGCCAGAAGTTACAATGTATTGATTGTCAGGTGAAAAATGGGCGCAATAAACATCGAATCCATGACCACTGAGCACAGAAAGGCGAGAGCCATCGATATTGCAAACTTCAACGTTAAAATCGCTACCGCCAGTAAGAAATTTTGAACCATCGGGGGAGAAATCTGCTGTCCATAACACGGCTTGATGTCCTTTGTGTTCAAGTTTTAGATTACCATTTAAATCAAAAATTCGTGCCACACTATCGTAGGAAGTGGTGATTATCAAATTGTTGGTTTGGTTCATCGTTGCCGATGTAACAATTTTTTTGTGGGGTAATTCCAAAATTGTGTCACCATTTTGACGTAAGAGTAAAACCGAGTTTTTTTCAAGAGAGGGGTTGCGTGTTATTGCAAGAATGTTTTTGCCGCCATTGCAGATATTGGCAGAAATAACTTTTGTGTCCAGTCGACCTGCTATGGAATAAAAGATGTCTGTATTGTAGAATGAATTTAGCAATGCACTGTAAGCCTGAGCGTTAGAGGTGTCGAGGCTAACTGCCTCTTGTGCAAGTCGTAAACTAAATGTAGGGTCGGTTTCAAGCTTTTGAAATGCAAAGGCCGATAACATATTGCTGCGTGCTGCGCGTTCGTTTTTTTCTGCAGATCCTTTAAGCGAAAAGGCAAGAAATACAAAAGCTAAACTAATGGTTGCAATTGCAATACAAATGGTTAAAAACATCTGCCCCCGCTTATACTTAAGCGGCTTTTTGTTTGAAAAGTCATTTGGATTTTCAAGCGTCTGCCTTGTATCGGGCTGAAAATGATGTAGTTTTGAATAATTGTTTTCATTTTTTTGTGCTTTTATATTGTTAAAAATTTCAATATTGCTTGGTGTTAAAAAAATTCGTCCATCAAGCATAATTAATATATCAAAAATTTGGTTATCTATTAGATAATCAATTGTTTGTGTAGTTAATTCGTATTTAGTTTGAGCTATGCGCGAGTAAATAGGCAAAGGTTTATCTTCGTCATCAACTACTGTTTCCAATGCAAATTGTTCTAATTTGTTGCGTTGGTCGCTATCTAACGTATCAAGTATTTTTTTATAATGCGATATGCAAAAATACTGAGATTTTTCAATAATTTCTGCAGTTATTTCGCTATAATTATTTTGTGATGCAAAATTTTGCAAAAAATTGCAGGCATTTTTCAACTCGCCAGGTAGTATAGAATTTGTGCCGTTGGTCAATTTTTCTAAAACAACGCTAATAGCTTCTTCTGACAATTTTATTTTGCAAAAATGTTTTATGGCTTGTTTAGCTGTGTCTATATCAAATGGCAATAGGTTTATTGTATTTTGAAATATTCCAGAAAAATAATCTTTTAGTATTGTAAGATAGTTGTATGCGTAATCTTCTGTAATAAAAAGCAAACTTAAATTAATATTGTCGTACAAAAGCGAAATTGCATCTTTTGAAAAAATTTGTTCGCTTTGTCCAAGCATAATTTTTTGTAACTGATTGTTAAATACATCAGGAATATTGCCATAAACTGCAGCCGACAATAATTTTAAAAATTGATTGCGTTCTTTTTCGGGATAACTGAAAAAATTAGCAAAATTGTCTAAAACAACATAAATGCGTTTTTTGTCTTTGTATCTAAATTGTATTTTTTTGAAAATATACCAAAACGAACCGTCATCTTCAAAAACTTTGTCTATACATGTAGGCTCGGTAACGCTTTTTTGTAATAGGGTAATAAATTGATTTACAATGGTTTGATTGGTATTTTTGAAAATTGGAATATCAAATTTAAACGCAATTGAATTTTTTTCTGTTAACTTTTTATCAGTTAATGCACCAGATTCTACAAATGCTGTTTTTCCAACGTGTGGCAACGAACGAAGTACTATAATTTTTTCGTTATCAAGCATATACGACAATTGGCGCAAATCACTTTCTCGACCTACCAATTTCAAATCGTGATAAATTCTTGAACCAAAAAAAACATTAGATTCGTTCATAACTGCTAAAATTTATTAATTTTAAGTTTGCCAAAAGTAAAAACTAAAAATGAAAAAACTAAACAAAACACGACATTTTTTTCAATAAAAAATTTACATTGTGCAAAACATACTAATAATTAAGCAATTGCTATTAGAATTTTTTTTTGTTATAAAATTAAAATATGTAGATTTATGTAAAATAAAATAGTAGTTGTATAAATATACTTTACAATTTGATTGTAGGTAAAAATAAACCAAAAACAAAAATCTTTTTTGGTAATTAACTAAAATATACTTGTTTATAAAGTTGTATGCGTCCCCAAAATATTAAAATAAGGTTTATAATCTATAATAAATTGTAAAAAATATAAAACAATGATAATAGAATATTATCAATAAATTTTTACCTAAAAATCTGCCTTTTTTTCAACGCAAATTTCACGCAAAAAAACAGGATGTGTAAACTTGATTGATTCGGCATGCAAAAACATTCTATCGGCAGCGCGACCATAAAGCATATCGCCCACTATGGGGCAGTTTAAACCATTTGGATGTGCTGCATGAACTCTCAGTTGGTGTGTTCGCCCAGTTAGTGGATGAAAAACTACTCGAGTAAAACCGTTAATAAAATCAGAAACTTCAAAAAATGTAATGGCAGGTTTACCGTAGGTATAATCAACAATTTGTCGTGGTCGGTCGTTTGGATTGCAACAAATTGGTAGGTCTATTTTACCTTTTGTTGTTTTAAGTTTACCGTCAAGCAAAGCAATATAGCGTTTTTTTATTAATCTATTTTTAAACTGAACTTGCAAACTTTGATATATCTCTTTACTTTTTGCTATAATTAGTAGACCAGAAGTTGCCATATCAAGTCGGTGTACGATAAAAAGGTTTTCTACATCGGAAAATAATCTTTTTGCCTGATAAAATACACAATCTACGTCTAATTTTCCCGGAACAGATTGTAAACCAGCTGGTTTATTTATTACAGCAAGGTAATTATCATCATATACAATTTCTATTTTTAATTTTTTGTTTGCCAACATTGGGTCGGGTTCTACATCCAACCCTGTTAACATAAAATTGAGAATTGGGCGGCATTTGGCTATACACGCTGGATAAAAATTTCCGTGTCGTCTTATAATTCCTGTTGGTGATTTTCCAAGCCAAAATTCTGCCATAGCAATTGGTTTATATTGTTGATTATAAGCATATTGTAAAAGTTTTGGGGCAGCGCAATCACCAGCACCTGAAGGTGGTATTTGTTGTGGCAATGGGGCGAAAATTTCAAGCAAATTTTTACTTTGTCCCAAGGCATTTAAAATTACAAATTTTTCAAACAATTTTTTTTGTAATTGTATAGAAAAGGCTTTGCGTTCGGCTTTTAAATTGTCAATTTCTTTAAGAATTGTTTCAAATTTTGCTTTTGTATTATTAATTTCGGCAGCCCAACGTTGTTTTATGCGTTTTAATTCTGCTTTTTGAAATTGGCTTTGGGTTATAAGTTCTTGGGATTGGCTTTTTGAAATACATTGAGAGCGTAAAAATTCACGATTTTTTTTTGATTCAAGCATAAAATTTTTATACTTTTCAATTTCTTTGTTTGAATTTTTTTCTAATTCAACAATTTTATTTTTTAAAAAGATATATTTTTCTGATTGTTGTAGTGATAAAATCATATTAGAAAATTCTAAAAGTTTTTTTTCGCCAGTCTTGAAAAATCCATTTGGGGTAAGTAAATCATAAATTGGAGGTACAAAATATTCAATGTTGTTAGTCCCATTAAAAATACCAGAAAAAGATGCTAAAAATCCAATCTCGTCTTTATTGTTTTTTACAACCAAAACACCAAACATTTTGCCTTCTGAAAGGCTTTTTTGCCAATCGTAACGAGTAGATAAAAAAGACATTACTTCGTTTTTAGCCAAAATGCATAATTCGTGAGGTGTGTAACAAAATGGAAAAGTAAATTTTGGTGGCAGTTTTATGTTTGATATATCGTTGCTAAAAACATGAAATTTAACATCTTTCATTTTAATTCAATTGTTTTCCAATTAGTTCTCCGCCTTCAATACCTATAATTTCAACATCATAAAATTTGTTGGTTTTTACACCGTCAAAAATCTTCATCTTTATCCTAACATAATTCTCCCCATAACCATACACAAAACCGTCATCCTCAATGGTTTCTGTTAAGATTCTCTGATGCTTGCCGACGAAATTTTTTTGATAATCAGCGGACAATTGTTCAGATAAATCACGCAAGATTTTTGAGCGTTGATTTTTGATTTTTTCATCAATTTGACAGTCCATTTTATCCGCCAAAGTTCCGCTGCGTCGCGAATATTTGAAGGCGTGAATATGTCCAAAACCAATCCTTTGCGCTACATCGAGTGTCTGATTAAAATCCTCATCAGTTTCGCCAGGCAAACCTACAATTATATCGGTCGTTACATTAAAATTGGGGATAATCGACCTGAATTTGTCAACAATGACCATAAAATCTTCACGTGTGTAATGTCGGTGCATACGTTTGAGGACGCTATTGCTGCCCGATTGAAGACAAAGATGAATATGCGGCGCAAGTTTGGGATTGCGGAACAAATCAACAAAACTATCCGAAAAATCGTCTGGCTCTATCGATGCAATCCTCAACCGAAAATCACCGTCAATTTCCAAAATTTTTCTTATCAATTCCTCAAAACCAACACCCTCATAATTGTATTTTGAAATATTGACACCAGTTAAAACAATCTCCTTGAAACCAAATGTGAGTTCGGTTTTTATGTTGTTCAAAATGTCTTCCACAGGCCTCGAAACAGCCCGCCCACGCACGTATGGAACAATGCAATAACTGCAAAAATTGTTGCAGCCGTCCTGAATTTTCACTATTGAGCGAGTGTGGAAAGTTTCCTTTGCCGCCTCAAATCCGAAAACGTCGCCATCGAGGTTTTTCATGTCAACAATTTCGCCACCAAGATGTGCCTCCACGATTTCGTAAACCAAGTTTTTATGCTTATTGTCAACAACAATCACTTGCGCAGAATATGGTAGGTATTTTTTTGCGTATTGTTCTGCCATACAACCTGTTACTACCACAAAAGAACCCTTTTTAATGGCGCGGTTGATGTACTCGCGGCTTTTCTTGTCGGATTGATTAGTGATTGTGCATGTGTTGATTACAAAAATCTCTGCATCAGAGTTTTCAAAATCGTCGTCGGTCATAAAACCCTTTTCGCGAAATTTAGATGCCAAGGCATCGGTTTCGTAAAGGTTTAATCGGCAGCCAAGGGTTTTGAAAGAAATTGTTTTACGCAACATTTTTTTTATTCGATTTCAGATGCAAAATTAGTTTTTTTTTTTTAATACACTTGTTTTTGGTAAAATATTTGTTTATACTTGCAATATACTAACCTATTTATAACAATTATGAAACTATCGACCAAATTGTCGTGGATTATGTTGTCGGTGTTGTTGCCACTTGCAGTAGCAGGCATTTACAACATCTACAAAATTTTTGTTGTGTCAGATACAATGGATTATATACAAGTGGTTTATGGTGAACTTGGAATCTCTACCGACAATGTAGCATATTCTGCCGATTATGTTGACATAAGCAACCAAAACGAAATTATCAACGCCCTTGAAAAAAGTTCTACAGTAAAAGATTTACCGCAATCCATTGTTTCTGAGGTCAATGAATTAAAAAAACGCTATGCAAATTTTGTATCAGCAGTTCAAAGCGGAGATTCGGTTGTTGTTGCAGAAAAAAGGATAGCCGTACTCGAATTAGTTAGACCGTTAAAACAAAATATCCTAAACCATACTGCAAGTATTACCAGCGGTACGGGAAAATGGTTGTTACATTCTATAAATGAAATAATTTGGGGCATTTTTGGCGCGGTTGCAATGACATTTTGGGTATCGTGGCGACAAAGCCGAAGGATAACTTCACCAATAAAAAACGCCGCAAAAAAATTCAGCCGTGTAGCTGAGGGCGATTTCTCTAATAAAGATTTCGAAAACGATTCCAACGGAGAGTTTCCCGAACTTAAAAAAACTGCTGATAATCTTTCTTCGCAGTTGGTAAATATTGTGAATCAGTTGAAAAATAGTGCCGAAAAAATTAACGGAATATCTGGCGAACTTAGTACGATGGGCAATGAACTCAACAACACTGCCACTTTCCAAGTAGCCTCAACACAAGAAATGAGTACGTCTGTTGATGAGAACTATGACTTAATCAAGCACAACCATGCTAATGCTATTGAAACAGAAAAAATTGTTGCAGAATCGTCAAATAATATAAAAGATTGTTTTGAGTCTGCCAAACAAACTGACGAGGCAATGCATGAAATTTCGGAGAAAATTTCGATTATTGACACCATTGCATTCCAAACCAACATGTTGGCTTTAAACGCTGCCGTTGAATCTGCAAGAGCAGGTGAAAATGGAAAAGGGTTTGCTGTGGTAGCATCTGAAATACGCAAACTCGCCGAAAAATCTGCTGCTGCAGCAAAGGAAATTGATGCTGTTTGCAGCAGTGGCGTGTCGTCATCGTCCCAGACCAATAAAGTTTTTGAAACAGTGTTGCCGTTGAGCGAAAACATTGTAAAATTGGTGGAAGAAATCGCTGATACCTGCAAAGAGCAACTATCTTTGAGCGAAGAAATTAGGGTTGCGGTATCAATGTTTGACAATGCTGCAGAGGAGTTTGCTAAATTTGCACGGCAAACTTCCGACAACAGTGCAAGTCTTAATAGTCTTTCTCAAAAATTTTCTTCTATTGTTGAAACCTTAAAACTCAATTAACCATGGGATTGAAAGAGCGTATCAAAAACCTACCAATGTTCGGTAAACTCGTTTTCACGGGTTTTGTGTTGATGTTTCCGATATTGTTGGTTTGTGTTTACAATATATATAAAGTGTGGTCGATGAACAACACTTGCACCGAAATTGCAAGTGGTTACTGCCAAATGCTCAAAATTTGCGACGACATCGATTTTCATATTGCCACCGCCAATCGTGAAACTATGAAAGAAACCTTGCGCCCCGAAATTGGCAAATTATCTCAGTTAGCTGCATTAGTTAAAAGCGAAGATAAAATCCTTGATAGAGTTCAATATATCGAAAACATGGCTTCAAGCAACGATTTGAAATTGTTGTCAAAGGAAATAAAAACTTTAAGAACTATAATTTCTCAAAAAATCACTGCCGAAACCAGTTATCTTGGAGTTTGGGTCAATAGGTCGAAAACAGAGCAGTTTGTTGGGTTTTCTTTATGCATAATCATCGGGTTGTGGTTTATTTTAAAGATGACACGCAGCATTATTACACCCATTGATGATGTAGTAAGAAAAACACAGAGCATTGCTGGCGGCAAACTTTCTAACAACAGCCGCATAGAATCGTCAAAGGCTGGAACGGTAAGGATTTTGATGGCATCGCTCGAAAAACTTTCGGATTATTTACGGGGTATAGTGACCGAAATCCGAACTGGTGCTGATGACATTAATTCTTTTGGAAACGAATTGCAAACTTCCATAAGTACGATGAAGACTAACGGTGATTTGCAGACCGAATATGTTGAAAAAGTAATTGGGTTAATGCTGAAAATTAAAGATACAGTTGAGCGTAACGCTGCTAATGCCCTAAAAGCAGACGAGATTTCAAGAATGGTAGCCATTACTGTTGAGGAATGTCGCCAAGCCGCCACAAAAACAATTCAGTCTATGACGCAGATTGCTGACAAGATTGCTGTTATTGACGACATCGCTTTTCAAACCAACCTTTTGGCATTAAATGCTGCAGTAGAGGCTGCTCGTGCTGGCGAAAATGGCAAAGGGTTCGCTGTTGTGGCATCAGAGGTCAAGAAATTGGCTGAAAAATCGGCACAAGCGGCAAAGGAGATTAATGAGGTGAGCGCACAAGGTGTTTCCTCTGCAACGCAAACCGATTCCGTTTTTGCGAAAGTGTTGCCAGAGATAATGCGTTCAACAGCTCTCGTAGGCGAAATCAACGCCACATGCAAGGAGCAAGTGTTGAAAGGTTCGTCAACTTTAATAGGAGCAAAACAGATTGTTGAGTCGTCTAAGCACGTATCTGCTCTTGCACAAGAAACTGCAGCAAATAGCGATGCACTCTCTCACGAGTCAGAAATATTGTTGGAAGTGATTGATTATTTTGAATAAATATCAGATAATTTATTGATAGTCAGATGTTTTTAATTTCTTATATGTTTAGGCGTGGGAGTTGTTTCTTAATAGCAAAGTCGAAACGTACAAGAAAATCATTTTCCATAGTAGAAGAATTTTTTGTGTTTATAATTTTAAAATTTCATTGGGGTCAAGACCTATGGCTTGAACGATTATGTTTATGTCAACGCCAACGGCTTTGAGATTGCGAGCAGTTTCGAGTATTGCTTCTGCTCGACCTTCTGCACGACCTTCTGCACGACCTTCTGCACGACCTTCTGCACGCCCCTCTGCTCGACCTTCTGCACGACCTTTGGCTACTCCTTTTATTTCACCCTCAATTTTTGCCTCTGAAATAGCTTCTTCCTCGTTTGACAACGATTCCATGTGTCTGTCATAGCTAAAACGTTCTTCAGCTGTCATTTTAGAATATCTCAACTGCTCTTTGGCTTCCATAAGCCCTGGAACAGTGGTGTCTGGCTTAATGCTGTTGTTTTTTAGAAAATCCATCCACTCGTCCATAGCATCAGCAACAACCTTACGAAAAGCGTTGATACGTATGAGAAAATAACGCGGAAAAATGTCGCCCGAAGTTATTTTTTTGTATGTAAATTTTTGGTCTTTACCAGTTTCTTCTTTTATCTGTTTTATTTGTTCTACGGTTAGTTCCTCGCGGCGACTAAGACGTAGAGGGTTGTGTGTGTGTACGCCAATCAAATCTGATTTGCATTCGTAGAAATAATCGTCACCCTCGCCAAGGTCGTAATAAACAATCGAAATGGAAAACACCTGTTTTATTACGCCATAACGCTTTCCATTGCCAATTTGTTCGGTAATGGCTTTCGACACACCGTAAAGTATGCGTTCAAGGTAATATGTGTAACGTGTGGTTTGAACTTCAACAATAAAAATTTCGCCATTGGTGTCTTTTGCCTTTATGTCAACACGGTTGAACTTGTCGTCGGAGTCATCTTGGTTTGCCTCGCTTTCGAGAATTTCCTGAATTTTACATTTTTTACCCAAAAACACCTCTATAAACCCCTCTAAAATTGCAAAGTTGGCTTTATTCCTAAGGAGTTTCTTAATAGCAAAGTCGAAACGTACAAGAAAATCATTTTCCATAATAGTGGTCGTTTGGGTAATTTCTTGTTGCAAAGATAATAAAACTTTTTGAAACGGGCAAAAAGTTTCTGCTGTATATTAGTTAAAATTGTAAAAATATTTTAACCACCAACGTGTAGTTATTTTCGTTAAATTGTGAAAAAATTATTATGAATTTGAGGTTTTCGATTACTTTCATTTTGATATGACCGCATTTCTTTGGCGAAAATTGTTTTCTTGGTCGCGGTCAACAAATGAATGGCGATGAACCAATAGCGTAATGGCAAATTACTGCCGTGCATTACGGTACCAGATGTAAGTATGGTCTGATGATGGCAATGTTTACATATCCAACTATTGCTTACTTTGTTCCAATAATACGCCTTTCCCCCGCATTTAGTACACACACTACTCCTTGTGCCTGGCGAACCGCCTTTAAATGTTGTTCGCAAGATTCCTCTGTGAAAAAATGTTCTGTAAACTCTATCAATTTCATAATCAACATGTTTTGTGCTATTATATTTCAAATTAAAAAGTTATTTTATGTTAAATGCGGATATCCATTTTTGTTAATGTAAATTAAAAATTATTCAATAAACAAAAATAATTTGGAAAAACGATAAAAAAAAAGTTATAATTTATAATTTTGCAGCAAAAACTTAGAAATTGAATATCTCTGAATTTTTAAACGGTTTGATAATAGGTTTTATAGCCGCCTCTCCCATTGGAGCAGTGGCTGTAATGTGTATACAACGCACTATAAGTAGAGGCTTTTGGTCGGGGCTTTTTATCGGCATGGGTTCAGCAATAGGCGACTTTTTTTACGCCATAATTGCTGGATTTGGAATATCAATAATTTCTGATTTTCTTACCGAACACCGAACAATACTCGGAATTGCTGGCGGAATATTGATGATGGTTTTTGGCTACAAAATTTTTATCACCAATCCTATAAAACAAATGCGAGAACAACAATCACCAAAATACAAAAATAAATTTTTTAACGACTTTGCAGCAAGTTTTGCCCTTACAATTTCAAACCCACTAACAATAATAATGTTTGGTGGTTTGTTTGGAATTTCTGGTGCGGTATCAAAAGAAACAAGTTTTTACAACACAATACTCACTCTTTCTGGCGTAATAATAGGGGCTCTAACGTGGTGGACGCTATTAGTGTCGGTAGTAAATATATATAGAAAAAAAATTAGGCTACGCAATATTTTTTGGATTAACAAAATCACTGGTGCTTGCGTTTTCATTTTTGGTATTTCTGTTATTATAATGGTAACGCTATTTAAAGACAAATTATAATACAAAATGAAAAAAAACAGATTATTTTTAGTACTAACTCTTATATTAACGCTATTTTTTCTAACAAACTACAATTTTAACATAAAAAAATTTAATCATACACCACATGCCACGCTAAGCGACATAACTTACAAAGCAGTTAGCAACAAAAACATAAAACTTGATTTTTATAAACCAACTATCCAACAAAACCAAAAATCACCAGCAATAATTTATTTTCATGGTGGAAGTTGGATAAGTGGCAACAAAAGCAAAATATTACAACGATACCGCAAAACAGCTCTTCAACATCTCCTTGACGCTGGATATACCGTTTTTTCTGCCGACTATAGACTCGTAAATTTTTCTGGCAACCACATAGACCAAGCTGTTGAAGATTGTAAAGATGCAGTAAACCACGTTATTAAAAACGCTTTTTTTTATAACATAGACACCGCCCAAATAGGTTTGTGGGGTTCGTCAGCAGGCGCACACTTAGCAATGCTTGCTGCAATGGCTCCCGATTCGTGTTTAGGGAAATGCCACTCAAATGCCAACATTATTGGAAAAATAAAATTTATAATCGACGACTTTGGACCTTCTAACATTTCCGAAATGTTCAAAACAGTTAATCCAACATTAAGAAAAAAGATTTCTGACGTTTTTTTCGACATACCAACAGCCGACCTAAAAACATTCGATTCCCTAACAACTGCCTTTTCTCCATCGGTCTATGCAAAAGAAAACAAAATTCCAACATTGATATTTCATGGACTAAACGACAAAATTGTTCCAACTTCACAATCAGAAAATCTTTACCTACAACTAAACAAGACAAATTCGTGTATATACCTTTTCGACAACCTTGGACATGGCTTCAACGGTATGGATTCTTCAAAAGCAAACTTGTATTCACAAGCATGTCTTAATTTTCTCGATAATATTAACGTAAAAAACTAATAATTAACAACATAACATAAAAAACACAGAAATCATACGAAATAATTAATATGATTTCTGTGTTTTTTAATTAAAATTTTTTCAAAAACATTTACATATATATCAATCTGAAAAATCAAATGTTTTCTGCATTATAAACTGGATTTGCATAAATCTGCATAAGCATAGTTTTTTGCAAATCTACATCGCCTTTAAATTGCTTACTTTGAGTTTCAATATAATCGATAACTTGCTGTTTTTCTTCCTTGGTGTAATGCTCTGCATACTTATTAGTATTACTAATAACATCAGCCGTAACATAATTTATAGGATAAAACTTATAGCCAGAATAAATTTTTTTATCTATAAGCTTAGCCACCTCTTCGTAAAGAATATTTTTATTGTTCATCTTAGTTAGGTTATCAAAATCTTCCAAAATTGGTTTTCCAAGATGAATCGTAACACGACCTTTATTACATTCCAAACCATGTCGCATACCTGCCATGTCGTCAAGTTTGCTTTTCTTGAAATTTTTGTCAATTTTTTTATTATACTGCTCTATAACCTTAAGAGTATCACACGAATCATACTCATAAGAAATGGTCATAGGTACAATATTGAGAGATTTAAGGTTTTCTATTACACCGCCTTGAGAAGACATATTAAACATCTTTAAGATGCTTACTTGCGTTTTATCATCGCCATTTTTTGTACGTCCTTCACGTTGTGCAATCCAAACCGAATTTTTGTTTTCTTTTATGGTATAATTGATGTATTTTGATAACAAAAGCGAACTTTCGTATAATTCTTTAACACTAATATTACGATGTACTATAAAAGTACGGTTTAACTTTACTAAGTCGGTTATCCAAGGCAAAATCAATAGATTATTACCTATTGCAATTTCAGATGTTTCGTAACCTTTGAGTGCCAAATGTGTATTTAGCAATGCCGAATCAAGGATTATATCTCGATGGTTTGACAAAAACAGATACGGTTTGTCTTTTGATATGTTTTCCAACCCAGAAAAAGAAAAATGCGTTATGCTCATCTGTTCTATCTTTGAAACGAGCTTTACAATAAAATTGTGTTGGAACTCTTTCACAGTTTTTATACCACGAAGCATTTTTAGCGTTGCATCAATAGGTGCCCCAGGGAAAAAATACTCCAAGGTCTTTATAAAACCCGGTTCTTTAACCACCCTTTCAATAGCATCATGCACTTCGCTGTCGAAATACGGTCGTATGCTGTTAAACTCTGTAACGTTATTGTTCTCCATCTTTGTTACAAAAAATTATTAATAATCAACTTTTTGAAAGTACAAATGTAAAAACAAAAAAACAAATTATCTAATTTTATCAATTAAAAGTTTTATTTCAAAGCCAACAGGCTTTCCAAGATGTATTATGTTATATACAGCTGTACAAATTGGAAGTTCGATGTTGTATTTTTTGTTAACTTCGTAAATACACTTACTTCCCGAAACTCCTTCGGCAACCATTTTCATTTCCAATAGAGCAGATTGTAGTGAATAACCTTGACCAAGCATCACTCCAAGTGTTCTATTTCTACTAAACTTGGAATAAGCCGTTACAAGCAAGTCGCCAAGATAAGCCGATGTTTTGATGTCGCGATTAATTGGATGTACGGTATCAACAAAACGTTTCATTTCGCGTATAGCATTGGAAATCAATACCGCCTGAAAATTATCGCCATAGCCAAGTCCTTGACAAATACCAGCTGCTATGGCAAAGATATTTTTAAGAACAGCGGCATATTCTGTACCATATATATCGTCTGAAATTGAAGTTTTAAGGTATCTACATTCCAAATCATTTGCTATATTTTCGGCAGTAGATAGATTTGGCGAGGCTACTGTTAGATAAGACAATCTTTGTAGTGCCACTTCTTCTGCATGACAAGGTCCTGCAAGAACACAAAAATTCTGCATATCAACCTCGAAATTATCTTTAAAATAATCAGCAATGAGTGTGTTTTTGCCTGGTATCATGCCTTTTATTGCCGAAACAACAATTTTATCTTTCAATGTTCCATGATATTGTTCCATTGTACCCTCGATAAAGGCCGACGGAATAGCAAAAATTAGAATATCAGAATTTTCTATTATCTGAGTCAAATCGCTGTAAAACTCTATTTTTGAGGTATCTAATATCAAAGATGTTAGATACTTTGGATTTTGCCCATTTTTTTGGGCGTATGCAATGTGTTCTTTTTTTCGTAAATACCAATTGACCTTGTTGCCGTCCTTGACAGTGTTTGTCAGCAGACTAATTATGGCAGTAGCCCAACTGCCGCCGCCAACAACGGCCACTCTATGTTGTCCACACATATTTTTGTCGTTTTAATTTTTATTCTGCAAATTTATATAATATGCGGCATATTTACACAATTTATTAACTTTTATTTAATATACACAAACATGCTTGTTAAGATTTTTTAACAAATTAACGTTTTTTTTTAGTTTTTTCTATTTTTTTGGCATAAAAATACAGCCCTAAAGATTTTTCGGGCTACTATATCAACATTCTCAAATAACAATTATTTGGAGTAAAATTTAATTGTCGTTCATAGAAATTAAAAATTCTTCGTTGCTTGATGTATGTTTCATCTTAGAAGAAAGAAATTCCATCGCTTCCACCGAATTCATATCCGAAAGATAATTGCGCAAAATCCAAATCTTATTAAGTACACTTTGCTCAATAAGTAAATCATCACGACGGGTACTCGAAGCAATAATGTCAACAGCAGGGAAAATACGCTTGTTACTAAGCTTGCGATCAAGTTGAAGTTCCATATTACCAGTACCTTTGAACTCTTCAAAAATTACTTCGTCCATCTTAGAACCTGTATCAATAAGAGCTGTTGCAATTATCGTAAGCGAACCACCATTTTCTATATTACGAGCGGCACCAAAAAATCTCTTTGGCTTATGTAACGCATTTGCATCCACACCACCAGAAAGTACTTTACCTGATGCAGGTGCTACAGTGTTGTAGGCTCGTGCAAGACGAGTTATAGAGTCAAGCAAAATTACAACATCATGCCCACACTCAACCATACGTTTGGCTTTTTCGAGTACAATATTTGCAACCTTTACATGTTTTTCGGCTGGTTCATCAAAAGTTGAAGAAATAACTTCAGCTTTTACACTACGTGCCATATCGGTTACTTCCTCAGGACGCTCATCAATAAGCAATATTATCAAAAATACTTCTGGATGATTATCTGCTATTGAATTGGCTATATCTTTGAGTAACACTGTTTTACCTGTCTTAGGCTGTGCCACAATAAGACCACGTTGTCCTTTGCCAATAGGCGCAAACATATCCACAATGCGACACGAAAGACTACTTCCATGACCTTTGCCTGTGAGATTAAATTTTTCGTCAGGAAAAAGTGGGGTTAGATAATCAAAAGGTACACGATCTCTAATATATTCTGGACTACGTCCATTTATCTCCAATACTTTTATTAACGGAAAATATTTTTCGGTTTCTTTTGGAGGTCTAATTGATCCTTTAATTGTGTCGCCAGTTTTTAAACCAAAAAGTTTTATTTGCGACTGCGAAACGTATATATCGTCGGGTGAATTAAAATAGTTAAAGTCGGGACTGCGCAAAAATCCATATCCATCAGGCATTATTTCCAACACACCAGAGTTGGTAATTACACCATCAAGCTCCATCATAGCCTCGCGCGTACGATCTTCGTTGCTTTGATCATAATCTTGTGAATAATTTCCGTTTACATTGTCGATGCTTCGCTCTTGTTGCGGCAAAACTTGTGTTTGCGCTTGGGATTGTTCTTGTGCTTGAGATTGCTGTACTTCCTGAATATTGTCGTTTTTTTCTGAACTAACAAAATAAGAATCCTCGTCTGGAGTTATTTTTACAGGTTGTTTTGATGTAGCTGATACTGGCTCTGAAATCTTGCGTTTTAAAATAAGACGATGACGTTTAGGCTTTTCTGCAGACTGTTTTGCTTGCTGCTGCGACTGATTGGCAGACTTAGCTTCTTGTGCTGCTTGCACATTTTTTTCTGACGTTTTTGTTTTTTGCTGTGTTGGGGATTCCTGCTGATTTTTGGAATCTGTTTGTTTTTTGGAATCCTGTTGTTTTTTTGCTTCTTGCTTGGTATCCTTGGATTGTTTTTCTGCGGGCTGCGTAGAATTATTTATAGCCTGTTGATCCAATATCTTGTAAATTAGGTCTTGCTTGTTATAAGTTTTTAACCGTGTTATTTTTAGTTCTCTTGCAATATCATACAACTCGGTTAAAATTTTTTTTCGTAATTCGAGAATGTCGTACATTTTATTATTTTACTTCTTATTTATTTTTGATAAAAATGATTTTCTTTAGTGGTTTTATCTATAAATCAAATAT
Organism: uncultured Bacteroidales bacterium; assembly: GCA_937877455.1. Taxonomy (GTDB): domain Bacteria; phylum Bacteroidota; class Bacteroidia; order Bacteroidales; family UBA3824; genus UBA3824. The sequence goes on from CALFIU010000017.1 coordinate 23,277, forward strand.
TTGTAATGTTTTGCAACATGATGCAAAACACAATAAAACATTATTTTATAAAAAAATTTATCAAACAAATTATGTTTTATGATCTTAAGAAGAAAGAATTTTTCTTCAAAAATTGCGACGGTTTCATATCCGCTAAAATTTCTGCGGCAAAGATAACTTTTTTTTTATAAAAAAAAGTTTTTTTTCAAATTTTATTGAAATATTTTAAAAAAAAGAACAAAATTTTCCTATATAGCAACGGATTATCACAAAATTTACAATTAAATTACCTAATCATAAATTTTTTAACAATAACCTTGTCGTCATCAAAAGTAATTTTTGCCAAGTAAGTTCCAGCATCTTGTATTTTTAGATTTAATATCCAATCCGAAAAAATAAGCCTATCATTATGTTCACATTGTATTTCTTTGCCTATAACATTCATAATTTCAACACTTTTTATCAATGTTGATGACTTAATTTTTACTAATTCTCCAATTCTTACTGGGTTTGGCCAAATTATAGCATCATGATGTCCATTTTGGTTTATAACCCCACTATCAGACTTACCAACTGTTTGTGCCTTTGCATCAACAGCAGCCAATAATGAAATTACACTAAAAAAAATTATTTTAAACAAACTATTCATTTTTTTGATTCCTTGTATTTCTATTTTACGTTTTTTATAAAAAAAAGTTTGTTTTTTTTAAAAAAAAAGCAAATTTTATTCCGTTGTCACAAATTTTATATCTCAATTTTTTCTGTCAACTAAATAAATGATTTTCAAACTTAGTCAAGGTTCATTGTTTTTAAAATTTTTTCTAAATCATCTGGTGTATCAACGCCCATACCTGCAAAATCTGTTTTACACACCTTTATTTTATATCCATTTTCCAACCAACGATTTTGCTCTAATTTTTCGCACAATTCCAAATTTCCTTGTGGAAGTTTTGTTATCTTTTTCAAGATGTCGCAACGATAGGCATAAACCCCAATATGATGATAAAACTCGTTATGTTCCAACCACTTATTTTTTTCAACACCGCGCATAAAAGGTATAGGAGAACGGCTAAAATATATAGCTCCACCAGCATTATCAAGCACCACTTTTACAACATTTTCGTTAAAAAGCGTTTCTGTATCTTTAATTGGTTTTACAAGCGTAGCAATTTCAGTTGAAGGATTGTCGAAAAGTGCTGCAACAGTTTTTAGTTGCTCTGGCTTAATAAATGGCTCATCTCCTTGAATGTTAACGGCTGCATGAAATTTTATACCCACTTGTTGCGAAAATTTTTCGAGAGCCTCTGCACAACGGTCTGTTCCACTCTGATGGTTGGCACTCGTCAAAACCGCACTTCCTCCAAACGAAACCACTTCGTCAAAAATACGACTATCATCGGTGGCAACAACCACATTTTCAAATGCCTTTGCTGCTTGTTCATATACACGATGAATCATGGTTTTACTGCCAATTTTTACAAGTGGTTTGCCCGGAAAACGCGACGATCCGTAACGCGATGGTATTATGCCTAAAATTTTCATTTTATTTCTATCATTTGACGCAAAAATAACATTTTTTTTGCTTAGTAAAGTTAACAAAACGTTAAAATAGTAAAAAAAAATTTACTTCCAGTTTACCCTTACCCAACCATTTTTCAAAAAACTCAATCCTCCTAAATGACTGTCGGATAACGGAATATAATATTTTTTTAACAAACTAAAATTGTTTGCATCAATGGCATACCACGTAATTTTTTCTTCGTCAGTTACTCGTACCGTCCACGTAAACATATTACCCATAACAAAAAAATCTCCTTTTCCAAGATCTACTGGTGGCAATTCTGTTTTAACAATTTTGTTGTATGGTTGAGTTATTACATAAAATTGACCTGCCGCATCAAAAAAAACACCAAGAGAATGTCTACCAATAAACTCTGTTACAAAGCAATGTGTTGGCACAACACCATTTGGCAACTCTATCTTACGCACAACAGGCCTACCCTGCTCCATTTTTACGTTAAACAAACAACCCTCGCTGTCGGTAAATAAATAGCCATTGTCGTATTTTTTTTTCTCTGATACATTGCCAGCCACGTCAACTACTGGAAACTCAAATCCTACTTTTTTAAGTTCATTGGTAAAATCTGCGCTTTTTTCTGCATTGAGTGTGTTATCTGCTTTATTAATAAACTCCATTTTGGTATCATCAAGCCTAAACACATCAGGTGGCATTTCTAAATCTACATTTCCCGATTTAGATTCAAACATTTGAAACAAAGGAATATACGGACCAAACACAGTTTCTGGTTTTATTCTCAATGTTAGGTTTTCGTCGGTAAGCAACTTTAAATCAACTGGCTGTCCAAAAAGAGTGTCTGGTAAACTTTTATCGGCAGCAAGTTGACGTGCAAAATATTCTGGCAACAACAAATCATATTGGTGTTTACTATAAGTATTTCCATTCAAATCTACATAAACGGTTTTTCCACTCTCGTTTTTTCTTATAGCAAAATCTTTAATAGCTGAACTATAAAGAATAAATGGTCTTTCTTCGGGAGTGGCCGTCAAAAAGTTGAACAGCCACGGCAATTGCCATAAACAAACAACTGCTACCAATATATAAAGGTATATTTTTGAAATTTTTGTCATCATTTGCTGAATTTTTTATGTTAATCTTGGCGACCTTCTTTAAAATCGTTAAGAGAAAGAACCGACAACAAACAAAGTGCCGGCGTTGTTATTACAATCCACCACAACGATGGAACATACGCAATTGGTGTATCGGTTATAAAATAAATTTTAATAATAAAAGCCGACAACACCATCTGCCAAATCCGTTTTTTCCATACTGGCTGTAAAACTACCCACGAGGCAAGAAGGTAACCTGCAATGCCCGCCATAAACCATGGCAATGTTGCTTGTAATATTGCAATACGAATCTCATAAGGCAAAATATTTATTATAGATAATTGCAATACCAAAATTGCTAACAATGATGGCACAACCAAAGCTACAACGCCAAAAAGTAGCATAGCACCAATTAGTTTTATATGTCCATAAGGCAAATGTAATGTCAATTTTAAACATTTACGATACATTTCGGGTGCAAATTGCGATACTGCCCCACCTATTCCTGCAATGAGAGGAACATATTTTATTATTGTTACAAGAGAATCATTTTTTGCTAAAATATATTCCCAAAGATTTTGCATACCAGCAAGCTCTGCCAAACGGTTGAGATAAAGACCAGCATAGGCAGAAAAACACACTATAACCAAACTTGCCGCAAGATAATACCACCGCGACTTTATAAATTCTTTATAAAAAATTGCTTTCAACATAATCTCCAATGTTTTGGATTTTTAATATTTACCCGTCAAACCAATAAAAGCATCTTCAAGACCTACCGAATATGATTGAAGGTTGGTAAACTCTATGCCTTCTTTTTTTAACAACTCTATAACTTCCTGCTCACCCTTAAACGAAAAAAACTCAAGCAAAACCTTATTTTTTTCTGGATGAAAAAGACCATCTATACTTTCGGAAACATATTGTTTTTCAGGTATATAACAACGATATTTTTTTATTTTGCCAAGCAAATCATTTACTGGCATCTGCACAAGTATCTTTCCATAATCCATAATTATACAATCGTCGATAAGTTGCTCCATATCTTGTATAATGTGCGAAGTAAGAAAAACGGTTTTGTTTTCGCTCTTTGCATAATCTCGCAAATACTCCACAAACAAACGACGGTATCCGGGGTCAAGCCCAAGCGAAAAATCATCAAGAACAAGTAACTCTGGATTTTGCGCAAGTATCAAACCTAACGCAACTTGCGAACGTTGCCCATTACTCATTTTGTTGATTTTTTGATTTGGAGCTACTTTTAGTTTTTCCATCAAAGAATAATAAGCGTCTTTGCGCCACTGACCAGGGAAAAATTGCGAATAAAATTTTTCTATCTGACTAATGTTCATAAATTGATACTGCACATGACCTTCTATCAACAAACCAATTTTTTTTCTGGTTTCGGGCAATATACTATTAGCTTCTTGATTGAATATAAGACACTTACCACTATAAGGTTTTAAATAACCACTCAAAATATTAATAGTAGTAGTTTTTCCCGTACCGTTTTTTCCAAGCAAACCAAGGATTCTACCTTGCGGCACAAAAAAATTCAAATCTTTATAAATCAATCTCTTACCGTAATAATGCGTAAGATTGATACATTCTATTATATTTTCCATAACATTGCAAAGATAATTTTTTCTACAAAAAATTAAATAGTAATACTAAAAAATTTAAACAATTTTTTAATTAACAAAAAAATATTTATTTTTGAAATGTGAAATAGTAGTATTAAGCCAACGATAAACATAAAAACTAAAGTTGTGGTTTACAATATATTAATAGCAGACGATGATGTTATGAGCCGTAAGGTAATGATGTTGGTATTAACCAACTCCGACAAACTTATGTGTTCTGTTGTTGAAGCCGAAAACGGAAATTCGGCATGGGAAATCGTACAGTCTGAACAACCCGACTTAGTATTACTCGATTGGGAAATGCCCGATATTTCTGGTATGGAAGTACTACAAAAAATAAAAAAATCTAAATACTCCAACATTCCAGTAATAATAGTTACAGGAAAACTTGACGGGCAAACTCTAAGTTTGGCTCTCGACAACGGCGCAACCGACTACATAAAAAAACCAATAGATAAATTTGAATTAATAGCAAGAACAAAATCGGCTCTTACTCTACACGACAGAATTTTAGAGATTGAAAACCAAAACATTAGAATACAAAACCAACTTGACGACCTAAACAGACTATCGCTTATCGTAAAAAAAACCGACAATTCCGTACTAATTTTTAATCCCGATGGCGAAATTGAATGGGCTAACGAGGGATTTACAAAAATGTATGGCTATACATTTGAAGAATTTACAACTCGATATGGCACAAATATTAGTTCGCTAAGTTACAACCATCTAATAAATGTAAAACTTGCCGAACTTTTTGAACACAAACATTCTGTAAACTATACTACGCAATGTAGAGTAAAATATGGTGCTACAAAATGGATACAAACAACATTAACGCCCATATTCGACGGCAACAGAATAGAAAAATTTATTGCTATAGAAACCGACATTTCGCAACAAAAACGCACCGAGCTGGAACTTGTAAAACGCAACGAAGAAACAAGACAACTAATGCAAAGCGTACAAGAAGCCAACAAAAAACTTGAAGCGCAACAAACCGAAATAATCCAAAAAAATCACATAATAGAAGAAGAACGCCGAAAAACCGATAATCTTCTGTTAAACATACTACCTCATTACGTAGTGGCACAGTTAAAAACTATTGGACACGCTATGCCACGAAACTACAAAATGGCTACAATAATGTTTACTGATTTTAAAGGATTTACAAAATCGTGCGAAAACCTTACGCCAAACGAAATTGTTGATGCATTGCATTTCTTCTTCTCCAAATTTGACGAAATTATAGAATCGCACTATATAGAAAAAATAAAAACAATCGGCGATGCTTATATGTGCGTTGGAGGAATACCGCTAAGAAACCACAGCAACCCATTTGATGTTGTTTTAGCGGGCTTAGAGATAAAACAATTTATGAGCCAATACAAAAAGTTGAACCCAGATTTGGTGTTGCCCGATTGGCAATTACGAATCGGCATACACACAGGTGCGCTTGTTGCTGGCGTGGTTGGAAAAATAAAATTTGCCTACGATACTTGGGGCGATAGCGTAAACATTGCCAATAGAATGGAAAGTGCCGACGAACCGGGTTGCATAAACATTTCGGCTGCTACATACAGATATATCTGCAACTATTTTGAATGTCGCCATAGAGGTGCAATTGACATAAAAAACCATTCGGCAATAGATATGTATTTTGTTGATAGACTAAAACCTCAATTTTCGCAAGACGAAGACGGTGTTTTTCCAAACGAAAAATTTAAAAACATACTCAACGAAATATGCTAAATTTAAACATTCTCTAATTATTAAGGCCAAACACTACAACAAATCCAATATTTTTCACAACTATTTTAAATTATGAAAATTAATACTTTTTATTTTTATAAAATAAAGTGTTAAATTTGCCGCAAATTTCAAGTAGCTTTTTATGAAGAAAAAAACATTAGCAATAATAACCCTTGGATGCAGCAAAAACACCGTTGACAGCGAAAATTTAGCCACCAAGCTTCAAAAAAAATTCAACATCGTTTACAACGAAGACCCAAATGCCGATATAGTGGCAATTAACACATGCGGCTTTATTCTCGATGCCAAGCAAGAAAGCATTGACACTATATTACAATACGCCGAAATGAAACGGCAAGGCTACATAGAAAAACTATTTGTTTTCGGTTGTCTGAGCCAACGCTATAAAAAAGATTTAGAAAAAGAAATCCCTGAAACCGATGAGTTTTTTGGCGTTGACAACCTCAACGACATAATCAAACGTCTTGACTGTAATGACTACGAAAACCAAACACGCAAACTTTCCACACCAAAACATTACGCATACATAAAAATTGCAGAAGGTTGCAATAGAATGTGTGCATTTTGCGCAATTCCCTACATTAGGGGGCGTTACAAAAGCAGAAAAATAGAAGACATTGTCAACGAAGTAAAAAAACTCGCCGACAATGGTACTCGCGAATTTAATCTAATTGCGCAAGACCTAAGCTATTATGGCAAAGATATTTACAATGCCTACCAACTACCTACACTCGTTGATGAAATTGCAAAAATAGAAAACGTTCATTGGATAAGATTACACTACACCTACCCCAACAATTTTCCTATGGAAACACTTAAAATAATGCGTAGCAACCCAAAAGTATGCAATTATCTCGACATACCATTGCAACACATCAACGACCACGTTCTTGAAAAAATGAAACGCGGACACTCAAAAGCCGAAACCATTGAACTAATAAACAAATTTAGACAAGAAATTCCTGGTATAACACTAAGAACAAGTTTAATGGTGGGATTTCCAGGAGAAACTCCAAAAGCTTTTGACGAATTGCTTGAGTTTGTGGAGCAAATTAAATTCGATAGGCTCGGTGTTTTTACCTATTCCGCAGAAGAAGGAACATACAGCGCAGAACATTATGCCGATAGAATTTCGCAAAAACAAAAAAATGCTCGCGCCGACAAAATTATGTCTATTCAACAAAAAATATCGCTACAAAAAAACGTAGAAAAAATTGGTAGCGAATTAGAAATAATTATAGACCGTGAAGAAAACGATTTTTTTGTTGGACGCACTCAATACGATTCTCCCGAAGTAGATTGCGAAGTGCTTGTAAAAAAATCGGACGCTCCAAATTGGAAAATTGGTAATTTTTACAACGCAATAATCACCGACGCTGAAGAATTCGACCTATACGCAAAACCAAAGCATTAACAATAACTTTTTATAAAACACTGATTAACAGTACGTTTCAACCAATATTCATATCATTGAGAGTTTGAGCCATAATCTCAGGAAAACGATCGGGCGAACAAGCAAAAACAGGTATGTTGAGCGATGCAAGATAGTTTGCAATGTGTCGATTATACATTCCTGTCCCACTCTTACTTAATGCCAAAAGTACAATAATTTTTACACCACTATCTAAAAGTTTTGCAACACGCCTAAAAAAATGTTCTGGCGAACCATACTCGTAAAGATCGCTTATCAACACAAGAACAGTGCGCTTTGGCTGTTCTACAACTGAACTGCAATATTTAAGCGCATTAGCAATGTCGGTGCCGCCCCCAAGTTGAACGCCACACAATAATTCAACAGCATCGGGAAGTTTTTCTGTCAAATCTACTGGTTCGGTATCAAAAACAACCAACCGTGTTTTCAAACTCGGCAACGATGCCATAATAGCACCATATACAGCCGAATATATCATCGATTCTGCCATTGAATCACTTTGGTCTATACACATTATTATGTTATAAAAACTACGACGTTTTTTTCCATAACCAATTCTTACTTCAGGAATTATGGTTTTATACTTTGGCTGATAGTTTTTTAAGTTTTTCAATATCGTAGCATGCCAATTGATGTCGCGAAAGGACGTATTTCTTCGCAGTTCTACACGATTAATACTACCCGTTAACGCTTGTTGCATTTTAAAATAAAGTTGACTATAAAGTTCATCTACCAACTTCTTTACAATTTGACCAACAGCATGTTTACAATTATCTGGAATGGCTTTGCCCAATGTCATAAGCGTTGCAACAAGATTAACATCAGGAACTGCATTTTCAAGAAATTCTTTTTCGGCAAGCAAACTTTTCAAATCGAGTTTTTCGACGGCATCGCGTTGTATTATGTGTACAACATTTTCTGGAAAAAAATGTCTAATGTCGCCAAGCCAACGCTTTAGCAACGATGCCGATTTTTTTAAATCACTACCTTGTGTAGAATCATAAACGGACTCTAATGCTTTGTCAATAATCTGCTCTGTTTCAGATAATTGACAACCAGTTCCATCACAACTACCATCCTCTCCCTTGCCAAGTATAAGCCTCCAACGCGTCAATAATTCGTTTTCCATAAGCAAAAATTTTTAATTTACCCCAATAACCTTTCTATCAACGGCAAAACTTTTAAAGCATCTTCGGCATCTACATTTGCTATATCGTCATCATTCTCTTCAATTTGCAGATTATACTCTTTTGCTTTTTGACCAAGCCTACGGCGTTCGGCTGGCGAATATTGCGAAAAAGTTCGCCTTAAAATTGGCAATAAATCCATAAACTGCTTATTATCAAGACTTTTTAACCAACTATTAATTATATTCCAAAAACAATTATCAATTAACAAAACAGCAGAAGAACGTTGTAAAAACCCTTCAAACCAAAAAGCCTTTTGAACCGCATCATTGGCTTGCGAGCCATGAAAAAAAATCTCTGTTTCAATTTCGTGAGCATCAACAATCCCCTTATTATACAATAGCCGCGCCGAAAATCCTGCCAAAAGTTGATGAACATTAATTCCTCTGTAAACCTGTTTCAAAAAACCAAGCCACATATCACCAAGTTCTGAATAATTAAGCGCAGAAACCGCAAAATCTGCCGATGAAAAAAGGTTAAGCATTTTGCCTGCCACCTCGTCGTTTATGTTGCAACAAGCATTTATTCCTCCCGACATAATTCTGGCTAAAACTAAACTAAGTACTTGTTTTACATGCGAAAAATCAAGTTTTCTAACATCTCCATACTTTACTATTTCCGACAAATCGGGAATAACTTTCATCATTTCAACAATGTCGGAAGTGCTCGCCGAAAGACTATCAAGTTTCTTGGTTAATTTTTCTGCCACCAACGGCAAATCGGCTGGTATTACTTGCTTCAACAACCGAGAAACATCTGTAATTTCACATAATTTTTGTATCTTAAATACCGCAATATTTTCTGTTGCTTCCAAAAGCGTATTGCCCCAAGTTGCATTTTCTATTATTTTTACAATATTTTCTGGTTGATGAATTGTATGCCAAAGTTCTTTAAATGTTCCGCACCCCGATACATCTTTCTCCATTGCCCAATCAATGTCCATAATACGCAAACGTCTAAAAAAAATACTCCTTCCAAGATGTAATGGATTGCGCAAATCAAGATTATAATCTTTTGGTTCAGACGAAAAAGGAACACGTAATTTTTTTGCAGTTTGCTCAATATCACAAAGCAATGCTACTTTTGGCACATTATCAGGTACAGTTCCGATACGCTCGCCAACAATAAGTTCTTTTTCTATAATTTTCATCAAAATATTTTCGCCACCGCCAATCACTGACGTTACAGCCTCGCTAAACTCATTGAGCGATGGTCTAACCAACCCACGTAAACCAGCAAGCGAATTGGCAAGCAACACAGTATCAACCACATGTGCAGGCGAAACATCTATATTTTTTTCTCTTAACAATGCTGCAATGCGACTAACCCAAACAGAACCATCATCAAATGGATAATGCCACAAATGACTATACCATCCCGGTGAAACAATACCCGCACCATAACCGCTCGCCAACGACAGCCGATTATAAGTCCACGGTATCCACGTACAAGAAATTTTTATTTTTGGCAACTTTTTTAATAAATTTTTATCGTAAGCGGCAGTTATATTTTGGTAACATTTCAAGGCTGGAATATGCCATGCTCCACACACCACGGCAACATTGTTATACCCATTTTTTAAAGATTCTCTAATGTTGCAACGCATAGCCGCCTCACGCAACTTATCACGTCGTAAAGTATTGATTTCTAATTGACTACGCAATTCAGAAACAGCCATATCAACAGCTTCAAATATTCCAAAATTGTCTTTTCGTTGCTCTATTTTTGTATTCCACCATGTTTCTCCATCGGGCAAATTATCAACTTTTGCAAAAAAATCAAAAGGGTCAACAACCTCTCTCTTACTTCCATCTACACAAACATCAAGTTCTCCCGTCTTATAAGCCATAAGATTAACCAATGGCAAATCAAAAAATCTTAACTCTACATTATTTTTAAGAGCAAAAAGCATAACCTGCCATTCTGGAGAAAACTCAGCAAAAGGATAAAAAACTGCATTCTTGGGATTATTTGATTCGTATGCCAACAAAGCCACTGGTGGCTCCATTTGTAACGATTTTACATAATTAAACACATCAACAGCTTCGGGCGGACCTTCCAACAATATCATGTCGGGACATAGTTTGTCTAATGCCTCAACAACATTACGAGCCGACCCCGGTCCATGATGCCTTATTCCCCAAAAACTTACCGCCATTTTTACAACATTTCTTTCGATGCCTTGTAAATATCGTTCCAACCATCACGGTTCCTAACAACGATTTCGAGATATTCTACCCAAACAGCGCGATCGTTGATAGGATCTTTTACCACCGCACCAATAATGCCAGAAACAAGGTCTGTAGCTTTAAGCAAACCGTTACCAAAATATCCAGACAAAGCTAATCCATTGTTAACCACAGATATAGCCTCGGCAGTACTCAACGTTGACGATGGACTTTTAATTTTTAATCTTCCGTCGCTTGTAACACCCGAACGCAACTCTCTAAAAATTTTTACCACTCGTTCAATATCTTCTATTGCAGGTTTTTCGCAAGGTAGTTGCATATCATCCACAAAACTTTCTACACGTTGCTTTACAATCTCCACTTCTGTTTCCATGTCGGCAGGCAACGGCAAAATCACAGTATTAAAACGGCGTTTCAACGCGCTTGAAAGCTCATTAACACCTTTGTCGCGGTTGTTAGCAGTTGCTATAACGTTAAAACCACGTACAGCTTGTATTTCAGTGTTGAGTTCTGGTATAGGCAAAGCTTTTTCCGAAAGAATAGTTATCAACGAATCTTGCACATCAGCTCCAATACGTGTAAGTTCTTCTATACGAGCCATTTTTCCTGTTTTCATCGCTGTCATAACAGGAGTTGGAACAATTGAACCAAGTGATGGACCTTCGGCAAGAAGCCGTGCATAATTCCAACCATAACGTATCGACTCTTCACCTGTTCCTGCAGTGCCTTGGATAATAAGTGTGCTGTTGCCAGAAATTGCAGCGGCTAAATGTTCACTAACCCTACTCTTGGCTGTTCCTGGCAAACCATAAAGCAACAAAGCACGGTCGGTGGCAAGTGTGGCAACGGCTATTTCCATCAACCTACGATTGCCAATGTACTTTGGTGTTATTTCAAAACCATTTTTGAGTTTTCCACCAACAAGATAATTTACAACCGACTGTGGCGAAATCTGCCAATTGTCTGGTACTCTGCATTTTTCTTGCTTTTTTAGTTCTTCAATTTCCTCAGCAAACTGTTGTTCAGCGTGAAGTCGTAATATTTCGGTCATATTTGTTTTTGATAATTTTTTTCAATCTTCATTTTCGCAAAAATAAAAAATCAACAAATAAAATCAACCACTTGAAAAAATAAAATAAAAACATCATTATAGACATACCATTTTTTATTTAGATTTTTTTAAAACTATTACTTTTTCAAAAATAAATGATTTTAATGTAAAATAAACATTACAGACTGTCATGGTTAATTTTATAGTTTACTTAACTTTTTTGATTTTTGAAATGTTAAATTTTAATTTTCTTAAAAAAAAATTAACATTGGTTTTCAAATGTTTACAATTTTTATGTAAAGTTTTTTTATCAAAATAAAAAAAATCATTTGATTTATATTGGTTTTCAATTTAGATTTGCAATGTTAAAATTATTTAAAGGGTGTTAAAAATATACTAATTAACCTTTAAAAACACCCAATTAGAAAGAGAGAGATTAAAAAAATATATATAAAACCTTAAAAACTATGAAAACTTAAAAAAAATTCAATGGGTTTGTTGTAAACCCTTGACAAACTATAACAAGACAGCAAAAAGTCAATTAAAATCAATTAATTATTTTATATTTTTATTAACAGTAACCAAATTACACTTATGAGAAGATTACTAATGCTGGGATTATTTATAATGCTAATCCCATTTGCATTGAGTGCCCAAGACAAAATCCGAGTATCCGGAAAGGTGCTTGATGCAGAAAACGAACCGCTGATTGGTGTAAACGTTGTTCAAACAGGAACCACCAACGGCACAATCACCGACATTGACGGTAACTACTCTCTTGAAGTTCCGTCAGACGCTCAACTTACATTCTCTTACATCGGTTATGTTAGCCAAACCGAAAATGTCAACGGTCGTACAACTATCCCCGTAACACTCAAAACCGACGACAAAGAAATTGAACAAGTTGTGGTAGTGGGCTACGGTACAATGAAAAAATCGGACGTTTCTGGTTCGGTAGTTTCGGTTGACACAAAAGACATGATGAAACGCACACCAACAAACGTTAACCAAGGTTTGCAAGGTGCTGCGGCAGGTGTTATGGTAACAGCGCAAGACGGTAGCCCAGAAGGCAAATCGCAAGTGCGCATCCGTGGTGTTGCAACCATCAACGGTAGTGCTCAGCCTCTCTATGTTGTTGACGGAATACAAGTTGGTACAAATGCCGACTTTCTCAACCCGTCGGATATAGAAAAAATAGAAGTATTAAAAGACGCTTCGGCAACAGCTATCTACGGTGCTGCAGGTGCCAACGGTGTTATAATGATTACCACCAAACACGGAGCAAAAGGTAAAGCAAGATTTGATTTCTCTGCCGATTATGGTATTCAAACTCTCGCTTACAAACTTGACGTTCTTAGCGGTGATGAATATGCTCAACAAATTCGCCAAATTGTTGCCAACGACAACACAAACTGGCTTAACGAAATTTGGAAAGAAGAATACGATGGTCAACGCAACTACATCGATTGGCAAAAACAAATGACAGATATTGCGTTGAAACAACAATATACAATGTCTGTTGCTGGAGGAACAGAAAAAAGCCAAACAAGTTTCTCAGCTTCTTACCTTAAAAACAAAGGTATTTTGATTAACACCCAATACGAAAGACTCACCGCTCGCGTAAACAATAAAACAGAAGTTAACAACTTCCTCGAAGTTGGTGGCGACATCAACTTTGTATATTCAAAAACTCTCGCTGGCGATGGTCGTGGTGGTAGAAATACCGTAAACTTCTCGTCTCAAAGAGACCTGGCTTACATGGCTCCTTCTATGGACTACATCGATGCCAACGGTAACATTCAAAACGTAAATATTGAAAATCCTGATGGAACATACGGACTTGGTTTGCTTGGTAAAGATGCTAACTATTTCCAAGCTGGAACTCTTAACAACCCATACGCTCTTCAAATGGAAAACAACGCTGTTAACAAATCTAACCGCGTACTTTCAAGCCTTTATGGACAAATAAACATTGTTAAAGGTCTTACATTCAAATCTGTAGGTTCGTTCAACTACTACTCTTCAGATTACGACAACTTTACATATTTGCAAAACCGTTACAACATCGACCCCGTAACAGGCGAATATTACGATTGCTATGCAAGCGACCGCACCGATGCTGGTAACGTACCACAACAACACACAACCAACTCGTTTGACCTTTCTCAAAGCCAATCTTCTACAATTAACATTGAAAACTATTTCAATTACAATTGGAAAAACGACATTATGAACCTCAGCGTAATGATTGGACAAGAAGCATCTAACTCTTGGGGTTCTTGGGTTTCGGCTGGTACAAAAGGCTTTAAAGAAGAAACCATGCGTCAAATATCACTTGGCGAAGACGACAAAAACGGTAACGGTGGATTCAACGCCAAAGTAAGGGGTATTTCTTACTTCGGACGTTTGACATACAGCTTGTTCGACAAATACATCATCACTGGTACTGTTCGTCGTGATGGTAGCTCAAACTTCGGTTCTGGCAACAGATTTGGTACATTCCCATCTGCAGCTTTGGCTTGGAGAGTTTCTCAAGAAGACTTCTTGAAAGACAACGAAATCATCTCTAACCTCAAACTTCGTCTTGGATGGGGTCAAACAGGTAACTCTGGTGGTGCAACATCATTGGCTACCGCACAAACTGCAATGACCACTTACAACGGAAAACAACTTTTGTATGCATACTACAACCAAAACGGCGGAATGGGCTTGTTTGGTGGTGGCGTAAACACAACCAACTCTGGTACAAGACTTGTTGTTGTTGACACCGACCTAAAATGGGAAACCAACGAACAAACCAACATCGGTATTGACCTCGGATTGCTTGGCGGACAAGTTAACGTTACAATGGACTACTTCATTCGTAAATCAAAAGACCTCCTTCTTACTCGTAACTTCGCTTCTTCTACTGGCGTACAATCGCTTTACACCAACTACGGAGAAATCGAAAACAAAGGTTTTGAATTCCAAGTTAATTACCAAAAACGTGTTCACGATTGGGATTTTAACGTAACTGTTACTGGATCTACCCTCAAAAACAAAATCAAAAAGATGGGCGACCCACAATTCTTCACCAACGACCACGGTACTAACGACCCAGCATGGCAAAACGGAGGTTCAATCGACGGTTCTAACCAAGGTTGTATCGGTGCTGCCGCTGGTTACTTCTGGGGCGACCATTCTGTTGCAATGGAAGGCTACGCTGTTGGTTCTTACTACGGCTACGTAGTTGAAGGTATTTGGCAAAGCAAAGAGGAAATTGAAGCTGCTGGTAGAACAGGTCAAAATCCTGACGGAACAGCTACATACACCCCTTACCAATATGAATACAACGATGGAACAAAAACCGATAACGCAACCGCTCCAGGTGATTTCAAATACAAAGACCTCAACGGCGACGGAATCATCGACGACAACGATCGCGAAGTAATTGGAAACGGTTTCCCGAAATTTAACTATGGTATCAACATCAACGTTGGTTACAAGAACTTCGACTTCTCTATCTATGGTTACGGAGTTGCAGGACTTGACCTTCTTTCTTACTCGGCAATGCGTCTTTCTTCTGCATACATTGGCGACGACGGTAGCGTTCCTAACACACTCAAAGACAATAGCTACTGGAGTTCAACAAACACAGGTGCCGACCTTCCAAGGTTAACCACACTCGATCCTAACCACAACCGTAGAGTTTCTACCGCTTGGGTTAAAAAAGCTGACTATTTCAAAATCAGCAACATCCAAATTGGTTACACATTCAAGAAAAATCTTATCGACCACTTGAAAATGACCAACGCAAGAGTTTATTTCGCAATATCTAACCTTGCTCTATTCTCGCCTTACAAAAAATATGGCGATCCTGAATGCGGTCAAGGATGCGTTCTCTACACTGGTTTGGATACAGGACGTTATCCTAACCCAAGAACATACCAATTTGGTGTAAGTTTCTCTTTCTAAACAAACTAACTTATATTTAACAAAAGAAAGAATATGAAAAAACTAAATAAAATATTGGCACTGGCACTTTGCTCGGGTGCTATGCTAACAACGCAGTCATGTTCTGAAGACTTTCTTGATGTTGACCATTACGATGTCTTAAGTTCTGATTACATGACCTCGTCAGATGCAAACTTTGAAGACGGCGTACGTTCTTGCTACGCCAACATGAACCAACTTATCAACGAAGACATAATGAAACCATGGTTGTGGCTTTCTGGACACACAACAATGGATACACAAGCAACAGGTTGGGATAAAGCTTGGATGAGCCAAGGCTGGCAATCAGACCAAAAAGAAATGTACGACGAATGGAAACGTCTTTATGACGGTATATCGCTTTGCAACAATATGTTGAAACTTTGCGACGAACAAGAAAAAGAAACCGATGCCACCATTTCTAAAGAAATGATTGCACACGCTAGAGCAGAAGCAAGAGCAATGAGAGGTTTCTACTACTTCCTTCTCGCCGAAACTTGGGGTAATGTGCCAATCCTAAAAGTTGGACAAGAATTTACCGATGACTATAGCGACAACGGTGGCGAATCTGGTAACGCTATTGCTGTTCTTGACGAAATAATCAGCGACCTTACATACGCAGCTGATAATCTTGATTGGAAACCATATCAAGATCAATACGGACGCGCAACAAAAGGTATGGCAAAAGCATTCCTCGCTGAAGCATATCTTTGGAAAGCTTATCGTCAAGGAAATGCAAGCGGCAGCGACGAAAACGTTACCGCAGC
Organism: uncultured Bacteroidales bacterium; assembly: GCA_937877455.1. GTDB lineage: Bacteria > Bacteroidota > Bacteroidia > Bacteroidales > UBA3824 > UBA3824. Next base: position 39,898 of record CALFIU010000017.1, read on the forward strand.
AAAAAAACAACTTGAAGAGATTATCAACTCTGGTACTTACGAATTGCAAAAGTCGTTTACTACATTATTCGATCCTCTTGCTTGGAACAAAGAATCCATTTGGGAAGAAGTTGTTGACGAAGGCGACAAATCAAACCAATGGAGTTTCCATACCAATGCTCACGGTTGGACCGACAACTACGCTGCAAACCCCAATGGTAACGGAGGTTGGGGAACTCTCTATCTCTCTTGGGAATGGTACACATGCTTTGAAAAAGGCGACAAACGTCGCGATGGTTCTGCTTGTACAAGTGAAATTCTTAATTTTGGCTCATTTACCGATAGAATAACTGGAGAAGCACTTGAAACAGCAGCAAAATCAGACAACTGCTACGGCAAAAACCCATACATTGATGATGTTAAAACAGCTGATAAACAAAAACACTATCATTGTAACACTGGTGGCGACCGTGCTCCAAACGTATTCTCTATTAAATGGTGGAGAACAGGTAAAAACACATGGTGGTCAAACATTTGGAGTCCTGTTCACATCTATTGGAAACGCTATGCCGATGTACTTTTAACCTATGCAGAATGTTGCTTCCGCACTGGCGATGAAAGCACAGGTTGGAATTATGTAAACCAAATTCGCGAACGCGCTTTCGGTCAACTCGAAGATGGTAGCGAGGCTGATCTTACCAAACAATACGGTCAATACTATGCCGACTATGCTAAAGCAGAATCAGGAAACGCTGGTATTTACGACATAAGCCACTTCACCGATGCTGACGGCAACCTTGTTTACCCAATTCCATTTGGTTCCAACGGCAACACCGCTCCCGTTGCAAAAGACTACTACGAAACTGTTAAATCAAAACTCGGTTTCAAAATCGACACATGGCAAGTGGCTCTTATTCAAGAACGTCGCAAAGAGTTTAATGCAGAATGGGTACTTGGTCCATCACTCCACCGCATGGGTGTTTTAGGCGATCACATCGATTGCAACTACCCAATCGACAATACAGCAGTGGCAGACCTCACCGATTATCCTTGGACTCCGCGTACATACACCTACGACGAAAACAAAATGGACTTCCCAATTCCTGCAACAGAATTGTTGAGAAATCCAAACTTAACACAAAACAAAGCCTACAGATAGCATAATATTTCAATGGGCTGTCCAAAAAATTATCAAAAAAAATCTAAACCTTTTTGGACAACCCATTGAAATTTATAAAAACTGTAATTAAAAACATTTTTAACACGAAAAGTTATGAAAAAAAATAAAATAGCACTGATGCTAATATCAGCAATGGCAGCCGCAATGCCATTTTCGGCATGTACCGAAGATGAAAGTTCGGATGCTGTTAAAGTGGATTTAACTGGAATTACAATCAAAAACGTTACTTGTTATGTTGGCGATGCTGTTTCGATAGAAAAAGAATTCTCTCCAGCCAACGCCAACATTCGTCAATTGGAATTTACATCAAGCGACGAAAGCGTAATTTCTGTAGATAACAACGGAAATATAAAAGCTACTAAAAAAGGTACTGCTACCATTACTGCAAAATCGGTTTATTACTCAAATATTAGCGCAACTTGCACCGTTACCGTTAATCCATCATACATTGTGTTTGATGCAAACGGCGGCGATGGCGATGTTCCCGAAAAAATAGAAATAGCCGAAATTAGCGATCAAAATTACGAACTTTCAAAAGAAAGCAATCTAACCAAAGATAATAGCGAATTTTTAGGTTGGGGTACAAAAGATGGTAATGTTCTCGAAAGCATAAAACTTGAAAAACAGGATACAGTTTGGGCTGTTTGGACAAATAATAAATATGTTGACCTCGGACTTACATCTAAAACTCTTTGGGCAACAGAAAACCTCGATGGCAAATACGCATGGGGCGAAACTGAAACAAAGTCTGCATTTACATGGGATAACTACACCCTTGACACAATGGTTACTATTAATCAGACTACATACCTAAACTCGACAATTTACGTACTTCGCAAATACATAACCAACGAGGATATGGTTTCAATTATGCAAAATTATGAAGTTTCTTTATCTTCTGATGGAATTACTCAACTTGAAGAAAAAGATGACGCTGCAATCAAAAATTGGGGCAAAAATTATGCTATGCCAACTCAAGAAAATATCCACGAATTGATAACTGAATGTTATTGGGTTTATACCGAAAATTACAATAAAACAGAACAAAAAGGCTACATTGTTTACAAAGCAAAATCTGATAACGACAGAGGTGTCATTGCAAGCGAAGAAGATAGCGAGTACATTTCGGCCGACATAGCAGAAGATAAAGATAAAAACATCGAAGCTCAAAAAGCCGACATACACATCTTCTTGCCAGAAGGCAAATATTGGTCTAATCAACTTTCCGAAGAAGACGACTATGCTGCTTACTATATGTCGGCACTCAAAGAAGCTGAAGAACAGACAAAAGATTTGGACGATTCTCAATCTACACCAAATGCTCAAATCACCGATGACGAAACACCAGCAGTTGGTATTTCTATAGAAGAGCGTTGCAAAGGTTTGTTAATTCGTCCTATTCGTTTACAATAATTTATTACAAAACAAAATAGTTTTGCATAGTAATAGTTAGTAAATTTTTCTCTCCAATTTTCCGCTGTATATAGTATTGATTGCAGCGGATTTTTTTATGCTAACAAGATTAACAAAAAAATGTAGGGCTAAGACAACACCTCAGCCCTACCCCACATAAACGATAAATTCAACGAATATAACTTTTTTAAAACTAAAATTCCAAAATCATGGTCTGTTTTGGAGCAAACTTAATGTCAGAAGTCAAATCAACATTTTTTCCTGTTGTTATATCTTTGCCAAACGATTTGCCATTCAAAATTTCGGCATAACGCTCAACCGATAAAGATGCCTGCGAATTAGTTCCATTAACAATTGTAAAAACAGTTTTTCCATTATAACGACGTGCAATAGCATAAAAACCATTATGAGGCAAAAATTGCACCATATCGCCCTTTGTAATAACAGAATTGCCTTTTCGCCAATTTAAAACTGTACTCAACCAATCGAACATAGCATTTTCGGCTTGTGTGCGACCTTCACGCGTAAAAGCATTGCGTCTATCACCAGGGAAACCACCGGGAAAATCGGTGCGAACATAACCATCGCTCTTATCCTTAACACCTTTCATCATTATTTCCACACCATAATAAAGCTGCGGAATACGTTTTACGGTAAGCAAAATGGCCAAGGCTTGTTTCAACGACAACGAATCGTCGGTTTCTTTTATAAAACGGTCGGTGTCATGATTTTCTAAAAATGCAAGTACACTTTCGGGATTTGGATAAAGAAAATCATAAACAAAAGAATTGTAAACTCTATTAAACCCACTAAAACCGTTGTTAGTGTTTTCTGTTACGGCATTAGTTATGCAATCGTAAAAAGAAAAATCCATAACGGTTTTTAAACCGCTATTATCGTTGATAAGGCGATTGTCTTTTTGCCACGATGCTGTATAAGGCGCATCAACCACCCACGTTTCGCCAACAGTATTAAAATTGGGATATTCGAGGTTTATCTCTTCCATCCATTTAGCCATTGCATCGCCAAACGCATACGGATAAGTATCCATTCTAATGCCATCGATGCCTATTGTTTCTATCCACCATTTGGAATTTTGAATAAGATAACGCATAACATGCGGATTACGTTGATTTAGATCTGGCATAGTTGGCACAAACCAACCCTCAACGGTTTCAGAAATATCTATCTTACTTGCGTATGGGTCGCGTACGGGTGTTAGACGATAACTTGTCTGTAAATACTTATCGTTTGGTACAGCACGACCCTTCGATTCTTTTAGCCATTCTGGACGGTTAAACCAATCTGATGTTGGCATGTCTTTTACCCACGGATGTTCGTATCCACAATGATTAAAAATCATATCCATAACCACCTTTATTCCATTTTTATGGGCTATGTCCGTCAACCTGCGATAATCGTCATTAGACCCAAAACGTGGATCTATTTTGTAATAATTGGTAACAGCATATCCATGATAAGTGGAATATTCACCATCGTCTGGCGAATTATTTTCGAGTACTGGTGTAAACCATAATGCAGTTACACCAAGTTGCTTAAAATAATCAATTTTGCCAATAACACCCTCCAAATCGCCACCGTGCCTCAACGATGGTTTTTCTCGGTTACATGTATATTGTTCAAGACCAGAAATTTGGTCGTTATCTGTACGACCCGACGAAAACCTATCTGGCATAAGCAAATAAAGCACATCTTCAATAGAAAATCCATAACGGTTGTCGCCCGATTTTTCGCGTTGTTTTAGTTGATATTTGATTGTTTGCTTACCAACCTTAATATTAAAATCGCCTGCTACACAATTTTTTACATTGAGATAAGCGATAATATAATTAGGACTATCTGTTTTTGCAACAGAATCCACTTTTACATTATTTCCTTCGACCGAAAATTTTAAATCTCTGATGTTGTCGCCGTGAATCATAATCTGCAACGACGTGTTTTTCATGCCAGCATACCAAAATTCGGGTTCTATCCTATCGATTTTGGGCGCAGCAAAACCATTTAACGCAACACTTAGTGCTGCACATAAAATAAGTCTTTTCATTTTCTTATAAAAAATTAGTTTAATTTGTTTCAAAGTTATATCAAACAAATTTCAAAAAAACTTATCCTTTTGTTAATTATAGAAAAAAAATGCGCAAACGATTGCGGTTTGGGTGTTACCCAACTAATCTTGAAAACACTATTGCTACAAAAATTAAAGGTTTTCTATTTCTTCATAAAAAGGTGTCTGTGATAAAAAATTATATTGATTGGAATCTTTATGATATACAATGTTGTAGGTTTTTAGTCCATTGGTTACAATAAGCAACTTTGCCCTAAGATTGATATTGTAACGAGATATTTGGTCAAAAACCTGTTGAGTAATATCCACCGTTGGTGCTTTACACTCAACAACAGCCAACGGAATGGCTTGTCGATTGTAAATAGTTATATCAGTGCGTTTCTGTGTGCTGTATATTTTCAACCCCGTTTCTGTCTTAATCAACCCAGACGGAAATTTTTTATAATTTATCAAATAATGCAAAAAATTTTGCCTTACCCATTCTTCTGGCGTTAACGCAACATACTTTTTTCTTACGATGTCGAAAACTTGTTGGTTTTTCCCATCGTTTCTAATAGAAAGTTGTGCCATTGGAATATTCAAAGGTTGCATTTTTTTGTATTAACAATGCAAAAATCCAAAAATTCAACGTCTTTTCCAAAAAAAATTTTCCAAAAAAAAATATGCCGTCAAAAAATTTTTTCTGACGGCATACTTTTTTATTTTTTTAATTTTTTAGTCAACAAAAGTTGCTTCTATTTGTTGAGCTTCTGTAACGTGAATTTGTTGTCCATTGTTGAAACATACTATAAACGACTGACGAAGTTTGAGTTTTTGTTCTGCTTCTTGAGCCTCAGTGTATGAACGATAACAACCAATCCAATATTTGTAATAACCATCGCTTTCACGCTCGTCTATTGTCAAATTGCCTTTATAAAGACGACGTAGTTTGCTTGCACTCCAAGGTTTTTTGTCTGCACAGATTTGTATTCTATAAGCAAGACCCTCGTCAGGATTGTCGGATGTAACTCTGTGAGGAGCAGCGGCAAGTTGCAAAGCGGCTATACGACGGTTTGCTTCACTTACGTATTTACCCGAAGGATACTTTGCAATATAATTTTTGTAAGCTTGTATTGTGTTGGTAGAAACCGAACTATTCCAATATTTTTGTTCTTCGGCTTCTTCTTTGTTTTTCTTTTCGGCTTGACGAACATATAGAGAAAGTGCTTGATAACAAGTTTCTCCTGCATTCTCAAATTTACCTTTTGCAGCTGCCAAATCAGTTTTTATGGTTTTATAAGCTTTTGTTTCAAGTTGTTTTGTTCCAAGGCTTCCATAAGGTTTTACCTTTGCAGAACCTTCTTTAAGCAAATTTTCTGCATCTGCCAAAAGTTGATCAGCCTCCGTTTTATCGTTAGGATAAGTAAATGTAACGTTTTCTAACACACTCTGATAAAGACCATGCAACGAGGTATAAGATTTTTCGTAATACTTTGCTGCCTTTATGCGATTTGACTTTGCATCAACTGATTTTTTTTCTCCTTTTTTCTGCTTACCCTTTTTATCGCTGTCGAGAAATTTTGCATTAGTTTTGTCTTGAGTTTCCGCTTGAGAAACAAGTTTTTCGCCTTTTGCAATATCTTCTTGCAAACGAGTAAGTGCCTCAGCCTGTTCTTCGTTGAGATATTCGCCAAGAATATCAAACATGTCTTGACCAAAAGCTGTATTGCAGTTAAAAGCAATCATAATTGCCATGGCCACTGGGATTATTATTCTTTTCATCGTTGTAAGTTTTTTATAGTCAATAAATTATTTTTGGTAAAAACATCATTTTTTATATGTTTTTTGGGTTGTAAAACAAAATCTTTACCAAAAAATCGCAGCAAAGATAAATTTAATAGTTTTCTTTACAAAAATTATTTACAAAAAAGATTTTTTAACAAAACCCATAGGTTTTACCCATAGGTTTTGTTAAAATATGTTAAATGGTTTTTAATGCTTGTTCAATATCTTCAAGAATGTCGGATACATCTTCGATACCAACAGAAAGACGTATCAAATCAGGCTGTACCCCTGCTGCCAAAAGTTGTTCATCAGAAAGCTGGCGATGTGTATGACTGGCTGGGTGCAACACACACGACCGAGCATCGGCAACGTGTGTTACCATGGCTATAAATTTGAGATTGTCCATAAATTTAATCGATTCTTCGCGACCGCCTTTTATTCCAAAACTCATTACTCCGCACGAACGTCCACCGTTAAACTGCTTTTGTGCCAATCCGTAGTATTTGTTGCTTGGCAAACCGCTATAATTTATCCAAGCTATCTTGTCGTTAGAAGCAAGATACTCAGCTACTTTTTGTGCGTTTTCGCAATGTTTTGGCACACGCAAATGCAGTGTTTCGAGTCCAATGTTGAGCAAAAAAGCGTTTTCTGGAGATTGAATACTACCTAAATCGCGCATTAATTGTGCTGTTGCCTTGGTGATGTAGGCTTTTTTTCCAAATGCTTTGCTATAAGCCAACCCGTGATAACTTGGATCGGGTTTTGTTAAGCCCGGAAACTTGTCGGCGTAATCGTCCCAATTAAAATTGCCGCTATCAACCACTGCGCCACCTACCGTAAGCGCATGTCCATCCATATATTTTGTTGTAGAATGGATTACAATATCTGCTCCAAATTCAAAAGGACGACAATTGATTGGCGTTGCAAAAGTGTTGTCTATAATTAACGGCACACCATGACTATGAGCTATACGAGCAAATTTTTCTATATCAAGAACATTGCACGAAGGATTGGCAATAGTTTCAGCAAAAACACATTTAGTATTTGGACGAAAAGCCTTAGCAATTTCTTCTTCCGAGGCTTCATTGTCAACCATAGTACACTCTATACCAAGTTTTTTCATCGTTATAAGAAAAAGGTTGTAAGTGCCTCCGTAAATGTTTTTGCTACTTACAAAATGATCGCCAGCTTCGCAAATATTAAACACAGAGTAAAAAGATGCTGCTTGCCCCGAAGATGTTAACATTCCAGCAACTCCGCCTTCAAGCTCTGTAATTTTTGCTGCTACGGCATCGTTGGTTGGATTTTGTAGCCGAGTGTAAAAATAACCCTCTGACTTGAGATCAAACAAATCGGCCATTTGAGCCGTTGTGTCGTATTTAAATGTAGTGCTTTGGTAGATGGGCAGAACACGAGGCTCTCCTGTTTTGGGTTGCCAACCTGCTTGAACGCAGATTGTACCAGTTTTTCTTGTATTTGTCATTGTTAAAAAAAGTTTTTTTTATTTTTACAACGGCAAAACTAATAATTATGCCTTGTTTTAGCAAACAACTGAATAATAAAAAAACAATTTTACAACATATTAGTATAGCATAAAAAAACGCTAAAACATACAATAAAATAATCAACCTACTCAATTAGGAAAATTTAATTTAACTATTTTAATGTTTTTTAAGATTATTGCACAAAATTTGTATTAAAATTAATTATAAAAAAAATAGTTAAACAAAACTCTTTTAATATGAAAAAATATATATTAACAGCAGCAATTGCAATGTTGAGTGTAGTATTTGGTTTTGCACAAAACGCCGAACTAAATAAAATTGATTACAAAAAATCAGCCATTGACAACGCATTACAAATAAAAGCGTTAGACAACAGACTAAAACTTATTCAAAGCGGAAAATTCATAACCACTGAAAAAACGTATTCGGCATCTAACTACTACATCGACATACAAGAAACAACCAATTCTTTTTATAATGCTTTTCTTAACGACCTTAAAAAAAATAAACTCACAGAAATTTACGAGAAATGCAAAATTGATAATTCCACTTGGATAAAACTAAGCGAAGCTTTTGAAACTGCAAGCAAATACTATCATACCGACAGCAAATACAACGAATATCCAGTAGTAAACATAACAAAAGAATCGGCAGAACTATTTTGCCAATGGCTTACAAACGTATATGCTGCAAGCACTGCCACAAAATACAAAAACGCAATATTCGCATTGCCAACCGAAGAAGAATGGCTTGTTGCGGCAGCTGGCGGAATAGAAAATACTATTTATCCTTGGGAAGGCAAATTTTTGCACAACAAAAAAGGTGAACTGATGGCCAATTTCCGTGTGGCTGGTGAAGAAAACATCAGAATAAACCCAAATACTGGAAATATAGAAGTTCTTGACAACAACGTATTATACCAATCTTCACCTGTTCCTGTAAAAAGCTTTACACCAAACAATTATGGAATTTATCAAATGAGTGGCAACGTTGCCGAACTCACTTCTGATGGAAAAGTAAAAGGCGGAAGTTGGCATAGTTATGGCTATTATATGCAACTTGCAGCCGAGGACATTCCTGGCGAAAATACACAACCTAACCCATTTACAGGTTTTAGAGTGATAATGCATGTAAAATAAGCATTAAGACAACAAAATCATAAAAATAACCCATTCTACGGGTTTCAAAATAAATTTGTTGACCGTAGAAATGGGTTATTTTTTTATTTACTGATTAAACCAAATAAAACACAGCGCATTTAAGATTTAAGAAAACATTACAAAAAAAATACAAATTAGTAGCGAAGAAACATAAAAATTTAACACATATTTTTTTACAACAACAAAAAAAATTATCTTTATGCCGTAAAAAGTAGCCAAGCAAATGAAAAAAAACACTCCTGCAACCATAAAAGACATAGCCAAAAAACTTGGAGTATCAGCGTCAACAGTTTCGCGAGCTTTAAAAGACCACCCAGACATTAGCCAAGAAACTCGTGAACTTGTAAAAAAAACAGCCCAAGAACTTGACTATCAACCAAACTCACTCGCTTTAGGGCTACATAGCGGCAAAAGCAATATCATAGGAGTGGTTATTCCACAAATAAAGCATCACTTTTTTTCGGCTGTTATCAGCGGCATTGAGGAATGTGCTCGACAAGCTGGCTACAACGTAATGATTTGCCAAAGCAACGAAAGTTTTGAACGTGAAGTCAGCAACATAAAAACTCTCGTATCGCTACGTGTTGATGGAATACTAATTTCAATAACTAAAGAAACCAAAAGTTATGATCACTTATTTAATGTGATGAATCGCAAAATGCCAATTGTTTTCTTCGATCGTCCACCACACGCCACTCTTTGCGACCGTTGTATAATCGACGACTACGCAGCAGCGTATGCAGCCGTAGAACACCTCATCTCAATAGGTAGAAAAAACATAATTCATTTTTCAGGTCCCGACAACGTTCGCATTGGCGCAGACAGAAAACGCGGTTTTATTGACGCTATGAAACGCCACAAAATCTACAAAGGAGATGAACAAATTTTTAAATGCGACAAATTTGGTGAGGCAGTAAAAATTGTTGAAAATTTTTGCAAAACAGATAACATTCCTGAAGCTATATTTGCCGTAAACGATATGACAGCCATTGGTGCGATAACTTCGTTTACAAAAAACGGCGTAAAAATTCCAGAACAAGTTGCTGTTGCTGGGTTTACAAACGGACTAATTTCTCAAGTTACAACACCACAACTAACAACAATAGACCAAAACGGCTCGCTTATAGGTCAAAAAGCCACAAACCTACTTATTAAACGTATTGAAACTCAAATTTTTGAACCCTTTGAAACCGTTATAGTTCCAACCAAACTAATTGTTAGAGGTTCTACTGTTAAAGATGCCGAGACGGAAATAGGAGATTTGGGATTTTAATATACTCTCATTAAGCGAATTTGATACAAAAACACATCATTTTGATACAAAAACATAATCCAAAATAAACCGTCCTAAATATCTTTGTATCAAAATAAATAGAAAAATTTACCACATAAAATTTTAAAAAAAATGAAAAAAATAATTTTTATTTTTTTTGTGCTAACATTAGTACAAAAAGCCTTTTCGCAAACTCCCCCACCCCAACCAGAATTGGAATTTGCTATGCAATTGCGTGTAAAAATAGACGCTCCATATTCTTGCGAAAACACTCCCAACGGCACACGAACTATAATACCAATAACAGGGGGCGAATTTTCTGGCCCTAAAATCAAAGGAATTGTAATAAACGGAGGTGCCGACTACCAAATGTCTAACGGCAATCGTACAACTCTTGAAGCGATATATTGTATAAAAACCGACGACAACATAATAATTCACGTTCGCAACTGCGGAATAATCTATACCGACAAAAACGAATTTTATTTTAAAGCCGCACCAAAATTTGAAGCACCTCAAAACAGCAAATACAATTGGCTAAACAACGCCATTTTTGTATGTTCACCCTCAAACGAACAAATGCAAGGAGGCATAATACTCAACGTTTGGAAAGTAAAATAAAATTATAAAACACAGAGCAAAATATCATTGAATTAGATTCAAAGATTTATGTGTGTTACGTAATTAAAAACATCTGCGAAAGTTAAGTTTTCTATATTTGACAACAAGACAAAATGTTAAATAAAATTAACAAAAGAAATCCACACCCCAAATCGAATGATGAGTAGGGGCGGACCTGCGTATCCACCCGTTTAAACGAAATTGCCGTGAGAAATCCATTTGTTTTTTAGCAATTTCTATTTTTAGAAAAAAAAACTTTTTTATATTTGCCGATAGAAACACAAGAAAAAACAATATGGACGAAAAGTACATAAAACTTATTGCCGATAAACTCGGAATAAGAGAAATACAGGTAAAAAATACAGCATTTTTGTTCTCTCAAGGAGCAACAGTGCCATTTATAAGCCGTTATCGCAAAGAGGCCACAGGAACGCTTAACGAAGTGCAAGTGGCACAAATAAAAGACGAAATCAAACGCTTTGAAGACCTTGACAAACGCAAGGCTTCAATAATAGAAAGTATAGAAAAACAGGAAAAAATGACTCCCGAGTTGCACAAAGCCATTGACGATGCAGTGGATATAACCGTACTCGAAGACCTATACTTGCCATACAAACAAAAAAAGAAAACTCGAGCTACAATGGCAAAAGAAAAAGGATTGGAACCATTGGCAACACTAATACTTACACAAAAAAATTTCAATCCATTAACCGATGCCGAAAAATTTATCAACGATAAAGTAGCCAACATAGACGAAGCATTACAAGGAGCTCGCGACATAATAGCCGAAACAATAAACGAAAACGTAGAAGCAAGAAACCGTATCCGAAATCTTTTTAACCGCGAGGCAATAATTACATCGCGACTTGTAAAAGGCAAAGAAGAAGAAGGACAAAAATTTCGCGATTACTTTGAATACGACGAAAAACTATCGCGCATACCCGCACATAGACTAATGGCAATGATGCGTGGGGCAAACGAAGGAATTTTAAAAGTGGGTATAGCTCCCGACGAACAAAACGCAATTGAAATACTCAACCGAACATTTGTAAAATCAAAAGGCGAAGTAGGTCGACAAATACAAATGGCAGCAGAAGATAGCTACAAACGATTAATGCAACCATCAATAGAAACCGAGTTTAACAACCTCGCCAAAGAAAAAGCCGACCAAGAAGCTATTAGCGTTTTTGCCGAAAACCTTCGCAACTTGCTCTTGGCATCTCCATTGGGCAAAAAAAGAATACTTGCACTCGACCCCGGATTTCGCACTGGCTGCAAACTCGTATGCCTAAACGAACAAGGCAATCTACTCCACAACGAAGCAATATATCCTCATAGCGGTACAAAAGAAGCTTTTGAAGCTATGAAAAAAGTAACCACACTTGTGGAACAATACAAAATTGACGTAATAGCAATCGGTAACGGAACTGCAAGCCGCGAAACCGAACGATTTGTCAAAAAAATAAGATTCAACAAAGACATCAACGTTTATATGGTAAACGAAAGTGGTGCATCAATATATTCAGCATCAGAAGTGGCTCGCGAAGAATTTCCAAACTACGACATCACTGTTCGTGGTGCTGTGTCAATTGGTCGCCGTCTTCTCGACCCCCTTGCCGAACTTGTAAAAATTGACCCAAAATCCATAGGAGTTGGTCAATATCAACACGATGTAAACCAAACAAAACTAAAAGAAAGCCTTGACGATGTGGTAGTTAGTTGTGTCAACCAAGTGGGCGTAAACGTAAACACTGCTTCAAAACACTTATTAACATACGTTTCGGGTTTAGGACCAACGTTGGCAAAAAACATTGTTGATTACAGAACAGAAAACGGACCTTTCACCAACAGAAACCAATTAAAAAAAGTGCCACGCATGGGCGAAAAAGCTTTTGAACAATGCGCTGGCTTTTTAAGAATTGATAACCCCGACAACCCATTAGACAATTCGGCCGTTCACCCAGAAAAATACTACATAGTAAACAAAATGGCCGAAGATTTAAAATGTACAGTTTCAGACCTCATGGCTGATGCCTCGCTTCGCAAAAAAATTGACATAAAAAAATATGCCGACGATAAAACCGGAATACCAACACTCACCGACATAATGTCGGAGTTAGAAAAACCAGGTCGCGACCCACGCGGTGTATTCAACCCACCATCGTTTGAACAAAACGTAGAAAAAATCACCGACCTAAAAGAAGGCATGGAACTAACAGGAATAGTAACCAACGTTACTAATTTTGGTGCATTTGTAGATTTGGGCGTACATGTAAGTGGACTTATTCACGTATCACAACTCGGTGGCACGAGAAAAAATCCCGTTAATCCATCGTCTGTTCTAAAAATAAACCAACCAGTAAAAGTAAAAGTAATTTCACTTGACATTGATAGAAACAGAATAGGACTTGGATTGGTAAAATAAAAATAAAAAACACGGAAAGCAACAAAAAAATTATCTGCTTTTCGTGTTTTTTTTAGTATAAATACATAAAAAAAACATTAAAATTTCCTCTAAAATTTACACTTTTTTCATTAAAAATTAGGAAATAATAACTCAAAATGGAAATTATTTACGAAGACAACCACATAATAATTGTCAACAAAACCGTAAACGAAATTGTACAAGGCGACAAAACAGGCGATAAACCGCTGTTAGACACCGTAAAAGCATACATAAAAGAAAAACATAACAAACCCGGCGAAGTTTTTCTCGGATTGCCACATCGACTCGACCGCCCCACAAGCGGCATTGTGGTGTTTGCACGCACAAGCAAAGCCTTAACACGACTTAACGAAATGTTTCGCAACGGCGATGTTCACAAAATATATTGGGCAATAACCGCCACAAAACCACAACAAAACGAAGGCAAACTATCTGATATGTTGATACGAAACGAAAAACAAAACAAATCGTATGTAACACATAACAACACAAAAAATGCCAAAAAAGCCGAACTCGAATATAAAATAATTGCACACAGCGACAGATATTTTCTTTGGCAAATAAAACTACTAACTGGTCGCCACCACCAAATTCGCTGCCAACTATCAAACATTGGTTGTGCTATAAAAGGCGATTTAAAATACGGATACCCACGTAGCAATCCCGACGGAGGAATATGCCTACACGCTCGCAACATAAGTTTTATTCACCCCGTAAGCAAAAAAGAAATAACGGTAACAGCACAACCGCCAAACGACAATCTTTGGAATTTTTTTGTTGAAAATAATAAATAACAAAAATTGAAAACATTAAGCGAAATAAATCAAGAAATAAAAAATCTTTCCAACTTGATAGCCGCCGAAAAGCAAAATGAGTTGGAAGAATATTCTCAAAAAGTTAATTCACAACCACTTAGCGAACAACGCAAACTCGGTATGTGTCGCTACCCGTTAAAAATAACCGACCAACTTTTCAACAAAGGCGAAAAACTTCTTGTCAAGTTAGTTACAGAAAACAACGCATTAGAACAACAAAGCGGAAACTTTTTTAAATCGGGTGTATGCGTAAAACTATTTCAAAAAGACGATGCAGAAGAATACGTTACTGGAGTAGTTAATAATTCTGACAAAGAACAAGTAACGGTTACACTCAACACCGATTTTATGCAAGATTGGATGCTTTCGCATGGATTATGTTTGCAAATAATGTTTGATAACGCATCGTACAAAGAAATGGAAAATGCAATAAAAACATTTGCCGACACCGACGACGAACGCATAAACCACCTTAAAATGATAATCTATGGCGATGAAAACCCACAATTTTGCGAAGATACACCATTTGTACCAGACACAAGGCTTAATCAAAGCCAAAACCAAGCACTCCGCCTAATAAACAACGCACAAGATATAGCCATTGTTCATGGACCTCCCGGCACTGGCAAAACAACAACCCTCGTTCGTGCAATAATTCAAACATTAAAAACCGAAAGGCAAGTACTTGTGTGCGCGCCATCAAATGCAGCTGCCGACCTACTTACCGAAAAACTTAAAAACCTTTTTATCAATGTTGTACGTATAGGACAACCAGCAAGAGTTACTCCAGAAGCATTAGAAAACACCTTAGACGCAAAAATTGCTAATCACCCAAACTACAAAGACATACGCGCACTTAGACGAAAAGCCGATGAATATAGGCGCATGGCAAAAAAATACAAACGCAACTTTGGAGAAGAAGAACGCCGACAACGCGCCATGCTCAACAAAGAAGCCAAACAAATAACCGAAGATGCCGATCACTTGGCTTTTTACATCACAAGCGACATACTAACAAATGCGCAAGTTATAACATGCACGCTCGTAGGAGCAGCAAACCGCGAAATAAAAGATATGCACTACAACACTGTGTTTATCGACGAAGCTGCTCAAGCACTCGAACCTGCCTGCATAATTCCTCTACTTAGAGCCAACCGCATTGTTTTTGCTGGCGATCATAAACAATTGCCACCAACAGTAAAAAGTAAAGAGGCTATCAAAGGCGGATTACAAAAAACAATGTTTGAAAAAACCATAGAAAACAATTCCGCCGATGTAATGCTTACCATACAATATCGCATGAACGAGGCTATAATGCAGTTTTCAAACCAAATTTTTTACGATGGAAAACTTGTTGCCGATAATATTTGCAAAAACCAAACTGTATTCGATGGCGATATGCCATTGGAATTTATCGACACAGCAGGAACTGGTTTTGTAGAAAAACACAACTCACAAACTCTAAGTACATACAACGAAGAAGAAGCGGCACTAATTATCAAATATTTAACAAGTTATATTCAAAACGTTGAGCTACAAGGAAACTTTCATAGAATAAGCGGAATTGGTATAATATCACCATACAAAGCCCAAACCGAAATTATAAAAAAATATATAAAAAATTCAGAAATTCCCGACTACGCAAAATTAATAACCGTCATAGACACAGCCGATTCGTTTCAAGGTAGAGAAAAAGACGTAATAATTATAAGCCTTACAAGAAGCAACGATAAAGGCGAAATAGGTTTTTTGAACGATACTCGACGAATGAATGTTGCAATGACTCGTGCCAAAAAGAAACTAATAATTTTTGGCGACAGCGCAACAATTTCGCACAACAAATTTTACGACAATTTTGTTACATTTGCTACAACTAACAATGCGTACAAAAGCGCATTTGAAATTATGTATTAACAAAAAAATTATACCAATTATGCCTAATTCAACAATAAATTATTGCCAATTAACGCATAATTGGTATAAATACCCAAATTATACTAACGACAAAAAATTATATCTCACAACTAACATATACAACATGCCAGTTATCATTATAATTTTATATAAGTTTTTAACAAATTTGCAATCTTCCTTAGACTTTATTTTTATAATTTTGTAAAACAAAAATATAAATGGAGCTACCACAAGCAACAAAATATAAATAGCAGAAATAGTATCGGTTAGGTATTTTAACCACACCCAAACAACTCCCAATATAGATACCAATGTTAAAACTAATGTTATAATTTTGGTATAAAAATCACCACAAACCATTGGTACAGAGTTTCTTCCTGCCGCCTTATCACCTTCGCAATCTTCCCAATCTTTTATTATCTCACGTGCCAAAGTTGTTATAGCCGCAAACACTCCATAACCTGCTGCCCAATAAAAAATTAGATAAATATTAATTTCATCTTCTACTATTTTATCATAATTTTTGGCAATCTGCATCGGCAATTCATAAACTGCTGGAAGCAACGGCACAAGCCCCGTCAAAAAGGCAACAATAATATTTCCAATCAAAAACTGTTTCTTGTATGTTGCAGAATAAAACCACAACAAACCCGAAATAAACGGATATGCCAACCCAATAATCCAAACTCCAATACGAAACGATACCAAAAAACCAAGAACACAAGCAATAATATTGAGTATCAAGTGGATATTTACAGCCTCACTACGACTTACACCATTGCCTACAACCACCTCATCTGGGCGATTAACACTATCAGTTTGGGTGTCGAAATAATCATTTATAACATAACCACCTGCCGCCATAAGCACCGTAGATGTAACCATAAATATAAAATCCAAACCACCAAAAAGCGGTTCAAGACCATATACATCCAACAAAGGATTAACAATGCAAAACTTAACTAAACATTGCAAAAGTATGATTATCAATAAATTTTTGTAACGTATCAGTTTAAAAAAATCTCTCATTTTTCAACTATTTTTTATACATCTTCGTCAATATTCCAATCGTTGTTGGCACGCAAAACCTGCTCTACAACATCTCTAACGCTACCATGCCCACCTTCGTATGGACTAACATAATCGGCTGCTTGAACTATTTCTTTGGTTGCATTTTTTGGACACGTACCAAGGCCTGCTGCTTCTACGCATCGCAAATCGGGTAAATCGTCGCCTTGATACAAAATTTGGTCAAGTGTAAGCGAATATTTTTGGGCAAAATCTTTAAGACTTTCAAGTTTTGCGCCTTTTCCCGAATAAATTTCTGTTACTCCAAGTTTTTGAAATCTCAAAATCACCGACGGTGAACTTCCCTTGGTTATTATTGCTACTTTATAATTGTTGAGCAACGCTTTACGAATAACAAAACCATCGCGTATGTCCATCATGCGCAACAAATCGCCATCGGGCATACACAACACTCCGCTACTCAACACTCCGTCAACATCAAAGGCAAATGCTTTAATGTTGGTTAGTTTACTTTTATATGTTTGTGTTTCCATTTTGTTTAAATTTTATAATACTTTGAGATAGAGAAATGTAAATATCTTTTAAATAAGGAATTGGTTCAAGCAAATTAATATGTTTTTCCAACGTTAAATTATCTTGCCTAACAGCAGGTCCTGTTTGACATTTAGCAGGATTGCCGCATTTCAATGCTTTTTCTACCGTTTCGTTTATCAATGGATACAACAATCCGAAGTCAACATTATTGTCATCAAGGATATTTTTTGCCACCGCAAAAAAATGATTGGTAAAATTGCAAGCAAAAACTGCCGCCAAATGCAAATAAATACGTTGGCTACTTGTCATCTCCCTTACATCATTAGATAATGACTTCGCAAATTCCATTATTACAACACCTGCTTCTGGCGATGAATACTCCACAAGCAACGGTATATTTTTAAAATCTGCCTTTCGATGCTTAGAAAATGTTTGCGTTGGATAAACAACACCACAATTGTTAAAACGTTGAGCCAAAACATCAATACCTGTGCTACCACTGCAATGAACCACAATATTTTCTTTTGCAACAGCTGTCGATACTTCTGCTATGGCCGAATCTGTTACAGCAATGAATACAAGGTCTGATTGTGGAATATTTTCCAAACTATGAAACGCAGGCAATCCAAACCTATCAACTAACGGATTTAATGTCAATGTATTGCGACCATAAATTCCTGTTATTTCGTGTCCGCTTTCCAAAATGGCAGGAACTAAGCTCCATGCCACATTTCCACATCCTATTATAAAAATTTTCAACTTTTTTCTTCTTTTATCAACCTAATTTAACGCTGATTGTCTTTTTTTATCCAATTAGCAAAAATAATTATCGATGCACAAGCACACGCACCGCCGAGAATGTATGGCAACGAACCTCCAAGCCCAAAACATTCGGGTGCAACAAACAAATAAGTTGAACATACTAATGTCATATATACAGCTGGAACAAAAGCCATCACCCATGGTTTATGGTTAATTACCATATAAACCGTTATTGCCCACAATGTAAACACACTTAGAGCTTGGTTTGACCAACCAAAATAACGCCAAATAACATTAAAACCAGCCGCATCGCTTAGGCTATAAACAATAATCAACGCCGTAATTGCAAAAATAGGCAAACTTACCATCAAACGTTTAGATATTTTTGTTTGGTCTATCTTTAAAAAATCGGCAAGTATCAAACGCGCACTTCTAAGAGCAGTGTCGCCGCTGGTTATAGGAGCAAACACAACTCCAAGCATTGCTAAAACACTTCCTACTTTGCCCATCCATGTTTCAGTTATAAAATAAACTATTGAAGCTTGAGTTTCTCCATAACCTTTTTCTTTGTAATACCAAATTGCAGCGGCAGCCCATATCATTGCCATTATACCTTCGAGAATCATTGCTCCATAAAAAACAGGACGACCAAGTTTTTCATTTTTTAAACAACGTGCCATCAGAGGGCTTTGCGTAGCGTGAAAACCAGAAATAGCACCACAAGCTATTGTAATACACATTATTGGGAAAATTGGCGTAACTTCTTTTTGTGGATGTATGCTTGCTATGCCATCTGTTATTTCGGGTAGGCTTATTCCTTGTTTAAAAATCATAAAAAGAACCCCTAATGCCATAAAAATCAACGAGAAAGCAAACAAAGGATATATTTTTCCAATTACTTTATCAATTGGCAACAATGTTGCAATAAGATAATAAGCAAAAATAACAATAATCCAAAAGGTGTTGTTCATCCATTCTGGCGTTATCCTATCGAGTATGCCCGCTGGTTGGCTTACAAAAACTACCCCCACAAGCACTAATAGTATCACTGTAAACACTCTCATTACTTGCTTTGTAGTGTTTCCAAGATACTTTCCAATAATATCAGGAAGATTGGCACCACCCTCACGTAGCGAAATCATACCCGAAAAATAATCATGAAAAGCACCAATAAAAATACAACCCACCACAATCCAAATATAGGCAGCCGTCCCAAATTGCGCGCCAAGTATAGCACCAAAAATAGGTCCAAGCCCTGCAATGTTGAGAAATTGAATCATAAAAATTTTCCAAGTGGGCAACGGCATATAGTCAACACCATCGTTTTTGGTGTAGGCTGGTGTTGCTGCATTGGAGTCTGGTTTAAAAACTCGCTCGGCAAATTTTCCATAAACAAGATAGCCGACTATTAATAAAATTATTGATACTGAAAATGTTATCATTTTTTTTAGATTTTTTTTAACAATGGCAAAGTTAATAAAAATCCAATGCAAACAATAACATAAATTATACGGATTTTTATATTTTTGCACGGAATATTTTTTTAACATGTACATTGCACTTATAATTTGTATCGGTTTGCCATTTTTTATACTATGGCTAACATACAAAAGCCTTATTTTGAGAAAAATAGGTAGTATAATTTTGGCATACATATTGGCATGTCTGCTCAGTATAACAGGAATTATTGGCGACGATGCAGAATCCCACCGTGTTCAAATGGCTGTTGCTCAAGCCACTGTTCCGTTGGCTATACCGTTACTTCTGTTCTCTTCTGACATAAAATCGTGGGCAAAACTTGCACCTTCTTTTATAAAATCAACAATATGCGGTTTTTTGGCATGCGCACTATCCATAACGGTTGCTTTTTTAATTTTAGGTAAACACAACAACCAAACTTTTTCGGCAGTTGGCGGCATGTTAACAGGGCTTTATACTGGTGGTAATGCCAATCTTGCTTCGCTAAAAATTGCACTCGGCGTTGACGATAGCACATATCTTTTGGTTTCAGCATACAGCACGGTATCAAGTGCTATATATCTTTTTTTTATACTTACGGTTGGCAAAAACATAGCACGGCTAACAATGCCAAAATTTGACACAACTCAAATAATAAACAACAACGATATAGTTTTAGAAAAACATGATAATGAGCTTTTTATGGGACTTTTTAAACGCGACAACCTTCCTGATTTTTTACGTGGATTAATACTAAGTATTTTAGTTATTGCAATTGGTGCTGCAATTGCTTATCTTGCACCCAAAAATATGTTCCAAACAATTTTTATACTTGCAATAACAATGATTTCTATAGCAGCATCGTTCAATAAAAGAGTAAGAAAGATAAAACGCACATTTGAATTAGGAACATTTTTTATCATTGTTTTTAGCGTAGCTGTGGCATCGCAAGTAAGTTTAAAATCACTAATGGACGTTGATAATCAAATATTTTGGTTTATAATTTTTGCAACACTCACCACGCCAATAATACACATGGTTTTGTGTGCATTATTTAAAGTAGATGCAGACACAGCCCTAACCACAAGCATATCTTTGATATGCAGTCCACCATTTGCACCAGTTATGGGAGAGACGTTAAAAAACAAATCGGTAATAGGACCGGGCATAGCCGTTGGATTGTTTGGTTATGCTGCAGGTACGTATTTTGGATTTGCTATATCAAAAATGCTACTATTACTTTAACGGAGGTTCTAAAAATAAACAAAAAAAAATTATAATTTTTATTACCAATGACACTAAAAGAAATTTTTGTAGGAAAAACCGAAAATAGTACAATACAACTATTTCGCAACATTATAGTTGAGGCTTCAAGAATAGGAATTAATATGTTGGTTTTATGGTTTGTATATTACATTGTACTAAATCAAACCGACCAAAGCAACGACAAACTTTTAACAACCATAAGCACCGTTGTTGCTTCAATGGTATCGGGAATTGCCAATTATATTTTTTCAACAATTTGGGTATTTCACAAACGACAAAAAAACAACAACATATCAAGATTTGTGGTTTTCACACTCATTGGTGCGGTTGGACTTGCTCTCAACGCAGCAATTACCGTTGTATTTAAAACTTACATAGGATTATACTTGTTTATCAGCAATATAATAGCACAAATCGTTGTATTTTTCTTCAACTTTTTTATGCGTAAATACATTGTTTATACCAAAATGAGCAATGCGACAGACGAAAAAACCGAATCGAAATAATAAATGGGAATTCTAAAATTAAGTTTTATAGGCGTAAAAATTGAGTTGACTAATTGTTATTGATGATTTTTAAGATTGGCATACAACGCAGAAAAAGCAATTTTTAGCACCACCGTTAATTTAGAAAATTAACTTTGAGTGTAAAAACATTAGATTTATAGTCATAACTATCTTTTGATGTATTTAAAAAGGTGTAATCAAACGAAAAATGCTTAAAAGCAATACCAGCACCACACGAAAACACAAAACTGAAACTTTTACTAAGGTAAAGATTGTTATTTTTTTGAAAATCGGTTAATCCACCGCGCAAAAAAACAATACCTTTATAAGAAAACTCACAAGCAAAAAAAGGATTAATCGAAAGCATTTCGCCACTTACAAGATAATTTCGATGTCCATCAAAAAAAACAGTTGCACCAGTTTCTGGCGAAATAATAAAATCTTTGATTTTAAACTTATAAGCCACCGAAAAACGCAACGATGGCGGAATAATTTCTGTAGAATTTTCGGGAATTGTATTTCCTGTTGAAACAAAGACGCTGTCAAACTGCGATTTATCAACATTCCAAACATCAAAAGTGGAAGTAGCATCACGCAAAACAACGCCAGCAGAAAAACTTTTTCGTCGCCACGATGCCGCCAAATCCACGCCAAAACCAACAGCATTAGCAAACTTGCCTTCGTGCCGATAAATAAGTTTTACACTTGAGCCAACACTTAACCCCCTAATATGCTGAATTTTACGTCCATAAGAAAAAAATATAGCATAATCAGCAACCGAAAAATATGAAATACGATCAAAATCCATATTTCCCTCTGCATCAAAAAGTTGTAATGTGTTTTGAATATCATCAACCCCCAAACGCACCAACGATAATCCCAAATCAGAAACGGTATCAACAGAATAAGCCGCTGCAACAAAATCATAGTTGGCAAGACCTGAGAAATAATTATCATGAGTTGCCGAAATTTCCAATTTTCCAAAATGTTGCAAATTGGCTGGATTCCAAAAACTTGCCTCTGCCCCACTCGAAGTTGCAATACAACCACCACCAAGCGATAATGCCCGCGCCCCTGCTCCTATTGATAAAAAATCATTTCCATATTTAACCACTTGCGAAAAAACAATATGGCATAAAAACAACAATAAAAGCGTAAACAATAACCTTTGCATAAAATAACTTTTTGACAAAAGTAACTAAAAAACAACCGTTTTTTTTATCAAAATGTATTTTTTGATTATTTTAGTAAAATAAAATTAAAAATAACGCTAATAACGATTAAATTTTTATACATTTGCGCGGCAAAAGGACATAGATAAAATGGTCTTATATTTGCAAAACAAAAACAGAAAACAATTTTTTATTAACATACAAAAATGTCAGGAATAATAAGCAAATTAAAATTTGTTCCAAGTCTTCTCACATGCTCAAGCGCATTTTGCGGTGTTTTGGCTACAATTTTGGCCACCGACGGTGAAAAAAGCTTAATATACGCTTCCTACCTTGTATTTATAGCTTGCATATTCGATTTTAGCGATGGTTTTGCGGCACGATTGCTACATGCACAATCAGAACTTGGCAAACAACTCGACTCGTTGGCAGATGCAATAAGTTTTGGCGTGGCACCATCGGCCATAATGTATCAACTTTTAAAACAATCACTTAGGCTCAAAGGTAGCCTAACATCGTTTGAAGGTTGGCAAATAGCAATTTTGATTTGCGCCATCATAATTGCCATATTTTCAATTCTAAGGCTTGCAAAATTCAACATAGACGACGAACAAAAACATAGTTTCAAAGGACTCGCCACACCAGCCAATGCAATGCTTGTGGCATCAATTCCGCTTATTAATGCAATGACTCCTGATGATTTTTGGATTTATTCTATAGCACATGCGCTGTTTAACGCCGATTTTCCATTTACACTAATGGTTGCATTAATAGGTTTGCAAGTTTTTGTATTGTGCGAATGGTTAGTTTTATTACCTATAACACTAATTTTTTCAACCCTAATGATAAGCAATCTACCCATGTTTTCTCTTAAAATGAAAACATATAAATATAAAGACAACAAATTGGTTTTCAACTTCTTAATATTTGCAGTTATAATGATTATATGTTTGCAATGGATTGCAGTTCCAATAATCATTTCGGCATACGTTTGGGTATCGTTTTTCAAATGGCTTGGTAATCGCCGTAAATCCGAAAAATTAGCACCTCATCAATATAGATTTTAAGGTTTTAAAGGTTTAAGATACAAAAAGTGGTGCAGAAAAGAGAATTTTACTTTCTGCACCACTTTTTATTTTTTATACGAGGGTTCTAAAAATTGCTTTTTCTGCGTTGTATTTCAATCTCAAAATGCTCATTTACAATCAGTAAACTGCGCTTTTTCGATTTCATACGCCTTGAAAAATCTAATTTTTAGTTCTCCCCTTTATAAATCTAAGCAGATTTTAATTCAAAAATTTACGACCCTCAACATAATAAACAGGATAATAATCCTTTCCATTTTTTTCCATCCACTCTTTCATATCAGCAGCCTGCTGCATAACATGATGGCATTGCTCAATAATTTGACAATTTTCTTGCGACGAGGTATCCTCTGGCATTTTTTCTTTAGCTTGTTGTTCTTGAGCTAAAATTTTTTCCTTTTCAATTTTTTTTACCTTCAAAACACCATTTATTGCCACATTTTTGTACATCAATTCACGAGGAAATGTGTCAATTTCGCCGCCAACAAATACCTGCATCAACAAAGTAGAATCGTCGTTACCAGCTATAAAACATTTTTTTCCTGATCTAACACAAACATGCGACACCTTTCCTGTTATAATAACATCCTTATCTACAAGGTTTTCACCATTTTCCGAAATTTGTTTTGGTGTCATAGCACCATCAGGACATACAAATTCTGTTTTGTGGTTTACATTCTTTTCCGCAGCCGATTGTCCACCTTGCGTGCCACATGCCGATAACATTGCAAGCCCCACAAACACTGCTGCCATAATTTTTCTTCTAAACATATTCATATATTATTAAAAATTCGCCACAAAAATAAAAAAAATCTAAAAAAGCAATAACAATTTTTATAACAACAATTTTTTTTACGTCAAATCAAATGAAATTGACGTGTTTTTTGCAACTTAAGTTCAAGTAAAAAAAACTGCAATTAATCATTTTTGCAAATATAATTTTTTTAGTAACAAGAATTTTTCTTAGGTTTGCCAAAAAGTTAAAAATAAAAGATTAATAAACAAGAAATAAACATAAAATGGCATTTTTTATCAGCGGTATTCAGCAAATTGGCGTAGGGGTTGACCATGTTTATGAAGCATGGGATTGGTATAGACAACACTTTGGAAGTGATGTGTTGCTAAGCGATGCCCCAGGAGAGGCTATTTTTATGCAAACCTACACCGACCACAAACCACAAACTCGCCATACCATATTAAGTTACAACATGCAAGGCGGTGGCGGATTGGAAATATGGCAATACACAAGTAGAAAACCAACACGTGCTAATTTTGAAGTACAAATTGGCGACCTCGGCACATTTGCAGGCAAACTAAAAACACAAAACGCATCCGCTGCCTACATAAAAATGAAAGATGACGGTGTTAAAATTTGTAGCCCGTTTGGAAAAAATTTTGCAGGGAAAGACCACTTTTTTGTAAAAGACCTTTATGGAAACTTTTTTGAAGTTGTACAATGTGAAACCATATTTAAAGAAACCAACTCAAAAGTTGGAGGAATATATGGAGCAATAGTTGGCGTAAGCGATATGGAAAAATCCATTGAGTTTTACAGCCAAATACTCGGGTACGACACTGTAATATACGACAAAACTGGCAGATTTGAAGACTTAGAAAAAATACCTGGTGGCAACTGCCAAATACGCCGCGTATTGCTCGGTCATAGTCAAAAACGTAAAGGGCCATTTTCCAACTTTTTAAACGACAGCCAAATAGAATTGATACAAACCCTTAATCGCACACCACAAAAAATATACGATTACCAAACACACCTTTGGGGCGATCCGGGATTTATCCAAATATGTTTCGACATACGAAACATGAAAGATTTAAAAACATTTATCGAAAGCAAAGGTCTAACGTTTACTGCCGACAGCAATCCAGAAGCATACGAAAGCGAAGCAGAAATATTTGATATGGGCGGCGCATCGGGACACTTTACATATATTGAAGACCCCGACGGCAACCTCATCGAATTTGTTGAAACATACTACGTTCCGATAGTAAGCAAACTTGGCATTGGACTCAATCTCAAGAAAAAAGATCCAGAAAAACCATTACCAGACTTTCTCGTTGGCGGTTTAAAGTTTTTGCGTAAAGACAGCTCTTATATCAATTCAAAAACAGCAAAAGAAAAAAACGAGCAAAGCGATGCTGCTGCACAAAAACTTAAAGAGCAATTAGAAAATTGATTTTTTTAACATAACTTATGCTTGTTTGTTTGCTTAAAATAGCAAATAAACACATCATAAAAAAACTTAATAAAAAATGAGCGCAAAGTATTATTTTGTATGCAAAAAATGCGGACAAAAAATCAATGGATTTAAAGAATGGTATGCCGCAGGGCAAAAATGTCCATCATGCGGAAACAATTTTGTAGATACAAAATATAATTCAGACCCGCAAAAACTTAAAAATCTTATTTTTACAAAAGACAGAGTAGAAAGTCTATGGCATTACTTCGACTTTCTGCCGCTCGACAACAAAGAAAACATCGTTTCGGCAGGAGAAGGCGTTTCTCCAACCGACCGTTGGGAATTTCTTGAAGAATTTGCAAAAAAACAATATGGCTTAGACATAAAAGTTTTCGCCATGCGCCATAACTACAACCAAGCAACTCGCACGTTCAAAGACATAGCAGGTACGTTGGCAGCCAGCGTTTTAAAAGAATGTGGAATAACCAATTATGCCGTGGCAAGCACAGGCAATACCGCCAACGCATTTTCACATTATCTTGCCAAAGCAGGAATAAACCTTTACGTCTTTATGCCAAAAGACGCTGTGGCAGACAACATTGCATCAGTTAGCAGTTACGGACAAAAAGCCGTTGTTGTGGATGGCGACTACGCCCAAGCAAAAAAAGTTGCAGGAGAATTTTGCGCTGCCAACAACATTATTATGACCATTGGCAACATAGACCCACTTCGCGTGGAAAGCAAAAAAACATGGGTGTATGAATGGCTTAGAATTGTTGGACAACTACCAGACGTTTACATTCAAGCACTTAGCGGCGGCACTGGTCCAATAGCCGTAGAAAAAGCATACGACGAGTTGCGCCCTATTGGTATTGCAGACAAAAGTCCTCGTTATATCTCAGCACAACCAAGCCTTTGCGACCCAATGACTCAAGCATGGGAAAAAGCAAAAGCAAATAATTTTCCCGATGGTTGGCAAAACGATTATCCAAAAATCCAAAATCCCAAAACCATAGTGCAAACATTGGCAACAGGTGTTCCTGGAACTTACCCTATTATTGCCGATTTGACTAAAAAAAGCGGTGGAGAAATTATTACTGTTAACGAAGATAATCTTGTTGACTACGCAAGGTTAATAACCTTTAAAACATTAGAAAAAATTGGACCTGCATCAGCCGTATGTGTAGGTGGATTTTTCAAAGCGTTGAAAAACAACCTTATAAAAAACGGAGAAACAGTTATGCTCAACCTTGGAGAAGGTGTTGAACGCGCACCCTTCTTCCTCCAAAAAATGGCTTACAACGATAAACCCGTTAAAACCGCATCCGAAATAGAAATGTTTTCGAGAGAAAAAATCGAATACAAACTTTGGAGAAAAATAATAGAAAATCTTGCATAAAAATTTTTATTTTATAACACAAAACTGGTTTGTTTTTAATGCAAACCAGTTTTTTCATATTTTTCTGTAAATATAATAGTATGAGTTTTGGTTTCAACTTATAAGTAACAAAACTTTTCAAAATTCAAATTCATTACTCGCAACGGGCGGACTCGCAAGTCTGCCCCTACACACCATTCTATTTTGGGTGTATATTATAGGAGTTGGCGAAAAGGCGGCTTTGCCGCCTTTTCGCCAACT
>CALFIU010000018.1 GCA_937877455.1 uncultured Bacteroidales bacterium
TATGGCTTACGATGTTCTTGTCATACTCAAACAGTTTCTCCTGCGATATATGCAGGTCGTATTGATGCTGTTTCAGCACATAGTAGAAGCGTGACGTGCCCATTCCCGCTGACGCGCCTACCCGTAGCCTTTCATCGTCCACTCCTTCCAATGCAGGGTCTTTCAGGTCACGACTCAGCGCCTCCAAGTCCTTACATCCAAAGAGGTTCAATATATATTTGTGCAGCACCAGCGCGTCTTGCAGTCGTGCAGGCTGGTTATTTGTTCGTCTTGCTCCTGGCATATATTTGTTTTCACTTTTAGTTCTTTAAGCATCCGATAGGCACCACCAGCACTCCGTCTTTACGCTGGTAGGCATACGAACCCACACCGGTAAGAACCATCATAAATGACGGCTCGTTCATCTTCTCCTTATCAATAATCTTCGACAGTTTTTTCAGACTTTCCGCACCTTCATTTTCCAGTTTGCTGCCGCCAAGTTTTATCTCGACAAGGCCATAGCTACCGTTATGCAAATGTATTACAGCATCACATTCCAACCCGTTCTTGTCCCTGTAGTGGAACACATCGCCATCTATCGACTCGGCGTACACTCTCAAATCTCTTACCGCAAGGGTTTCAAACATAAGTCCAAGAGTGTTCAAATCGTTTTGCAAATCTTTAGGTCCTAATCCTAAAGCAGCTGTTGCTACCGATGGATCCACAAAATAGCGGGTGTCGGATGTGCGAATGGCTGTTTTTGACCGCAGATTCGGATTCCATGCCGGCATATCTTCTATAACGAATATTTTTTTTAGGGCTGCGATATACGACGATATGGTGTCTTCACTCATCGATCCGCCCTCATTGGAAGAAAGGTCTGCACAGATGGTACTGACAGGAATTTGCGAACCCTGATTCCGTGCATACGACCGCAACAAGCGACGGGTAAACGAGGCATCTCTCTTCACGTTGTCAACTCGCGATATATCACTTTCGCAAATCGCTGCGACATAGTTCTTGGATTGTCGTAGCGCAGCCTGCTTATTCATCGTTATCGAACTGGGCCATCCTCCACGGCATATCAAATAGCACAGGTCATCCAAGGAGTGATCTGGAGCGGACGCACTTGAAATATGTTTGGCAAAGAGATCGGTCAGACTGATTTTACCGTTCGACTCCCCCGATTCCCATAAACTCATCGGACGCATTGTAAGCCAAGCAAAACGTCCGGTGCCCGAATGGTGTATCAGGCTTCTGTCAGCAGGAACCGCAGATCCGGTGAAGATGAACTGGCCTGGTTTTCCACGACGGTCAACGATAAAACGCGCAGCATCCCATAACTGTGGGGCCAATTGCCATTCGTCTATAAGCCGGGGAACCTCGCCATCCAACAAAGCTTCAGGATTTTCTTCGGCCATAAATAAATTTTTCTCCATCTCTCGAGGCCAATCCATATACTTTATACTTTTTGCGGCTTGGATTGCCGTCGTTGTCTTACCACACCATTTTGGCCCTTGAATCAATACTACTC
Organism: uncultured Bacteroidales bacterium; assembly: GCA_937877455.1. Taxonomy (GTDB): domain Bacteria; phylum Bacteroidota; class Bacteroidia; order Bacteroidales; family UBA3824; genus UBA3824. Next base: position 1,514 of record CALFIU010000018.1, read on the forward strand.
CTGCAGCTTCGAGTTGATCCATCAACATCTTATCGGCAACTCTCTTTTTGTAATTCAGATTATTATCCATCATTCTATTATTTTTTTTGATGCTGCAAAGTTAGTGCTTTATTTTTGATTATCAAAAAATTTGAGTAATTTTATTCGGCAAGTTGGCGGATTTTCGTTCGGCAAGTTGGCGGATTTCTGTTCGGCAAGTTGGCGGATTTTCATTCGGCAAGTTGGCGGATTTTTGTTCGGTTAGTTGGACGGAATCCTTTTTAAGAAATGGCCAAATATTATTTTAAGAAACGGCCAAACGATTACACTTCCATTGTACTGCGTTCAAATCACTCTTATGTTCTTTTCAACATCCTTATCGCTCCAGTCCAACAACTGCTTGAAGGTCTCATAGATGTTGATCTTGTCGGCATCTTGTGCAAAGCAACTGTCACGGAAGATGACACGCAGCGGTTGCTTGTCTGCCATTGCCCTCACCACGCTATCCGTCACTTTTTCAGCAAAGCATGCCACAAGGTCTCCGTCGTTGACCGTATAAATCATCTTGCCATCCACTTCTTCTGAGGACATTGGCAAGGAAAGCTGTACACCCCAGTCCAACATGCAGCCAAACAGAAGGTCAAGGTCAGTGCGGTCACTCTTCACGTTATTCAAGAAGAGGTCAAGCTGGTCTTGATGATATTCCTTTGGAGTACGTTCAACATCCTCGAAATTGCTTTCGTCAATACGGAATACGCGAAAGCCTGTATCAAGGTCTTGGGTGGTCAATGGCGACTCTTCCTTGATTTTCTTGCCAGCACGGCGAATGCGCTCCTTGCCGATTTCGCAGATATTGTCATATCCATCTTTTCTCGCGTCAGATTCTTCATCTGTTTTTTCCGGCAACTGGACAAGAATACTTTTTCTATTTCCTTTATCTTCTGCATTTAACATAAAGACAGACTGAGCTGTTGTTCCTGAGCCAGAAAAGAAATCCATAATAATAGCATCTGTTTCGCTATAAGTTGAAGCTTTAACAAGAAGTTGAATTAAAGTAGAAGGTTTTGCGTAATCAAAATAATTTTTTCCTAATAATTTTGTTTGTTCAGCTGTAGCATCCTCATTAGTACCAACCTTATAGTTATCTATAGAGAGAAGGTTGTGCATTTTCTTGATTTCACCACCTTGTTTAATGTGATTTGGTCTGAAGGGGATTTTACTTATAATAATTCCTTCTTTATTAGCGACAATTTCGTCCAATTTCGCTTGAGAATATCTCCATTCACCACGCAAAGTAAAATCATTTTCATTAGTACCATTAACGATATGAAGTTCGTTTTCAAGGCTTGTAATAATGTTACCTTCTGACATATCTTGAGGCTCTACTACACAATCTTTCATATTGAACTTTACGCTTCCTTTTGGAAAAGTAAGATTAGCTATGGAATTACCTGCATTATTAAAAGGATATTTTTTCCCTTCCTCTGTAGTATCAACAGATAAAGCTCCAAGCATAGTTCTATCTTTTGAGTAACATACAATATACTCAGTTTTTGTCCCAATATTCGCATTTAAGAATGAAGGTTTTTTCTTCTTTTCCCAGATGTAATTTGCAACAAAATTATCACTTCCAAATATCTCGTCACATATCTTTCGTAGATTTTCGACCTCATTATCATCTATAGAAATAAAAACAACTCCATTTTCCTTTAATAGGCTTCTTGCCACCATCAGCCTTGCATATATCATTGAACACCATTCAGAATGGAATCGGCCATTTGAATCGGTATTCTTTCTATAGCGATTGCCTAATTCGTCAATGTTACCAGCAGCCAAATCCTCTTCTTCCAGAGAACGACTACTATCATCGTGATACACGAAGTCGTTACCCGTGTTGTAAGGCGGGTCGATATATATCATCTTCACCTTACCGAGATAAGACTTCTGTAGCAGTTTCAGCACTTCGAGGTTGTCGCCCTCTATGTAGAGGTTCTGCGTGTTATCCCAATCCATGCTATCCTCCTTGACAGGACGAAGCGTCTTGTTGATAGGACGCAATACTTCCGCACGTGCCTCCTGCTTGCCCACCCAGTTGAACTCGTATGCCTCGGTAGCATCTTCAATGGTGTCGTCACCAAGCAATTGGCGTAAGACGTCAAAGTTTACCACACGCTTGATTTTTCCTGTCTTGGGGTCTCTACCCTCCG
>CALFIU010000019.1 GCA_937877455.1 uncultured Bacteroidales bacterium
CTTTCCCTACACGACGCTCTTCCGATCTAATTCGCCGTGGAACGTTGCCGCCGAGTACGAACTCGACATGACTTTCAACCCGCAGGAAATCAGCACAATGCTGGTTGATTACGAAAACGATTACCATATCGGCTTCGACATCAAAGAGATTTCGGAAGAGATTTATAAATACACATCGGGCTACCCAGTTTTGGTAAGTGCGGTATGCAAGATTATCGACGAGCGTTTGGGAAAAGACTGGACGAAGGACGGTGTGCTGAGGGCTGTGAAAACCATTCTTAAAGATGACAATCTGACGCTCTTGAAGTTCATCAAGAAAAACATGGAACAATATCCCGAACTCAAAAGATTCCTTGGCGCGGTGGTATTGGAAAAATTTAGCATCAGTTACTATGCCTTGAATACTCCTGTAGAATTGGCGAGAATGTTTTCATATATCCGTCCCGACAGCAATTCGAGAGCGCAGATTCACAATCTAATTTTCCAAAACGTATTATACGAATATTTCATTGCCGAAAAAGCACTAAGTAGGTTGGAAAGTAGCATGGGTGTTTTCACCGACAAAAATGGCGACCTGAATATGCCGCTCATTATCAACCGTTTCCAAGACCTTGTGCGCCATAGTCGCAGCCGTCTTATAAAGGTGGACGAAAATGACGACGGTCAAAAATCTTTCCTTGAACGCGAAGGCCGTTTTATGTTCATCTGTTTTCTTAAACCGATTATCAACGGCACGGGATTCTATTACTCCGAACCCGAAAACGACGACGGCAGCCGTATGGACTTGGTAATCACCTACAACCACAAGGAATACATCATCGAACTCAAAATCTGGCATGGCACCGAGTACGAGATTTCGGGACGCGAACAACTTTCCCAATACCTCGAAAAGCGCAACATGCAGGAGGGCTACCTCGTAACGTTCTCATTCTTAAAGGAAAAAGTAATCCAAGAAAAGCCCGAATGGATTGAGTACGATGGCAAGAGAATTTATGAGGCGGTGGTGTGAACATCACAAAAATATATTATCTTTGCAGCTGATAACAAAAACATTGATGGATATGGGCAGATTTTTAGATTACGGAAATTGGGATTTCAGAAGCGTCAGGAATAGCGTTTTTGTAGATAAGTCGGGATTAATTAACGTGTTAAACGGATTAATCGACACTGAAAAACGTTATGTCTGCATTTCGCGACCGAGGCGGTTTGGCAAGTCGGTGGCGGCCAAGATGCTGTATGCCTATTACGACCGTTCGAGCGATTCGCGTTCATTGTTCAACGATTTGGAAATCAGCAAGTCGCCCGATTTTGAAACGCACCTCAACAAGTATCCTACGATATATTTGGATTGGAATTTTTTTGCAAGCACCAAGTCGGAGAACGTAATTAAAGATTCTCAAAAAATGATAATCGAGGATTTGAAACATGCCTATCCATTTGTGCAAGAAAAAGACAATCTGATGTTTGCGTTGTCGGAAATCAATGCCCAAACCAGCGACCGTTTTATTTTCATAATCGATGAATGGGACCGCCTTGTCCGCGAGGTTGACAAATCGGTTCAGGACGAATATGTCAACTTGCTCCGTGCAATGTTTAAATCCAACACTGCGAATAAAGTTTTCCTTTTAGTTTATATGACTGGTATTCTGCCGATTATAAAAATAGAGTCGCAGTCGGCATTGAATAATTTTGTGGAGTACAGCATAATCAATCCTTCAAAAACTGCCAAATATTACGGCTTTACAAAACAGGAGGTTGCTTCAATTTGCGAAAAATATGATATGGATTTGGAACTGATGGAACATGCTTACGACGGGTATATCATTGGCAGCGAAAAGTCGATGTTCAATCCCAATTCAGTAATGTTGGCGGCAGAAGACGGCGAATACAACAGCCATTGGTCAAAATCAGCATCTTACACTACCATAGAGCATTACATCAAAAACGACATAGACGGTTTGCGCGACAAAATTGTGAGAATGTTGAACGGTGAAAAGGTTTCAATCAGCGTAACGAGTTTCCGCAACGATATGAAAAATATCGAAACTAGCGACGATGTTTTGACACTTTTGGCGCATCTCGGCTACTTGTCGTACGACCCAGTTTTTGGACGTGTTATGATTCCAAACACAGAAGTTGCCGACGAGTTTAGGAACTCGATTCGTGTATGCGGTTGGGGCAGTTTGTCGAAGGCGATAGGCAATTCGCGCGAACTTCTCAACGCGACAATTGCTGGCGACAAAAATTACATTGAAAAGGCTTTGGATTCGTATCACGACGAGGCGACTTCGTTCATTGAGTTCAACGACGAAAATTCTTTGGCATGTGCCATTCGCCTTGCGTATTATTCGGCGCAGGCTCAATATGAGATTTTTAGGGAGTTCCCGTCGGGCAAAGGTTTTGCAGATATGGTGTTTGTACCCATAAAAAATTCACCATACCCCGCCCTGGTTGTTGAATTGAAATACGACAAAACCGCCCAAGGCGCAATCGCCCAAATCAAAGCCAAAAATTATCACGGAAAACTCCAAAACTTTTCCAAAACCATCATTCTCCTCGGCATCAATTACGACAAAACAACCAAAAAACACGAAGTGGAGATTGAAGCGTTGAATGGGGATTTTGTGTAGGGAGTACAAGATTGTAATATTTTGTATAGATTGGTACTATACGACAAAAATCTCAAATTCTTTTGTTATTATCGTTATTATGTTTATATTTGTTGCCGTAAAATAGTTTAAACACAAAATATTATGCCTGAAATTTTAAGGATGTTCGGAATACGGTTCTTCTTTTACTCACGTGAACATGAGCCAATTCATGTGCATGTGAAAAATGCGGACGGCAAGGCAAAATTTGATATTTTGCCGGAAGGTGTCGTGCTGGTTAAAAATGAAGGAATGAAACAAAAAGATATTAAGGCGGCAGAGATGGTGCTTGAAGAAAACAAGGAACTTGCCATTGAAAAATGGAACGAGTATTTTGGAGGGAAAACAGAAAATGAGAATAACTAAGATTTGGTTTGCGGACGACCGCATTTATGGCAAGACAGACGACGACCGCACGTTGTGGCAGTCGTTGCTGTATTACAAGCGACTCAGAAACGCAAGCCCCGCAGAACGCGAAAACTACGAAATGGACGACGAGGGCATACATTGGTATGACCTTGACGAGGACGTTTCGTTTGAAAGTTTTGAATATGACGACCCCGAACCGAAAGGCATTTCCTTGTTTTTCCTTTCGCACCCCGAAATCAACGCCTCTGAAATAGGACTGCGCTTAGGCATCAGTAAAAATCTTATGACACAATATATTAACGGCACTGCAAAACCATCCAAAGAGCGAGAAAAACAAATTCTCAACGAAGTGGCGTCGGTAGGAAAGGCGTTGATGGGTGCTATATAGATAGAGGCGTTGAATGGGGAGTTTGTGTAGGATTATTTCAATTCATTGCGCAAATCACCAACAGCTTTGTAAGTTTCTTCTTCCGTATCAAAGCGACAATCATAACAATAACAGGTATTGTTTTGATTATCAGTGAAATTATTCCATTTATAGCCATTGTCGGCAAGCCACGTGGTTAAATCTTCTGGAAAATCGTTTTGAGTACAATAGCCGTTATTTTTCAGCAAAGAAATATCATATTTGTCGGTAAAACAAATACGAATTGCATATGTACTTTGCTTTATTTGTATATATGGACGTTCCCCCGAATACCATAGTGGTATATAGGTTACATTAATTGCATTTTTGAAATATTTCAACCACAAATGAAATGAATAAAATTCTACGTGATAATGGTTCAGTCGGGATTCCTTGTAAATTGTGAAAATATCGCCATCGAATCCAATGAACCCTTGTTTGGAATACTCCATCATTTCGTGACAGTCGATTAGATAATCTCGCCAGTCGCCAGTTCTGTCATTGCAAATTTGCTTTAACGATGGGTATAAGTTGCTTGCATCAAATCGCTCGTCGTCAAACAGCTCTTTAACAAAATTACGACATTCTTTGAGAGTATCGTCTTGATTGTCAGGTAATCGCAACAATCGTTTCCAACTATATGTACGTTTTACGTTATTCTTTACAGTGCTTGTGTTGAGCATGTTTTTTGGCCAGGAATTGTTTTTGTTGCCGCTTCCAATCAAATAATCGCCTTTGGTTAGGACGGCGCGTTCAAAATAACAGAAGTCGTCATTGACCCTATTCTCGTAACTGTATTTGAAAACTACCGATGCCTTCGTAGCATAATCCTTGAATTGCTCAAAAAAGACAGCATTCTGTTCGTCCATCCAATCGCATTTGTTATAATGCGAATTATAGTATTCGACAATGCCTGCAAATTCCAAAATAAAGCCAATCAACCCATTAAAATAGCCGTGTTTTTCTATTTTTATGATTTCGTCGAGCCATTCTGTCGACTTGGTTATCAACTGCGCCTTTATCCTTTCTTCCAATATTTGACCACGATTGAAAAAGCCAACCCACCTATTCTCTGCAAAATATTGCACAATATTGTTGCTGTACGGCAACATGTCGTTGATTGATTTAGCCGCTTTTATGTAGTCGGCAATATCGTCAATCGGCATGTTGTCTGGATGTGTGATGTTGTGGATTATGCGCATCCATTGGTCAATGCCGCTGTAATCGCCTTTGTTAAGTACCAAAAACTTGATATAAGCGAAAAAGCGCAGACGTTCGGAATAGCTTGCGAAGTTATTTTTCAATGCCTTCTCAAATGATGGTTCTTCTTTGAAATAAAAATCGTAATCGTTCGATATATAATTTTTTACTCTTTGACTCTCATTGGAAAGACAATCCAAAGCGTCAATCAAGAATAATGCACAGTTGGAGAAGATGTTTTTCAACCGTTCAATTGCGGATTCATCGGCAGCATTGTCTTTCTGAAGGCGTTTTTCCTTGTCTATGTCAAAAATAATTTCCAAATCACAATATCTGTAATATGTAATTACGTCGGAAGCCTGTTTGCCGAGCAAATCCTTCAAGTAGTCGATGTTAGGATTTTCTACGGTATACTGAGCCGTGAATATAATGCGGATGAAGTTGACAAACTCATCGTCAAAATTGTTGTCGGTGGCACGGTTTTGAGCATCTCTGTTTTGGAGGTTTCTGTAATTCCAAAACAAATCAGCCCATTTTGTGTCGATGTTGAATGCAAAATACTCATGCAACGGAACTTTTTTCTTTATTCCGTCATAATCGATTTCAAAAACTCTATCGCCAATTTCAACGTTTTCAAGGCTTTGTTCAAACTTTGCCTTAAAATTTTCAAAATCAGACAGTGGCTTGCCGCGCGAGTTCATCTTGATATAGAGGTCGTCGGTAAGCGAAAATTCCTTCAGGTTCAAGAACAAGAAAGTTATGATTGGCTTCTGCTCGTCCAATAGCCGTTCAAAAAATTCTTTCTTACCACAAAATCTTTTGTGAATGGCATCAAGCATTGTAAGCATTGATTGGATTGTAGGATCCAATTTCCACGAAAGGAAAAACCAATTGCAATCCGTGATGTTTTTCGACAAAGTGTTGTTTTCATTTTCGTCGGCAGGCAACAAATTATCTAACAAATTGTTACAGTTGATGAGACCGTCACAAAATTCTGATGAACTGCTGCGTGTTTCGTATGTAAACACAGATTTTCCATTTTTAACAAATGTATTCCTGAATTTAGTTTTAAGTAATTCATTGTCAGATATTTGGTATAGATACCAATGCAGAAGGAATAGTGTTGTAAGTCGTTGTTGACCATCAAGCGGAATAAATACAACATCATCGCCAATGTGTTCGAGGCTGCCATAAATGAAATCCAAATCACGGTTTGGGATATTTTCTTCCAAATATCCGTAAATTGCATCAAGGAAGTTGTTTCGCACTTCGTTTTGGTCTTTTCTGCCTTGAGCATAATCCCTCTGGATAATAGGTATTTGCACCTTATATCCTTTATCATTGAACAGTTTATAAAAAGACAACCTTTCGCCTTTTTGATTGTTTATTGTCGTTTCTTCCATCATTCTTCCTTCTTTAGATACTCTTTTAACGTTGTTGCTATTGCCTCAAAATAGTCGTTGGCATCGTCTTGTGTCCAAAAATCCAATTTCGATGGAAATTTTGAATAATATTTCAAGAACAGGTTTTTGGTGGCAATCGGTACAAAAATCCCTTTTTGGTCGTTCAGAACAATTCTGTGCCTTTTGAGCGGGAAAAACGAGTTTTTGTAGCTGCGGTTGGTTTCGCTGTCAAGAAGGGCAAGATTCGAAATGTTGTTTTTCTCGCTTATTCCGTCTTCAAAATACCGTCTAAGTTCCTCAAACATTGGATTGAAAACATCATCAGAAAGTTTCGGGTATTTGTTCAGGGCTTCAATCCGACGGTTAAAACTGTCGTTTGGATTCTTTGCGAAATATTCATTAACATCTTTGAGCCATTCGCGACGTTTTTCTTCACCTTGAATTGTCTGTTCTGTCAAAGAATCAACGTGTTCGATGTCCCATTTCCCAATTTTGTATTTGTAAAAAGGGAAACGCATATCCTGTTTTTTCGATTGCAATATTGTTTCGATATTGAACAGCAAGAGTATTTTCCTGATCCTTGTTTTGTTGTTGTCGTAATTTAAATCCTCTAATGAAGTTTCCTTGTCGAAAACTTGTTTGCGAATCTTATTGTATAGCGAATTTCTGAATTCAGACTTTGACATTTGTACAGATTCACGTTGCAAAGTTGCAAGATTATCCGTATTGTCATTACATTCAACAAGATAGCCAATCAAATGATACAATTCGAAATCATTGAACCATTCCTCGAAAGTCAAAAAATATTTTTTAACTTTCAGCCAAAGCAAATCGATGTCGTAGTTTGCTTGCTCGAAATCGTCGTGAAATTCAAAGAATGTGTAATAATATGGCGACTGCTTCCTGCGACCTTTCATCAGGTCAAATATATATTCGATTCTTGTTTCATAGTCTTTCGCACCATCAGATTCGGGATTGTAAATGAAATACCAAAAATCGTTGTTTTGTAAAGTCCTCTCGATGAAATCCCATTCGGTGGCTATCTGAATTTGTTTCAAACTCGCTTTTTCTTGCGAAAAATTCTTTTTCATCAAAAAAAGTGCTTTGATAAGTTCGGAATTTGTCAAAGGTATTTTGCCTATATTCAAACGGGTGAACACGTCGACAGATCTGTTGCTTTCGGTTTCTTCGGTTTCGTACCAGATTACTTTGGTTTCCGATTGAAATACCGACTGCAACTTGTTGTTGTCAAACTCTCTGCCTTGTTTTTTCACCCAATAATGAATTGCTTTATAAGCATTTGCAATATGGTAAAAATCAATGTTTTCTTTGATATTGAAATCCAAACTTTTTACAATGATTTTGTCTTCAATTTTTGAAAAATTAATTGCCCAATCAAGTTCGTCCTCTGAGTTTTGAATTTCTATGTTGTTGATAAACGTATAACTATTATGCCTTGTTTCATACGAAATTTCGGGAATTTTGATTTTTTGTTTACCAATCCACATTTCGTTGAAATATCTAATAACCAAGCATATAGTTGTCAACCTTTGTTGTCCGTCAATCACTTCCCAGTAGCCATTTGAGTTGTGTTTTTTTACTACAATCGGTTGAAGGCAATAAAATGGCTTTTCGCTATTTTGCGAATACTGTGGCGGTTTTTGAGCAAACTCCCAAATGTCGTCAAGTAATTGAATAACTTGGTTTTCCGTCCATCTATACCCCCTCTGATACGATGGAATATGGAATTTTTCGTCGTACAATTGAATTATTTTCTTTAATACTAATTCGTTATTGATTGCCATTTTTTGTCATAATTTTTTACGCTGCAAATTTACAACAATCCCTTATTGCAACAAAAATCTTTTCACATCTTTTTTACAAACATTTCACAATCCATTAACAATCAACCATATCCGCAATATAGCATTGCACAACAATAAACACATTATTATTTTTTCGTCAAAAAGTGAAAATTTAAACGTAAAAAGTGAAAATAATTTAACGTCATTTGTATATAAATTTGCACAGATTAAAAATTAAAACATTTACAATTATGCAAACAATAAAACTCAACAATGGCGTAGAAATGCCACTCTTGGGATATGGTGTTTTCCAAGTACCGCCACAAGAGGCCGAAAGATGCGTAACCGACGCTTTGTCAGTTGGTTATCGACTGATAGACACCGCACAAGCGTATTACAACGAAGAAGGCGTTGGCGCAGCAATTGCGAAATCGGGTGTCAACCGCGAAGACATTTTCCTTGTTACAAAAGTCTGGATCTCTAACGCAGGCGAGGGAAAAGCCGCCAAATCTATCGACGAAAGCCTGCGCAAACTGCAAACCAACTACATCGACCTTTTGCTTATCCATCAGGCTTACGGTGATGTTTTTGGCACGTGGAGGGCGATGGAAAAAGCCTACAAGTCGGGCAAAGTCCGCGCAATTGGCGTGTCAAACTTTCAGGCGGCAAGGTTTTTCGACTTTGCGCATTATGTGGACATCAAGCCAATGGTCAACCAATTGCAGTGCAACGTGTTAATCCAACAGAACGGCATTGAGCCAATCCTCAAAGAAACCGACACTAAGGTGATGGCATGGGGACCGCTCGGAGGTCAGGGCGTGGACGGAATCGTCAAAAGCGAACCCCTTGCGCAAATCGGCAAAAAATACGGCAAGACCGCCGCACAGGTTGCGCTCCGTTGGCTTACACAACGTGGAATTGTCGCCATTCCAAAATCCACACACAAGGAACGCATGGAGCAAAATTTCAATATCTTTGATTTTGCCCTTACCGACGACGAAATGAAGACCATCGCCTCTCTCAATCAGCACGATGCGGGAACGGTGAATTTCGCCGACCCACAATTTGTGAAATATCTTATAGAAACTTACGGATAATCAAACGGTTCAACATATTAAAAATCAACAATATGGAATACCCAAAAGGATATGTCTATCAACTGATGGACAACGGCGGACCTACCGACGTAAGAGAGCCGTACTTCAAGGAAGCGGTTGACGAAATGATGCGTTCGCGCAAACTCTGCGCCATTGCAAACGCCAAAATGCCCGACGATGAAAGTTATGTTTCTGATTTGGAGCAACTTTTCGGTCGCAAACTCAACGGCATACGAATCCTCACGCCGTTTATCTGCGATTTTGGAAACCGCGTAACCTTTGGCGACAACGTTTTCATCAACCATTCGGCAATCCTGAGCGCATCGGGCGGCATTGAGTTTGAAGACGGCGTAATGCTTGCACCTGCCGTGCGCATCGCCACCATCAACCACGACTTCAACGAGCGGCACACCAAATACACATACGGCAAAGTAACAATCAAAAAGAATGCGTGGATTGGCATGGGCGCAACCATTCTGCCCGGCGTAACGGTTGGCGAAAACGCAGTTGTGGCAGCGGGAGCAGTTGTTACCAAAGACGTTCCCGATAACGCCGTTGTGGGCGGCTGTCCGGCAAAGTTTATCAAGAATGTGTAGCCGCACGGCGATTGACTGATAACGGGCAAAGATAAAAAATGTAAAAAGATATAATATTATCGAAAAAAAATGTATCTTTGCCCTTGAAACTAAAAAACGTCAATCGCTATGCAGCCAACGCAAAAAAATAAAATCAGACTTCTGCCATACGGTATGAGCGACTTTGCGAGAATCCGCAGAGAAAACAAATATTATGTGGATAAGACAATGTTTATCCCACAACTCGAAGAGTTTTCGTATCAAATGTTCTTGCGGCCGAGAAGGTTTGGCAAGAGCTTGATGCTTAATATGTTGGCGGCATATTATGATGTGGCGATGAAAGACAGTTTTGATGAACTTTTCGGCGGCTTGTATATCGGCGACAATCCCACAGAGGAGCGCAACAAGTATCTGATTCTCAGGTTTGATTTCTCAAAAGTGGATCCCGACGAAAAAAAGGTGAATGATTCGTTCAACGCCCTTGTGCTTGACACGCTCTTCAAATTTACCCTCAAATATAAAAACTTGCTGCCCGAAGGAACAATCGACAAAATATCAAGCCAAACAGAATCCAACACGGCATTTTCAGTGCTTTTGGGATTTGCCCAACTTGCAGGACTGCAAATCTACGTCATCATCGACGAGTACGACAATTTTGCTAACACGATGCTTGCCGATAGTGAAATCAATTACAAAAATCTCACACACGGCGACGGCTTTTTTCGTCTGTTTTTCAATAATTTAAAAGCCTGTACTAATGACAACGACGCAGCGGTTTCGCGCATTATGATTTCGGGCGTTACTCCGCTAACTCTCAGCGATGTAACAAGCGGCTACAATATTGGAATGAACATTTCTGCCGACAGTCAGTTTAATTCTCTTGCCGGTTTTACCGAAACGGAGTTCCGCCAAATGCTTGAATATTACCGCGATGCAACGGGAGTTTTCAATCATACCATTGACGAATTGATAGAAATCACAAAGCCGTGGTACGACAACAACTGTTTCAGCGAGGATTCTGTTGATGACGACCGTATGTACAACTCCGATATGGCGTTGTTTTTCATCAGAGAATACATCAAAAAGAACGGCAAGATTATGGACAATATGGTAGATTCAAACATATCATCCGACTACAACAAGATGACCAAACTCATCCGTTTTGAACAACAATTTGGCGAGAAAACATCTCTAATTCAGCGCATTAACAACGACGGTTATATTTACGGAACCATCAAGCCCGAATTTGCCCTCAACGACCTCGATCGCTACGAAAACCTTGTGAGCCTAATGTTTTATATGGGATTGCTGTCGGTTGGCGATTATCAGGCAGGAAGGACAAAACTGATTATTCCAAATTCTACCGTCCGCCAACAATATTTTAGGTATATGCAGCGCAATTATGCCACCTTTGTATCTTGGAAAACTGACGACAACATTATGTCAGACCTTGGCTACTCGCTTGCGTGGAAAGGCGAACACGAAAAGTTTTTCCGCTACATTGCCAACTGTATGAAAGATGCCACCAAAAACAACGATTTCAACAAGTATGGCGAGGCGTTTGTGAAGGGATTTTTCCTCTGTCAGTTTGGCGTAAACCTCAATTATTTCACGCCCTACACCGAACAGGAATTAAACCACGGATACAGCGACCTCTATCTCGAACCGCGCCGCGACACTCCGCACGGCTATGTCATCGAACTCAAATATTGCAACCATTCGTCCACCCCTGCCGAAGTGAAGGCGTTGTTGGAACAGGCTCGTGTCCAGTTGCCCAAATATATTGCAGCCAAGGATTTGACCACCAAGGCAAAAGAACACAATTGGACGCTCCATCCGATAATCTTGGTCTTCAAAGGTTGGGAACTGGCGGAATATGAGGTGATAGGATAAAATACGAAAAACATGTTGATTTTATAATATACCAAAAAGCCGTCATTTTTTGGACGGCTTTTTGGTTAGAAAATTAGTTCTTTTCTTCTACTAATTTCAACTTCTTTGAAAATTTTTCTGCACCAGAATCCGTTAAATGACTGGCATCATTGAAATCTTCCGGCAGAAAATCCTTATCCGCCGTGAAATCAAAAAACTCAACATTGGAAAAATCTCGCTGTAAATCCGCTACAAAACTTTCAATCTCATTCAAAACCGCAGGATTAAGGTCATCAAGATAAGTTTTGTAGAGCGGAGTACCAAGCAAGACAAGTCGTACTCCTGCATTTTTCGTCAGCTCTGCAAATGTTCTATATTGCGATTTCAATATATTAAACTGCACTGTGTCAATAGGTTTGCTAACATCAATAATCGGTGGCATATTGCGATATTCCCAGTTGGGTCTACGTTTTGAAACGTCCAAAGCAATGTAACCCAATGAATCACATCCACGATTCCGCACCGCACTTTTGAAAAATCGAGTCATGTAATTCAATTCAGAATTAAGAATTTCAGACCAATACCAAATACCGTCAACATGAATATCCATATACTTGGTATACATACACTTATTCATACTTGCGAAATCCATTTCTCTGACACGTTTTTCATGTTCATTTTTGACTCCGCGGCCAAGGCTAAACTTCGGATAATCGAGCGGCATGAAGACCGTTTTCAGATTTGACATTTTGGGAATGTAACGTTTTGCGAGTTCAACATCATAAACCACACCGCGCCCACTAATGGCAAGGTTGAAACAATTTTCACCAACCAATTCGGGCTTAACAGCCTCTTCGATGTGAGAGTTGCCGAAGAATACAATTTCTAAGGTATTCAAGTGATTTTCAATATATTGACGTTTATACGAATAGACATTGGTCTGAGTAAGCAAGAGCAATTCAACAGCCACAAACATCCCCAAAACCAACCCACAAACAACGGCTGTGTTTATCAAAAATTTTTTCATTGTTACGTTAATTAAAATTGAAAATAAATGAATGTCTGACTTGAACCATGGAACGTCAAAATCATCAGTACCACAAACAGATACGCTGCATAACGGACGACTTTTGATTTGAAAATTTTATAGTCATCAAACATTAGCACATGCGCTTTTCCACGTTGAATGTATTCCAAAAACAATAATAGTCCACAACATAGCAATGCAATTTTGCCATAAAGCATTGAAAAGTCTATCAGCGGATTGCTAACCATAGTCTTGAAATAATCTACAGCCTGACCAATATTTTCAGCACGGAAAATAATCCATCCAATTACAGCCAAGGCGAATGTCAAGAGCATTTGAAAAACACTCTTAACACTCAGTTTTACAGTGTCTTTGTATTTTGTATTGATACCGAAAATGTTGTAAATTGCCAACAACGCCGCATGATACAATCCCCAACATACAAATGTCCAATTTGCGCCGTGCCAAAGTCCACTCACTGCCCAAACTATGAACACGTTGCGGATAATTTTCCACTTGTTGCAACGGCTGCCACCAAGCGGAAAATAAATGTAATCCCTGAACCACGTTGTCAGCGAAATATGCCAACGACGCCAAAATTCAGGAATACTTCGCGAAAAATATGGGAAATTGAAGTTTTGTTTCAAATCGAAACCAAACAACCGCGCACAACCTATTGCAATGTCAGAATAGCCCGAAAAATCACAATAAATTTGGAAAGCGAACAATACGCCTAACAGCATCAATGTTGCCATAGGAAGACTTTGATATTCAACCCAATGTTCATTGACAATCTTTGCACAGTTGTCAGCAACGACCATTTTCTTAAAAAATCCCCACAACATCTGCCGACAGCCGTCAACAGCTTTTGCGTAGTCAAAACTTCTGTCTTTCTGAAACTGCGGTAAAAGGTTAGTTGCCCTTTCAATAGGTCCGGCAACCAACTGTGGAAAAAATGAAATGTACGCAAAAAACTCAACAATGTCGTCAGTAGCCTTGATTTTGCCTTTATAAACGTCAATGGAATAACTGAGTGCCTGAAAAGTGTAGAAACTGATTCCGACGGGCAGAATAACATTCAGCGTTACAAAATCTGCTTGAAAACCAAAAATGCTTAACAAGCCAGCCAAACTTTCGGCGAAAAAGTTATAATACTTGAAAACACCTAATACTGAAAGATTTACGATAATATTCGCAGCGGAAATCCATTTCTGTTTTTTGGGACTATCCTCGTTTTTGGCGATGAACTTTCCACTTAGGAAACTGCAAAGCGACGTGAATGCAATCAGAAACAAAAATTTCCAATCCCACCAGCCATAAAAAACATAACTTGCGATGACAATAAACAAGTTTTGCGGCTTTCTGCCCTTGAACACAAACCAATACAAGGCGAAAACCACCGGCAAAAACACCAAAAATTCAAATGAGTTGAACAACATGTCTAACCCTCCTTGAACTTGGTTAGACATTTGGATAGTAAAATATACTTTACCCCCCCCTATGTAAACTTGACATTATTAAATATATGTATTGCATCTTTGAATATTGTTTGTTAAAAATTCGGACGCAAAGGTAAAAAAAATTTTGGAAACAACTAAAAAAACACCTATCTTTGCGACAAAAACAGAATTATATGTCAGTACATTCTCAAAATACGCGTATGACGACCACCAGACTTCGTCAGATGAAACGGGACGGTGAGAAGATAACAATGCTCACCTCCTACGATTATACGCTTACTTCCCTTATTGATTCGGCAGGTATTGATACTATTCTTGTCGGTGATAGTGCATCGAACGTGGTATGTGGTAATGCTTATACTCTTCCGATAACCTTAGATGAGATGATTTTTCTCACGAAAGGAGTTGTTCGCGGTGCTCAACATGCGCTTGTGATTGTAGATATGCCATTTGGCAGTTATCAAGTTTGCGAACAAGAAGCAGTCCGTAATGCTATCAGGATGTTGAAAGAAAGCGGTTGTGATGCCGTTAAGATAGAGGGTGGTGAGGAGATTCTTCCTACTGTTCGTCATATTATTCAGTCCGGTGTTCCCGTTTGTGGTCATTTAGGTCTTACTCCACAGAGTGTCAATCAGTTTGGTGGTTATGGACTTCGTGCCAAGGAAGAGTCTGAAGCGGCTAAACTGATGCGCGATGCACGGTTATTGGACGAGGTCGGTTGTTTTATGATTGTATTGGAGAAGATCCCCGCAACTTTAGCCGCCGAAGTGGCTCGAACCGTGTCATGTCCCGTTATCGGTATCGGTGCCGGTCATCAGGTTGATGGTCAGGTGCTTGTGC
>CALFIU010000020.1 GCA_937877455.1 uncultured Bacteroidales bacterium
CACACAAAAGTAGGCAGCCGCATCATCCGGTGCGGTTGCCTCCTTTCTCCTCCGCTTCACAGCCCATTTGCCAAAGTTTCCTGAGCAAAAAACACTGATTTTCAATTTTTCGTTTTTCTTGCGAAGCTTATCCATCATTTCTTTGCCCGCTATTTTAGCATCTTCAAAAACGCTAATATATTAGCGTTTTATTGACATCTCTATTTAAAAGTGCTAATATATGAGTAAAAGGAGGAATGCTTATGTTGCTGAAAACACCTTATGAGATGGCCGTGGAAGCTGCAAAGCGCTTTCGCAAAGTAAGGATCTCGAAAAAAGTAACCATTAAAGAATTAAGCGAACGAAGCGGCGTCGCTTACTCAACAATTCGAAGGTTTGAAAGTTCTGGAGAGATCTCTTTTTTATCCTTGATTAAGATGGTTTCAGCATTGGATGAAGATCAAGAGATTAATGGTTTATTTTCTGAAATCATCCCTCAGACGATAGAGGAGGTTATCCGTGGAAACCGTAGATAAACTTGAAGTATACTATGACGGTGTCAAGATAGGAACAATGGCGCCTTATCAAAGATATCGGACAGCCTTCGAATACTCTGATGAATGGCTTCGTAACGGGTTTTCGATTAGTCCGTTCTCACTCCCTCTTCGGCCAGGGGTGAAGTTTTCAAGGATAGAGCCCTTTGAGGGACTTTTCGGGATCTTTGCAGATTCTCTGCCGGATGGCTGGGGACGTCTTTTGGTGGACCGTATGCTCCGCAAGCAAGGGGAGCGTCCTGAAGATATTGATTCGATTACAAGACTGTCTATTGTCGGGAATTCCGGAATGGGTGCACTTGAATATAAACCTGTCTATCGCATGAAGGGAAGTTCACCTTACGGGAATCTGGATTTGCTTGCAGAAGAATGCAAAAAACTTAAAAAAGCTGTAGAATACTTCAACATAGGACAATAAATAAACAAGTTTTCGCAACCAATATTTTTTCACAAAATACACAAAATCTTTCAAAAAGGAGGGTGAGTCAACAAAAAAACACCCTCCAACTTTGAAAGAAATAAACATAAAAAAATTCAGTTTTTTAGATGTAATCCACACTCGCGATGTTCGGGATTTTCCCACCACCAACGTCCAGCGCGAATATCTTCCCCCTGTTTAACAGCACGTGTACAAGGTTGACAACCAATACTTGGAAATCCCTTATCGTGAAGTTTATTGTAAGGAACACCGTTATAATTAATATAATTCTTTACATCGTCTTCGCTCCACCCAATTATTGGATTTAATTTCATAAGACCATTTTTAGCATCCCATTCAACAGTGTTCATATTGGTTCGAGTAACACTTTGTCCACGTCTAAGCCCACAAACCCAAACGTCAAGTCCTTTAAAAGCACGAGCAAGCGGTTCAAGTTTACGTACATGACAACAACGATGACGACTCTCTAAACTATTGTAAAACAGATTAATACCTTCTTCTTGTACCATCTGTTGCACAAGGTTATAATCGGGAAAAAATATCTCAATGTTGATACCATATTTCATATTGGTGCGATCGATAAGGCTATATGTTTCTGGAAAAAGCCTACCTGTATCCAATGTAAAAATGCGAGCCGACTTATCGATTTTTAACATCATATCGGTAATAGCTTGATCTTCAAAACTAAGGCTTGACGACAAAGCTATTTTACCTCTAAATATTTCCAAAAAATACTTCAGTATTTCCTGCGGTGATTTTCCCTCAAACTTAGCATTAAGCTCAGAGGCAAGTTTTTCATCAACCATAAATTTTTGTTTTTTTTAGATATTTAATCAACAATCATTCCCGCTCCAACAGTTTCATTGGTATCTGGGTCGATAAAAATAATACTTCCTGTTGCGCGATTATGGTTATATGAATCAAAAACCAAAGGATTAGAGGTTTTAACCGTTATCTGTGCAATATCGTTTGCATTGAGTTGCCCAACATTTTGTTCATGTTCAAGTGTATTTATGTTAACACGATAGTCTATCTGCTTAACCATACCTTGGGTTTCAAAAGTTGCTTGACGAACAACATAACGTTTGCGGAGTTGCAACGGCTCAAAATTAAACCAACATACCATAACAGTAAAATCTTGTGATATTTTAGGTTGTAACCCTGATGCAGAAACAATAATATCGCCACGACTTATGTCAATATCGTCTTTAAGCTGAATAACAACCGATTGAGGTGCAAATGCCGAATCAAGTTTTTTCTCTGCCTGAAGTATTTCTGTAACTGTAGATTTTAATCCCGACGGCAAAACCACGACATCCTCTCCTACTGCTATTCTTCCCCCTGCAAGTCTTCCTGCATAACCGCGAAAATCGTGAAATTTATCACTTATCGGACGTATAACATATTGAACAGGGAAACGTAACTCTTCTGCATTAATTTTATGCGATACAGGCACGGTTTCAAGCAGTTGCATTAATGTTTTACCATCATACCATGGCATATTTTCGCTTTTATTAACAATATTATCGCCGAGTTTTGCCGATACAGGTATAAAATAAGCGTTTTTTATACCAAGTTTTTGCGCAAAAACAAGGTAATCAGCCTTTATTTTCTCAAAAACATCGCTACTATAATCAACAAGATCCATCTTATTGATACATACGGCAATATACGGAATATTGAGCAAACTTGCAATATAACTATGTCTAATAGTTTGCTCCAAAACGCCATTACGAGCATCAAGTAATATAACAGCCAAATCAGCCGTTGATGCACCTGTAACCATGTTGCGAGTATATTGAATATGCCCCGGAGTGTCTGCAATTATAAATTTACGTTTTGGTGTAGCAAAATACCTATATGCCACGTCTATGGTTATACCTTGTTCGCGCTCTGCACGTAAACCATCGGTTAGCAAGGCAAGGTTAACTTCTTCGTTGCCAGCACGTCGCGACACACTTTCTACTGCTTGAAGTTGATCTTCAAAAATAGATTTGCTATCGTAGAGCAATCTGCCAATCAAAGTGCTTTTACCATCGTCAACACTACCAGCAGTGCTGAAACGAAGCAGTTCCATATCTAAATATCCATTGTTTTCCATTATTTTCGATAGATTTTTAAATTAAAACAAAACACAACAAAACTAAAAGTAACCTTCTTTTTTTCGGTCTTCCATAGCTGTATCCGAACGTTTATCATCGGTACGTCCGCCACGCTCAGTAACACGTGTAGCTGCAGTTTCGGCTATTATTTCTTCCACATTAGCGGCTTGCGACAATGTTACACCAGTGCAAGTAACATCGCCAATGGTGCGACAACGAACAGTTTTTGTTTCAACTTTTTCGTCTGGTTTAAGTTTTATAAATGGTGCAAAGGCAAGCCATTGACCATCGCGCATAAAAACCTGACGTTGATGAGAAAAATATAAACTTGGCATCTCAATTTTTTCGGCGAGAATATATTGCCAAACATCCATTTCTGTCCAATTGCTTATAGGAAATACCCTAAAATGTTCGCCCTGATTTTTACGACCATTAAAAATATTCCACAATTCTGGACGTTGATTTTTTGGATTCCATTGTCCAAACTCATCGCGATGCGAAAAGAAACGTTCTTTAGCACGTGCTTTTTCCTCATCGCGACGCGCCCCACCTATACAAGCGTCAAACTTGTATTTTTCAATACTATCGAGCAAAGTTACAGTTTGTAATTTGTTGCGACTGGCATAAAATCCTGTTTCTTCTTTTACCCTTCCTATATCAATGCTTTCTTGAACCGACCCCACAATAAGTTGTGCACCAAGTTTTTGAGCAAGTGCATCGCGATATTCTATAGTTTCGGGGAAATTGTGTCCTGTATCGATGTGTAGCAATGGAAACGGCAGTTTTGCTGGATAAAAAGCTTTGTATGCCAAATGCGTTACAACAATAGAATCTTTTCCTCCAGAAAATAATATAGCCGGATTGTTAAACTGAGCTGCGGTTTCGCGCAAAACATAAATTGATTCCGACTCCAATTCCTGAAGATGTTTCAACTGATAATTGTTCATTTCTTTCAAATAATTTTAATTACGCCGCAAAATTATTTGATAGAAATTGCTTATCGGTTAAAAAAAGAGGTGTAATAAAACAGCACTATCGGTGTAAAAATGCAGTTTTATAAATCCAAATATGCTATATAATAAAAAGGTGTAGAAACCATAAAAGCTGTTAATCAATTATCCGTTGGCGTTTAACCTCGTAGCGATAATGAAAATATCCATGAGCGCAAAAACCCAAAAATGCAAAAGGAATACCCACAATAGCACAATAATTTTCGGGAAAACCAGCATCAATCGGCAAACCACCCGCCGCTGCTCCAACTGCGTTACCAAGATTGAAGGCAACTTGAATAAGTGCAGCACCAAGTTTTTCGCCACCTTTACTATAACGAATTATTGACAATTGTTGCGGACTTGAAAGTGCAAATAAACAGAAAGTTAACCCAAACATCAAAGCAACAGAAAGCAATGATTTATTAGAAAAATAAAATGCACCAATAAGCAAAACTGCTTCCATAGCTTGAGTAAGCGCAGCCACAAGCCCTGGCGCATAACGGTCGCAAATACGCCCTGAAATAAGATTACCGGCTACCATTCCTACACCTGCCACAACCATTATCCATGACAATTGCGAATGTTCAAAATCAGAAACATTTACCAACAACGGGTTTATATAACTATAATAACAAAAAATTCCACAATTGCCAAACATTGTACCCACAAGCAAGAGCCATGGCGCACCATGTTTCAAAAACTTAAATCTATCGGAAAGTTTTGGTGTTATTTCGTTATCAATATCAGGAACGAAAATTTTTATTGCAAAGAAAATAGCCGCTGCAACACCACAAACGCCAAAGAAAATGGTATGCCAACTAAAATTTTCGCTCAAAAATGTTCCTGCAGGCACTCCAACAAGATTAGCCACTGTCATACCAGCAACCATAATTGCTACTGCCGTACTACTTTTGCCTCTATCGGCCAACTTAGCAGCCATAATAGATGCTACACCAAAATATGCACCATGTGGTAACCCAGAAACAAAACGCGCCACCAACAACATATAATAGTTGACCGAAATAGCAGCAAGAAAATTGCCAAGAAAAATAAGCCCTGCCAAAAAAAGTAATACATTTTTTAATCGAAAATTTTCTACGCTAAGCAGAATAATAGGAGCACCAAAACATACTCCAAGAGCATAAGCAGATATAAGATGCCCTGCTGTGGTTATAGAAATATCCAAATCGTTGGCTACATAAGACAAAATGCCGGGCATTATAAATTCGGCAATTCCCAAACCCAACGTGCCAAGCGACATGGCTATTAAACTTGATTTCATAACATTTAAAAAAAATTAATACAAAGAGAAACAGAATATTTTAAATATTGTTTAAGAGAAGGTTTTAAAATTTATAATTTTAAACATAACAAGCATATTTGCGATTAAAGCATTAAATTATAAGGTAATACAGAAAAATTATTAACCTACAAAACAATCATTAATGCAAACGTTTGCGACTTTTTATGCTTAATAATTCAATAAATTTTATTCTACCTACTAAACGTTAAATTATATTTGCAATACAAAAAAATTAACACAAAAGCAAAAAGATCGATCAAAAGGATAAATAACTAATAATCATATCCTTATATGCAACATTGTTAATTTAAAAAAAATATTAATTTAATTTTTTTGTAATTTTTACACTAAATATTATGAAATAATAAATTTAATTTTTACCTTTATTGCGCAAAAACAACAAGACTTTTTGCCACATTAGCAACAATAACAAAATAAATATCAAGTTGTTACAATAAAGATATTTTATACATTTATTTTTTGTTAACAAAAAGATATTTAAAGAAAAAGTAAACAGACTATAAATATTAATATTAAATTTAAAAAGGATGGACAATAAAACTGTAAATTTACGTTATGTTATAGCAAAAATACTGCTGTGCATGACATTAGTTGTTTTATCGGCATCGGCCTTTGCTCAAACCAAAGTAACTGGTACGGTAAACGACGAAAAAGGGCTACCGTTACCAGGTGTTACGGTGGTTGTTAGCGGTACGTCGGTTGGTACTATTACCGACATTGACGGAAATTATTCTATTAACGTGCCTGCCGATATGCAAAACGGCACTCTTCAATTTTCGTTTATCGGCTACGAAAGTTACTCTGCACCTGTTCCAGCAGACGGCAAACTAAATGTAAACCTTTTCCCTTCTGTTACGGAATTGGAAGAAGTCGTCGCCATCGGCTACGGCACAAAGCGTAAAGGCGACCTCACCGGCTCCATTGCCTCCGTCAGCGAGAAGGACTTCAACGGTGGTGTTGTATCCTCCCCCGAACAACTCATCAACGGTAAAGTTGCCGGTGTGCAGATTATGAGTAATGGTGGTTCGCCTTCCGCAGGTTCTACAATCAAGGTTCGTGGTGGAGCGTCACTTAACGCCTCCAACAACCCTCTTATCGTTCTCGACGGTGTGCCGCTCGAAAATGGTGGTATCTCTGGTAACGACAACAACTTCCTCGCTCTTATCAACCCTGCCGACATCGAGAGTATGACAGTGTTGAAAGATGCTTCGTCAACCGCAATCTATGGTTCTCGTGCATCAAATGGTGTTATCATCATCACTACCAAAAAAGGTGCTAAGGACAAATTGAAAGTCAATTTCAATACCACAAACTCAGTATCTTTCAAGACCACTCTTGCCGACATGCTTGATGCCGACCAATTGAGAGAGGTCGTTAACTCTGCTGAAACTAAAGCCGTCAAAGGCGACCTCACTAAGTATCTTGGTGACGCAAACACCGATTGGAACGACGAAATTTATCGCCCCGCATTCGGTACAGACAACAATCTTAGCGTTTCTGGCAACATTGGAAAAGTGCTTCCTGCACGTGTTTCGGTTGGCTATATGAATCAAAATGGTATTCTTGACAACGATAATACCAAACGTTATTCAGGCAATATCAACCTCAATCCTTCTTTCTTGCACGATGATTTGAAAGTGAACTTCAGCATGAAGGCTTCTTGGAACGAAAATACTTTTGCAGACCAAGGTGCAATCTATGGCGCGGCTACTTTCAATCCAACACAGCCTGTTTATTCTGGCAACGATGATATTTTCTTGGGTTACAACGAGGCATACAATGTTGGTACAGACGGAACAATCAATAAGATTACTTCCGCAGCATCCAACCCTGTTGGTCTTTTGAACTACCACGAAAACGAATCTACTGTTAAACGTTTGGTTACAAACCTTGACATTGATTACACATTCCCTTTCCTTAGAGATTTGAAAGCCCATGTTACAGGTGGTCTTGACTTTGCAAAGGGCGAAGGACACGAGTATATTCCACAAGAGGCTTACAACAAATACGTTGAAAAAGGTTATACATACGAATATGGTCCGCAAAAGAATTCCAACAAACTTTTTACTGGCTACTTGAATTACACCAAAAAACTTGATGCTGTTAATTTTGATGTTACAGCAGGTTACGATTATCAATATTGGAATTCTAACAAGCCGGCTTTCAACTACTACAACATTCCCGGCGATATAACAGGAACATCAATTGAAAGCGACCAAACTCACGCACTTATTTCTTACTATGGCAGAGCCAACGCCACATTTCTTGGTAAGTATATGTTAACAGCCACTGTTCGTCGCGATGGTACATCTCGTTTCTCTAAAGACGAACGTTGGGGTACATTCCCATCAGTAGCTTTGGCTTGGAGAATTTCTGAAGAATCTTTCATGGAAGGTACAAGAGACGTGCTTAACAACTTGAAATTCCGTATCAGTTATGGTGTTACAGGTCAGCAAGACGGTATCGGCAACTACAACTACTTGCCGATATATTCTCAAAGTGCACAATTCTACCAATATTTGTGGAACGGTACTCCGATTTCTACTTATTTGCCCTCCGCATACGCCGAAAACCTTAAATGGGAAACTACAAAATCATGGAACTACGGTGTTGACTTTGGTTTCTTGAACGACAAGATTAACGGTAGCCTCGAAGTTTACACTCGCAAAACCGAAGACTTGATTGCGACGGTTCCTGCAGCCGCTGGTTCAAACTTCGACAATCAAATCACAACAAATGTTGGCAACGTAAAAAGCAATGGTTTTGAATTTTCCGTTAATTACAACATTCTCAACACAAAAGATTGGGGCTTGGATATGAGTTTCAATGCCACATGGGAAAAGTATGAAATCACCAATCTTTCAATAAACAACACCGATGAAGTTGTCAACAATCCAGTACGTTATGTAGAAAAAACAGCTGTTGAATACTTCACCGAAGGACAAACTCCTTACGCATTCTGGGTTTATCATCAACTCTATGACGCAAATGGCAACCCAATTGAAGGCGCATACTCCAGCGATAAGTATTTCTGCCATTCGCCCGCACCTGATTGGATGTTCTCATATTCGCTCTCGTTGCGTTACCAAAAATGGACTCTTAGCACTTCGCTCAGAGCGAATATTGGAAACTATGTTTACAATGCCACCGCAGCAAAAATGGGTGCTATCGAATGTATCCAATGGGGTGATGGTCAGATTAACACACTTTCAAGCACATATCTTGACACCAAGTTCAAACAACGTCAGTATGAGTCTGACTACTACATTCACAACGCATCTTTCCTCAAGATGGACAACATCAGCTTGAGCTACAATTTCGGACAGTTGACAAAATGGATGGCTTTGAACGCTACATTCAACATTCAAAATGTATTTACGGTAACAAAGTATGAAGGCATTGACCCTGAAATTGCTACTGGAATCGAAGATTCGTTCTATCCACGTCCAAGAACATTCTCGCTCAGCCTTGGATTCCAATTCTAACACCAATTTAATTAAATAACAAAGTAAATAGAAATGAAAAAATTAGCATATATAGCCGCTTTGGGTGCAATGCTTGGTCTTGGTTCTTGCGACGACCTCGACCAATACCCTACAGTGGAAGTTTCATCCGACAAAGTTTATGCTTCGCTGGAAAGTAGCGTAGGAGTTTTGGCGCAGTGTTACATGTCGTTTGTTACTACTGGTAACGGTGCAAATGACTTGTCAATCGGAGGCGAGGCTCTGCTCCGCTCGCTCTTCAATCTTCAAGAAGGCACAACCGACGCAATCGCCTACACATGGCTGTCGGGCGACAAACTCGACTATCTGACCTACAACAACTGGGATGCCAACGACCAGTGGTGCAAGTACGTATGGTATCGTTGCTACGTTACCATCACATCTTGCAACGACTTCATCAAGAATGCATCGGGAAGTTCGGATGCAGATATGCAAAACATGGTATACGAAGCGCGTTTCTTGCGTGCCTTGTCGCTCTCTTACATTCTCGACTTATTTGGAAAAGGCGTAATACCAACCGAAGACCATGCAATCGGAGATGCAAATCTTCCTGAAAAATCAGGCAAGGAGATTTACGACTACATCACTTCTGAATTGGAAGAAATCGCTCCTCTCATGTCTTCTACTGTTGCATATCCACGCGCCACAAAGGGTGCTGCATACGCATTGCTTTCGAGAATTTACCTCAACTCTAAGGTTTATGCTGGTGTCGAGGATTACGACAAATGCGTAACTGCTGCCGAAAACTGCGAAAAAGAAGGTTACGTTCTTGAAAGCAAAGACGACTATTGGAAACTTTTCGGTGCTGACAATCACAAGCACGCTGGCGCAGGCAAGGAAATCATCTTTGCTTTCTATGTTGACGCAGACTACTGCATGACATGGGGTGCTACGACAGGTATCATTTGTGGATTTGCTCCTAATACTGGTGTAATAAACGATTTGCTTGGCATCGCCTCAGGATGGTCTTCTTTGAGAGCCAACAAGGCTTTCACCGACCTCTTCTCCGAAACCGATGACCTCCGCTCTACATATTGGTGGAATGGCAACGGAGATTGGAGTCAGTTGGTTTCAATAGAGGACGAACCAACACAAGGTTGGATTTCTACTAAGTTCAACAACAATCTTGACGACGGAACTGGCGATGTAAGGGATGCTAACACAACTTGCTCTGCTGACGAACCCATACTCCGCTTAGCCGAAGTGAAACTCAACAAAGCCGAGGCTCTCTACCGTCAAGGCAAGACTGGCGATGCAAAGGCTGTCTTCGACGAAATCCGTAATCGTGTGGGTGCAACTACAAACTACACTCTTGACGATGATTTCATACTTGCAGAACGTGGTCGCGAGTTGGCATACGAATTAGTACGCCGCACCGACTTGGTTCGTTTCAATAAATTTGGCGGCGACGTCAACTACAACTGGGAGTTCAAGGGCGGCGCGGCCTCCGGCAAGAACTTCGAGGCATTCCGCAACGTGTTCCCAATCCCGTCAGACGAACTTGCTGCAAACTCCAACCTTACTCAAAATGCAGGTTATTAATGGTTAAAAACTAAAACGAAACAGAAATGAAAAAAATAGGATTATATATATCGGCGTTTGCCCTTGCAGTGGGAAGTATCTTTACTTCCTGCGAGGACGACAAGGACACACTAAGCGTCCAAGTGCCATCGGCATCAACATTGGAACAAGATGTAACTTCCGTCGTAGTTACAGAAGACATACTCGCAGATGTACTTTACACACTAAAATTCAGTGCATCAGATGCCAAATTGGAAAATGATGGCAATGCTGACTTGGGATATGGTGCATATCTTGTAGAAAGCTCATTGTCGCCTGATTTCTCTGGCAATATCAAGTCGGAAGTCGTGGAAATAGCTAATGGCAACAATACTAAAACCTATACTGGTGTAGACTTGAGTGTTCTTGCACTCTCCTTGGGTGCAGAAGCGGAAAAACCAACTTCAGTGTATTTCCGTATCAACCACGTCTACAAAGAAAATACTTCATTAGGTACACTGAGCAACGTTGTGGAGTTGAATCTTACTCCATTTAATGTAATTCCAACTTTGAACGTAGTTTCAAAAGACGGTTCTCAAGTTGTTGCAAAACTTATTTACAACGAACAAACCAAATTGTACGAAGGCGAATACACCTACACTGAGTGGAACTTCTATTTTGTTGACATAATAACTGGAGAAGTTTATGGTTGCGACGATGATTATACAAAGCCCGAAGATGGCGTAAACCGTTCTTACAAACTTGTAAAAGGCCGTTCTATTGGAGATGATTATTCAATGTGGTTTGATCCATCAATTCGTCCTGTAACAATGAAAGTCGACCTTGAAAAAATGGAATGGAATTACGAGCGTATTGCAACCGAGAAGAAAGACTTGACTGGAGTAACCGTCCTAATGGTTGGTGACGATTTGGGTTGGAATGATGGTTGGGCACCAAGTGATGAAATTCCGGGTGTAGTAGTAACTAAAGATGGTGATGAATATACTGCCGTATTTGAAAATATGGAGTTGACATCTACTGGCGGTTTTGGATTCCGTGCAACAGAACCTGCCGCAGCATGGATTGGTAAAGGTGGAATCTCTGTTAGCGAGCCTATTATTGAAGGTGAAAATAATCTTCAAGTATCAGAAACTGGCGTTTATACCGTAACATTCAAAGCGGTAGCCGAAGCCGATGGAAGTATTTCTTATAGTTTAAGTGCTGAAAAAACAGGTAATTCTTCTAAGAAAGACTTGTCGGGAGTTTCAATATTGATTGTCGGTGGCGATATGGGCTGGTTCGATAGTTGGAAGGAATCTACTGACGATGTTCCTGGTGTTAAATTCACCACAACAGATGATGTAAACTATACCGCAGTGTTTAAAGATATTGCGTTAACACAAACATTTGGTTTCAGAGCAACAGCCCCTGCACCTACTTGGATGGGAGCAAGTACATTTACTACTATCAGTGATAGATTAGGTGTAGATGCAGATAGTGGTAATCCTTATCCAACTGAATCAGGACTTTATACCATTACAATAAATGCCGTTGCAGAAGATGATGGTAACATAACCTTTAGTTTAATGGCTGAAAAAACAGCTGACCTGACCGCTCAAGATTTGACTAACAAGCAACAGGGCATCAAGGGTGCATTTGACGATAATTCATCAGATTGGGTGATTATTGGCAAGGTAGCCCCCGTCGTCAACGACAATGTCTATACTTATACCATCGCTAGCATTACGTTGGCGGAGAATCAGGAGTTTGGCTTCGATGGTGACCTCACCTGGGTAGGTAAAGGCGACGTTACTGTCAATAGCGACCTAATTTCTGAAGATGGAAACGCCTTGTCAGTCAAGGAAGCTGGCACATACACCTTCGTTTTGGTTGCTACAGCAAATAACGATGGAACAATATCTTATACTCTTGATGCATCTAAGTAATAATTGGTAATAACATACACCTCTAACTTAATAACTCACCGCCACCGAAAACAAATCGGTGGCGGTGTTTTTTTGTTTGGAAGTTCCATTGTAAAAATGTATTTTTGTAGTTGGACAAAATCTCATTGACTTATGAAAGAATACGGCGGAATATATACAAATGATTTAGGCATCGGTGCTCAGTTGTTTTTGGCTCTTGGTGAAATAGCTAACAATGAGAATTATATGCAGAAAACGTTGGATTTTGTAAAAAATATAGATAAGCAACATAGTGCCTCTTATACAAAATTGTTAGAACAATTGTCAGATTATCAGGAATATGAACAGAATTGGGATGGTGATGGGGCACTACCACTTAATAGATATGTCGTCAAAAATTTCAAGTCTGTTTTGAAACAATGCTGTGATGAGAGCATTCTTGACGGTTGGACTATTTTCCCTGCGGCAAATGGATCCTTGTTATTTCAGTACAATAAAAAAGAAGGCGGAATTAATATCGGAAAAAATGATTTTTCATATTATAAAATTTCAAGTGGAAATGTCAAAGGCGAAAATAGTCTCCCATTCTCACCAGAAAAAGTTGTGGAATGTATGAAAGGAATAATGTGATGATTGTAGATGACGAAAATGTTGCAAGGGCATTGTTTTCTCCAAAAATGGTTGTCAACGGTATTTTGCAACCAGAAGCATTCAAGTTAAGGTCAACAATATCAGAAGACTATCTATCAGTAATGCGGATGTCTATTTGTAGTTGGCGAGAAGATATAATGGCAATTCCTCAGCATAAAAAGCGTATTTTGTATGGTTATGCAAGTTTGAATGTCGGTGAAATAAGAAATATTGTGTTGAATGGTGTAGAGTTTGACATCATAGACTGTTCAAATAGAACATGTTTGTCCCATGCAGGGATTTTTGTTGTGGTTAATGGAGAAAAACTTGTTGGAGGAAGACTATTGAAAAGTGTTTCTGATGCTTCTGCACAGGATTTCCTTGAATTGGCGATACAACGCAAACTGGTTGACATTGCACAAAAAAATGTATGTGCGTTGTAAACTTTTTTGAGGTATTTTTTGTGCATTTCTTTTCAAAATAAATCCTCCATCGTAATCTCTTTTTGAGCAATGCTTGAATATTCGTTTTTTACAAGTCCGTAGGTCGTAACCATAATAAGATGAATAGTTTTTTTGCATTTGGTTTCGGTAATGAAAACCTGCATCTTTTCGAGCAACTCCGAATGATATTTTTTTGTAATATTGAATTTTGTGTTCCCAAATTTCATCTCACAGATGTTTATAACATTGTCGGCGCGAGAAATAACAAGGTCTATTTGCGCACCTTTTTCGCTCTTTTGCGATTGCCAGCACGATACGCGGGTCTGTACGCCGGAGATGCCGAGGGCTTTTTCTATGCAGTTGACGTGTTGCAGACATAGTTGTTCAAAGGCGTATCCCACCCAGGCGTTGTGTATTGTTGTGCCGAGTTGCAACGTCCAAAACTCCTTGTCGGTAGTGCCGTATTTTTTTATAAACTTGAAATAAAACAACGTATAAAAATCGGTAAGTTGGTAAATACTATTGCGTTCCTTGTTATTAAACCCGTAGTATTTGCGAATAAAATCGCAGTTATCAAGGTCGTCAAGAATCTTTGTGAGCGACCCACCGTCGGACAACCCTGTAACCTCTATTATTTCCTTGCGCGACAGCCCCTTGTTTTTTTTACTCAATGCTTCAATTACTTTTACATAGTTGGCACTTTCGTCGAAAAGCGATAAGTATAGAGCATCAAATTCGCCATAAAGTTTACCGTGCCGCTTAAAAAACATATTGTCAATATTTTGAGCAAGACTAAGTCCGCGCTCCATCATGCTTAGATAATACGGCACACCGCCCATCACCATGTAGCATTCCAAGATGTCTTTATTGCTGAGAATGATGTCTTTAGACTTAAAATATTCTTTACATTCGGCAAGAGTAAATTGCTTTAAATATATTTTTTGTGTTATTCGGTTGTGAAGCCCACCTTTATTTTTAATGATGTTTTTGGTAATCCATGAAGTTGCCGAGCCGCATATAATAAGTACGAGGTTGTCTTGCGTGTTGCCATAATCGTTCCAAAAATGTTCCAACGCTGTAACTATGTTGCTTTTGGGCGTAGCCATGTAGGGCAATTCGTCAATAAATACAACCTTTTTGCCTTTTGAGGTTTTGGCATTATCAAGTAGAGTTCTTAATAAAGCAAAGGCTTCCATCCAGTCTTTCGGGTCAGGGCATAGCGGTGAACCGTACATCCTTAACGATTCGCCAAAATTGTGCAACTGCTCAGTTTTGTCTTTGAGCGCAAGCCCCGTATGCTTAAAAGCAAACTTATTGTTGTAATACTGATTGATTAAGTATGTTTTGCCTATTCTGCGTCTTCCAAATATCACAACAAATTCTGGTTCAGAAGATTGCATTATATTATCAAGCCTTGCCGCCTCGTTTTTGCGTCCTATGTATCTTGCCATAATAATAGGGTTTAAATGTTTTTTTAACGATGCAAAATTAGCATTATTTTCTTATTTTACAAAAAATCCGTGGCTGTAACTGTGTTTTTTTTATAGTTACAGCCGAATATTATATAATATCTGCGGCTGTAACTATGTTTTTTTTATAGTTACAGCCACGAATTATGCAATAGTAATTTTACAACATAAAACTAAATTAATTGTATAGAATCTTTATATCATTGCGACTTTTTCTAAAAAAACACCACAAAAAAAATTTGCAAATGTCAAGTAAAAAAATTAAATTTGCAGAGGTATAAAATATTGGCAAAAGCCAAAATATCATAAGTTTAATTACAAAACCTTTCAATAACTATAAAAAATGAAAAGACTAAGTTATCTAATATTATCGGCAATTCTCGCCACAACATTCTTTACAACACAAAGTTGCAATAAGGATGACGACAAAACCGAAAAAAAAGAAGTAGAAGTAATTCCATTGGAAAACGACGAAGAAAAAAGTCCTGACCAAGACGAGGGACCTTCCGACCAATTTTCTGAAATAACAGCCGCAAACGAAGTAACACATTCCGACTTAGACTTTGCATACGGAGCAGATCCAGGTTGGATTACAGCAATGGAGAAACAAAGCAAAAAGTTTTACAACACCGATGGTAACGAAGCAGATTGTTTTGAGATACTTAGTGGCATAGGCATTAACGCAGCACGGTTTAGAGTTTGGGTAAATCCATCAAACGAAACTGGCATTTGGGGGCTTTGTAACGCTGAAGACGTAATAAAAAAAGCAATTCGCGCACAAAATGCTGGAATGAAAATAATGATAGATTTTCATTACTCTGACACATGGGCAGACCCAAGTAACCAAAAGAAACCCGCTGCTTGGGACAATGCTGCAACTGTTTCAGATCTTGCAGATTCAGCAGCAGCGTTTACAAAATTTGTTTTAGAAAATCTAAAAGCCAAAAACGTTGATGTTAATTGGGTACAAATTGGTAACGAAACTCGCACTGGAATGATGACGACATCATCTACAGGTGGTTCTACAACGGTAAACGGCAATATGGGTGAAAACTACAAGACAATACACAATAAATGTGCTGCCGCTGCACGTGCAATCTTCCCAAACACAAAAATAGTAATTCACTTTCAAGACGGACAAAAATCTCTTTACTCATCGTTCACCAGCATTGTTAAAGATCTTGATATGGACATACTTGGCTTTTCGCTTTATCCAGAATATACCAACAATGGTTCATATTGGGTTGCTGATGTTAACGGAATTTCAGAATCGCAATACTCCAAGTGTGCAAAGGTTATGAATTCGTTTGCAAACTCTTATAAAAAAGAAACAATGATTTGCGAAATAGGAACTACCAACATAGAAAAAGAAACTGCAGGTGCTACATTAAAAACTGCTTTCGACTATATAAAAACTAACGTTTCATCCTGCAAAGGCATTTTCTATTGGGAACCAGAATGTTACAATAGTTTTAATAATTATGGAATGGGAGGATTTACAACATCAGGAAAACCAGCTGATGCACTTGTAACTACATACAAACACTAAGACTTTTTTTCATTTGATTAATAAAACGCCTCTATGGATTTTTTCATAGCGGCGTTTCTTATTTTTATAGTTCTAAAAAAATTATGATTTTGTATTATTTTAGATTTTTTTTTACTTTTGTGTCCTAAATTTAATTAAAACAAAAATAATACAAACATCAATGCGGTTTAATTTGAATCGACAACATTATGGACTGGCACATAGGTCCACCTGCAATATGGGAGTTCAAATGAAATTGACGTACGTTACAACAAATTAAATTGACGAGTTAAATTATAGAGAAACATCAACAGCAAATTTTAAATTCTCAAATTCATTTTTTACCTTTGCCACAAAAATAGACAATGGAATTTAAAATAACTTGCAACGATACATCAACACAGGCACGTACTGGCATTATAACCACCGACCATGGGCAAATAGAAACACCAATCTTTATGCCCGTAGGCACGGTTGGTTCGGTAAAAGGCGTTCACCAAACCGAACTAAGCCAAGATATTGATGCCAAAATTATACTCGGCAACACATATCATCTTTATCTCCGACCAGGAACAAACATAATAAACCAAGCTGGCGGATTACACAAATTTATAAATTGGAATCGCGCTATACTAACCGATAGTGGTGGTTTTCAAGTATTTTCGTTGGCAGAAAACCGCAAAATCACCGACGAAGGTGTAACATTTCGCAGTCATATAGATGGTAGCAAACATATCTTTACACCCGAAAACGTTGTAGAAACCGAAAGAATTATCGGTAGCGACTTTATGATGGCTCTTGACGAATGTACACCCTACCCTTGCACATACGACTACGCATCCAAATCGCTTGAAATAACACACAAATGGTTGGCACGTGGCGTAAAACGTTTTAAAGAAACCGAACCACTATATGGACACTCACAAGCATATTTTCCAATAGTTCAGGGTAGCGTTTACAAAGATTTACGCATAAAATCGGCAGAGTTTATAGCCTCACAAGATATGGCAGGTAATGCCATTGGCGGATTGTCGGTTGGAGAGCCTACCGAAATGATGTACGAAATGATAGAAGTGGTAAACAACATACTACCAAAAGACAAACCCCGTTACCTCATGGGCGTTGGTACACCAGCAAACATAATTGAAGGCGTTGCACGAGGAATAGACATGTTCGACTGCGTAATGCCAACGCGAAATGGTCGCAACGGAATGCTATTCACAAGCCAAGGCACAATAAATATAAAAAACAAAAAATGGGAAAACGATTTTTCACCATTAGACCCAGAAGGCACTTCTTTTGTTGACAAATATTATTCAAAAGCATACTTACGTCATTTATTGGTATCGGGCGAAAGACTTGCTGCACAAATAGCAAGCATACACAACCTCGCATTCTACCTCAACCTCGTAAAAGAAATACGCAGAAGAATAGTTGACGGCACATTTGCAAGTTGGAAAGACGGAGCCGTAAAAAAAATGTCGGAAAGAATTTAAATCCTAATTTATGAAATAACCCAAATGTTTACAAAATTAGACCGATACATAATAAAAAAATTTTTAGGCACATTTTTCTATTCGCTTGTGCTACTTATTTCCATAATTATAGTGTTTGACATACAAGAAAAGTTGGACGATTTTATGGAAAAGAAAGCTCCAGTAAACGAAATAATTATGGATTATTACGTAAATTTTGCGCCGTATTACGCCAATATGTTTATGTTTTTGTTCATATTTATTTCCGTGATATTCTTTACTTCCAAACTTGCTGGCAACAGCGAAATTATCGCCATACTTAGCGCAGGAATAAGTTTTAGACGATTGCTTGTGCCATATCTCGAAGCAGCAGCAGTTTTAGCATTGTTGTCATATTTTTTAAGTGCCTATGTAATTCCGCCAGCCACTGAAGTAAGACTTAAATTTGAAAACAAATACATCAAGGGGACGTATTACAACGACAGCAGAAACATCCACCGGCAGATAGACACTAACACATTTGTCTATATGCAAAACTACGTAACAACATCAAACATTGGTTATAAATTCTCATGGGAAAAATTTGACGACAAAAAACTCAAAGAAAAACTCATGAGCGATTATATCCGTTGGGATTCTACCAAACAAAAATGGGAGATAAATAATTACTATATCCGTTACAACACCGAAGATGGCGACAGCGTAGTATCTGGCAAAAAAATGGACACCGTTTTGGCCATTCTCCCAACCGACTTTAACCAAAGGCTCAACGCAATAGAAACCCTTAACAGCGAAGAACTTACAGAATACATAGCCGAACAACGCAGACGCGGCAGCGAAAACATCGAAGCCTTTGAAGTAGAAAGTTACAAGCGTATAGCATTTCCATTTGCATGTTTTATACTAACAATAATAGGCGTAACGCTATCAAGCAAAAAAGTTCGCGGAGGAATTGGCATAAACCTTGGCGTGGGGCTCGGTCTAAGTTTTAGTTATATACTTTTTATGCAGATATTTACCCAATTTGCAATAGGAAGTTCTCTTCCACCGCTACTCGCAGTATGGATTCCTAACATATTGTATTCCATAATAGGTATATTTCTATATTTTAAAGCACCTAAATAACCACATATTAACAAATTCAAACCATATAAAAAAAAATGAACACATTTGGCAATATATTCAAAGTAGAAATTTTTGGAGAGAGCCACGGCAAAGCACTCGGCGTATGTATAGATGGTAGCCCTGCTGGCATACCACTAACCGAAGAAGATTTTGTAGCCGACCTTGCTCGCAGAAAATCAGGAGCAAAAGGCACAACACCTCGCAAAGAAGATGACTTACCAGAAATAATTAGCGGCATCTTCAACGGCAAAACCACAGGCGCACCAATAACCATACTTTTTAAAAACAACAATACAAAAAGTAAAGACTACTCTCAACTTTTCAACCATCCACGTCCTGGACATGCCGACTATGCCGCACGAATAAAATACAACGGTTACAACGACTACACTGGCGGTGGGCATTTCTCTGGAAGGGTTACACTCGGACTCGTAGCAGCAGGAGTTGTTGCAAAAAAAATACTTAAAGACATAGAAATCAACGCTAAAATATTAGAAATAGGCGGCTCTACCGACATAGAATCTGCCATAAACCACGCCATAGAAACCAAAGATTCTATTGGAGGAATAATAGAATGTGTTGTAAAAGGAGTGCCAACAGGTTTGGGTGAACCATTTTTCATGAGTGTTGAAAGCCAAATCTCAGCAGCAGTTTTTTCAATTCCTGCAATAAAAGGAATTGAATTTGGAGCAGGCTTTGCAGTAGCCAAGCTCACAGGTAGCCAAAACAACGACGATATACTAAACGCCAATGGTATAACACGCACAAACAATGCTGGTGGCATTAACGGTGGCATTTCCAACGGCAACGATATAGTTTTTAGAGTAGCAGTAAAACCAACACCAAGCATTTCGCTACCCCAAAAAACATACAATTTTGAAACTAAAAACGTTGAAGAACTTATAATACAAGGTCGACACGACCTCTGTATTGCACTTCGTGTACCACCAATAATAGAAGCAGCAACAGCCATAGCATTGGCAGATTTAAGTATGATTTGCAAACGCAAATAATGAAAAAAGTATATTTCGTTTCCGACTTTCATCTCGGTGCGCCAGACACACAAAAATCGCGCGAAAGAGAAAAAAAAATAATTCAATGGCTCGATTTTATAAAACCAACAGCCGAAAAAATATTTCTCCTTGGCGATATTTTCGACTTTTGGTATGAGTGGAACAACGTAATACCAAAGGGTTTTGTACGTTTCTTAGGCAAATTAGCCGAATTAAAAGACTACGGCATCGAAATATATTTTTTTACTGGCAACCATGATCTTTGGGCTTATAGCTACTTAGAAACTGAAATAGGCATAAAAATAATCCAAAATCCAATGGAAATAGTTATTCAACAAACAAAAATATTTCTTGGACACGGAGATGGGCTTGGACCAAAAGATTATAAATACAAAATATTAAAAAAAATCTTCACCAACAAAATAGCTCAATTCTTTTTTTCAAAACTACTCCATCCCGACTTTGCAATATGGCTCGGAAAAAAATGGTCGCTCTCGCGCGATGCCTACAATCGCGACCCCCAATTTTTAGGCGAACAAGAATGGCTTGTACAGTATTGCAGAGAAAAACTCAAAACAACAACACCCGACTATTTTATTTTCGGACATCGACATTGCCAAGCATTTTTTCCATTAACACCAAAAACAACATACATAAACACTGGCGTTTGGTTCAAAAATTGTCCTTACGCAGAATTAGATAACGGAAAAATTTCGCTAAAAAATTTTATCGATTATGAAAATAGTTGCCATAATTAACGGGAAAAACCGCAATGCAGAAAAAATAAAAACAGAAATAGAACAAAAATTTGCAGAATTTTCACCAACTTGTCTAATTACCCAAAAAGGACAAGCATTTCAAATAGCAAAAAATGCAACAATAAACGGCACAGAAACAATAATAGCGGCTGGTGGCGATGGCACAATACACGAAATAGCCAATGGAATATTACAAACAAACATGGAAATATCAAAGTTGCCTGCCATAGCACCATACACCGCTGGCACAGGCAACGACTTGGCACGTTCGATAAATCTTGGCAACAACTTAGACAAAATAAAACAAAAAATAGTTTCCAACCAATGGCAGATAATGGACACTGCTGAAATTACTTACCAAAATTTTTCTGGCAACACTGCAAAAAGATATTTCATCAACATGGCAGACCTCGGAATAGGCGCACAAGCAATAAACCGCATCGCAAACCGTAAAAAAATATACAACGGAACAATAGCATACTCACAAGCGGCAATTGCATCTTTTTTTACACAAAAAGCAGTAAATGTAATAGTTACAAGCAAAGATTTTGAATTTAAAGGATTATCCACCGAAATATGCATCGGCAACGGAAAATATTTTGGCGGCGGATTTGGTATCTCACCATATTCCAACCCATTTGACTCCAGACTTGAACTATTAATTGTAAAAAAAATGAACACTGCGCGCTTTATACCATTAATAAAAAAAATGCGCGATGCAAAACCCATAATGATAAACGAATTTCTCTACAAACGCATAATTAACTGCAACATAGAATCACTTGCAAAACATCAACACATAGTAGAAGCAGACGGAGAATTATTGGGAACTACACCAATACAAATAAAAATTGCGTCTGCAGCGTTAAAAATATTTGCAAATACAAAATAATATATATAATTTTGCAACGACAAAAAATAAACAAATAAATAAAAAATTATGCCTGTTAAAATTAGATTAGCAAGACAAGGTAAAAAACGCTACGCACACTACGCGATAGTGATTGCCGACAGCAGAGCGCCACGTGATGGCCGATTCATAGAAAAATTGGGAACCTACGATCCCAACACCAATCCGGCTAAAATTGACATCAATTTTGACCGTGCAGTTTATTGGATTCAAACAGGCGCGCAACCTACCGATACTTGCAGAAACTTGCTTTCAACCAAAGGCGTGTTGTTAAAAGACCACCTTCTCCGCGGTGTAAAGAAAGGCGCGTTGACGTTAGAACAAGCTGAAACAAAATTTGAAGCTTGGAAAAACGAAAAAGAAGCGAAACTAAACGCACAAAAAACTGCAGCAGACAACAACAAAAAAACTGCAGCTGCAAAACGCCTTGAAGCCGAAACAAAAGTAAAAGAAAGCAAATTGGCAGAACAAGCCAAGAAAAAAGCAGAAGCAGCCGAAGCAGCAAAAGCTCAAGCCGCATCTGAAGAACAAGCCGCACCAGCCGATGAACCAAAAGCCGAATAAATATTTCGACAAGAAAAATTTAGTTCGTGCTGCCAAAATCACTGGTATTGACGGTACAAAAGGCGGTGTAACCATAGAATTTGCCGCTCAAAATTACGACATCGACATTACGGAACCAGCACTCGTTGAAATAGACGGGTGTTTGATTCCGTTTTTTTTCGATCAAACCCAAACTTTTGAAAACAAAAAAGGAGTTGTAGTAAAATTCGATACAGTCAATTCTGTTGAAGATGCAAAAGACTTAATTAACAAAGATTTATACGTTTTAAAAGAACATTTAATAGTTTACGACAACCAAAACGAAGACTACAACGATAATTTTGAATTTATAGGTTACATAGCTATAGACCACGCAACAGGAAACATAATTGGCAAAATAATAGATTTTAACCCCATTCCTGGCAATCCAATAATAGAAATTGAAAATTCTCAAAAACAAGAAATCCTAATACCTCTTGCCGCAATAGAAATAAAAAACCAAGACGAGGAAAATAAAAAATTAACTATAACAATCCCCGATGGTATTTTAGAATTAAACTAAACAACAATCCTTACTCAATATGCCATTAACACAAAAACGGCCTTGGCAAAACCAAGACCGCCAGTTTTTAGTCAATATCTGGTGCTAAAAATGATATGTGATTTATGCGTTTATAAGTTGTTTGAGCATAAAAATAAAATTTAACCTCTCGCTCCTCTTCGAAGTTCACTATGATTTGCATTACAAATCGCGCAAAGTATAACTCCTTTGCAGAGTTGACATTCGCCCTAAAAACTCATATTTTTTATTCTATTAAGTCAACACTCCAATTGGTTTGTTGTAAAAGATTATTTAACATACGAATTTGTTTTGAATATTCGTCAATTTTAGTCTGAATATCTTTAACTTTAACAGCACTTAAAATTTTAATTTCCGAACGAGATGCCCTTGTTGCCGTGCGACTTGCACAATCTACAAGATTTCTTAAAATCGACGCTTGTTGAACAAGACAATCCTTTTCTGCAATAAGTTCGGTAAGCGATTTACCTTCAACTTTAACTTCAGAATTAGAAATATTAATTCTTGCAACTATATATTTTAACCTATTGACAGCATCGTCAAGTTCTTTTAACAAAGACTCAGGATTTTCTGCTGGCTTTTCTCCTTCTTGAACCAACGCGTTGTTTTGGAGACGACTGCCAAGCTGTGCAATTTTTTTATTTAAATCAGCCCGTTCTTGCAATGCTTCTGCTAATTTCATATTTCAATATTTTTAGTTTTTACAAGCCAAAAATAACAGAAAAGTTTTTAAAACATAAAAAAATTAGAAAAAAAATTTCAAACGCTTATTCAAATATGTGTTGT
Organism: uncultured Bacteroidales bacterium; assembly: GCA_937877455.1. Classification (GTDB taxonomy): domain Bacteria; phylum Bacteroidota; class Bacteroidia; order Bacteroidales; family UBA3824; genus UBA3824. The sequence goes on from CALFIU010000020.1 coordinate 23,579, forward strand.
ATTTTATATTGAAATTAAGAAATAACTTTACAACAAAAAATTACCTCAAATCGCTACCAAAAAGCCCCTCTTCCCTACTCTTTTTGGGTTTAAAGAAATACGAAACATCAATCATTGGCAAAGCAATAGTTTTCATATTACCGAAAACAGTACCATAAGCAACTTTTAAACCGCCTTCCAACATTATTCTTCTGTTACGTCCACAATAGCCATAAAAAAATACTTTATGTTCACCAGCCCAATCTTTTACATTCCAATCCACAGAATGGAAATCGGCATCAATCAAAATATTTAGCCTATCTGAAAAATGTAAATCTAAATCTGCACCAACAAACCAAACCACAGTATCAAGACAAGCTACAGTTTCGCGATACCAAATAGCCTTATCCACTGGCTGCATAGTATAATCCTTACTGCCAAACGAGTTTTTTACTCCTGCTCGAAGTGTAAACAAAAAATTTGCAGGGTCGCACGATGTACGTTTTTTAAGCATAATTGTCGCCCTTAACTCATTTCGCATAGTAACAACGGTACGTACTTTTGCAGTGTCGCTGATATATTTTGGTTTTTTGTCTTGAACAGTTTCAAAAAACATAGTCGGATAATCAAAATTATGAACAGTACCAAAATAAATATCGCGACTACGGAAAAAACCACTTTCTTTTTTTGCTTTTTTTACAAACCAAAGATGCTTAATACCTACATTTGGAAGTTTCCAATCTATAAGTAACGATGAAAAAACCTCAGTTTTTTCTCCAACACCATATCGAGTAGGCGAAAATACAGAAAATTCAAAAGTTTTTTTAGGAATAGTACAAGCGGTTGGTCGTGTTTGAAAATTTGCTTGTGCAAAAACGCATGCTGTCTGTACACAAAAAAACAATATAAAAAATAATTTTCTCAACATACCTACCACATTTTGTTAGTTGCTCGCGAAACCTGATAACCAATTGTTAGAATAGCTCCCGAAAAAAAAGAAATTGGTGCTTCATTCTCTTTGTATGCTCGTAAAGCACTTATGTTTAATGTAACATCAGCAGTAAAATGTTTGTAATAACACCCTCCACCAAACATTCCAAAAATATTAAACCGCTGTGGTGTCCACTGATAAATAGTGGACATCTGTCGATAAATATCTGTTACAGTTTCTATGTAATAATCACGCACTTCGCTAAACATTACAGCAGGCATTACACCAACATAACCGTATGGACGTGGGCGTTTGCGATGTTCAAACGAATACTTAAATTTTATAGGCATAGTTACAAAGTTAAATCGCGTTTTTATTTCGTAATAACTTTCCGAAGCACCCTCATCAATACCAGAAAGAGTTGCACCATGCCCTATATAGCCAAGCCCGACACAAGCATAGCGAAATTTTATAAGTCGCTGATTATAATATAGTTCGTAATAATAATTAATCATTGGCGACTTGACATCCATTTCTTTGGTATGTATAGAGCCAAAAACTGCACCTCCTTTAATACCGAAAACTTGCGCTTTAACATTGCTTATGCCCAAAAACAACAAAAGCAACGCTATTTTTAAAACCGCTTTGAATAAATCACGCATTTTTTAATGGTGTCTGTAAGTTCTCGAACCTCTTCTCTGTACAAAATATACGCCTGCCGATACGCAGAAACATTGATTGCGAATAATTTTTTTTGAAGTTTCGCTTGTTTGCTCCACCGAGAAAAATCCAATACGATAACTTGCATCAAAAAACAAATCCAACCCTCTGGAAATTGATGTTTGAAAACCAACTGCAAAAGCAGCACCCACATCGTAACGACGAAGATTGTTTATAAAAGCTTTTAACGTGTCGGTATGAACAATGATAGTGTCGCGATTCTCCCACTTTTTTTTGTATTCAGATTTTGTACGTATCGGCATTGCTGCATACGGACCTACCTTGGTATAAACATCACCAAAAGTCTGTTTCCAAAAAATTGGAATATGCAGATAATCAACATATTTATATTCGGAATAAATATAATGACTTGTATTAAGCGAATCATTGTTTACAAACTCGTCGGTTTCTACTTTTACACCTTGTTGAGAATAATATGCGCCTATTTGCAAAAACGCATCGTAAGCCAACGGTATATCAACATTTAACCCACCGTAAAACCCAATACGGGGCTTACTATCGTCAATTTTGTCGCGACCAACAAGATTACAAAAATTTGGTCCCATGTTTATACCCAAACGAGCTTTTTGTGCAAAACCGTCAATGGAAAAAATAGTTACTAACAAAAAAATCAAAATATCTCTGCGCATAATATTCCGGTTCATAATCTACTTTTGTTTAACAAAAAAACATGTTTTACTACATAACCAACGTGTTTTTTCAAAAAAAATTATATAATTTTTAAAATATTTTAACAATCAAAAATTATACCAAGCACTAATCAATGTTATCTTCCGATTCGACAAAAAGCCTACCTGCTTTGGCATACACTCTCCATTTTTCGAGTACAGCAGCAAAATCGTCTGGCAATTCCGAATTAAAACTCATTACTTTACCCGTTTTTGGGTGTATAAACTCCAATGTCTTAGCGTGTAAAGCTTGACGCGGCATAATAGCGAAACAATTTTCTACAAATTTACGATATTTAGAAAAAGTTGTTCCTCGTAAAATCTTATTACCACCATAAACTTCATCATTAAAAACTGGATGATTTTTTAGTTTCATGTGAACGCGTATTTGGTGAGTACGTCCAGTTTCAAGTTTACACTCCACAAGAGTAACATATCCAAACCTCTCCAACACTCGATAGTGCGTAATAGCAGGCTTTCCATACTCACCGTCAAGAAAAACGCACATGCTTTTTCTATCCTTTGGATTTCGTCCAATATTTCCCTCTATTGTACCTTCGTTTTCATCAAAATCGCCCCAAACCAATGTTTGATAGCGACGATTAACGCTATGATCAAAAAATTGCTTAGCCAAATGAGCCTTAGAAACTTCATCTTTGGCAATAACCAAAATTCCCGACGTATTTTTGTCGATACGATGAACAAGTCCTGGTCTAATATCGTCCTTTTCAAAAGGAGAACTTTCTCCTATGTGAAAAGCCAACGCATTGACCAATGTTCCAGTATAATTACCATGTGCAGGATGAACCACCATACCAGCAGGCTTGTTTACAACAACAAGACACTCGTCTTCATAAAGAATATTAAGCGGAATATCTTGTGGCACAATGGAGTAATCTTTTGGCTCACCAGGTAGTTTTACAACCACTTCATCGCCAGGTTTTACACGATAGTTTGGTTTTACAGCAACATCATTAACAAAAACACAACCGCCTTTTGCGGCCTCTTGAATTTTGTTGCGCGATACTCCAGAAAGTTTTGTGTCTAAATATTTATCAACTCGAGTCAATTCTTGGCCATTATCAACAATTATTCTAAACCTTTCTGACACAGCAGGTTTGATACAATCGTCTAATTCGTTAATTTCATCATCAATTATTTCTTCGTCGAAATCCGCCATTTTTCAAATTAATTTACAATACAATAATTTTCCCGACGAAACTTAATGCTGGAATTTTTACGATATAAATTCCACTTCTAAAATTTTCAAGATTGATAACTGTTTGTAAATTTTCCAAATCTTTTATCAATTTTAATTTTCCGTCGACGCTATAAATATAAACTTTTTTACTAAAAAAGCCATTAAAATTATCAATTTTTATATTAAAATAATTTTTTGCTGGGTTAGGATAAAGCGTAACAACATTTTCATTATCAAAATTATTATTTTCAGAAACAAAATCTTCAATCGCCGTACTCAACTCTCTAAAAGTAGGACGAATCATTATCTGCCCATTTTCCGACGATGTTTTCCACGTTCCATCAATGTTTACATATTTTGGGTTAATCGACATTGTATTTTTATCGAATCCTACGTTAAGTATAGCCGATTGCGACTTTTGCCAGCCGACAAAAAAAGTATCAGACACTGCAATAAGCTGATTGAATGGAAAATAGACAAAATTTTCTGTATTATCTTTTGGGGTTTCTACATCATCCTGGGCATAAATAACATTTCCAGGCAACCCATTTTTACAATCCCATACCCTAATGTTAAAATACGAAGCCTGCGCATCATTAAATGTTTTGTTAAACCACATATAAACTCCGTTAATATTATCAGGCATAAGTGTAACAAATTTAACCGCAACACAAGCAGATGCTGTTCCTTCTCCATAAATTCCATAGCCAGCCTCTGCTGTACCATCATCGTAGGCATAACAATCTGAAAAATCAATACTAAAATCATAAACATTGTTGCCCGCAAAATCTTCATCAGTCTGATTGGTTACAAGTTTTAACTGTGCATTATAAAAAGAAGATACTGCATTTCCTTCTAAAACAAAGTCAAAATTGAAGTTTTCATTAACAACATCATAAGATTCGGGCAAATTGAACGAACCAAGTGAAAATTGCTTTATTTCTGAATTGCTTAAATAAAGATTTATCGAATCGAGATGCCTACTATAAATATCATTATTCCTAAACTCAAAATAATAATTCAAATTAAGTTTTTGAGGATTGGCAGAATAATGAAGCCATGGTACAGAAAAATAATTACCGTATTTAAAAGAAATAGGCGTTTTTATAGCAACATCGGCATAAACAGTATCTGCATCACTACGATTGCGGTCTAATTTTACATAATCAATCAACCAAAAATCACAATTACCAACAATATCTGGCGACAGAGAAGATCCAAGGCTAAAATAATTTCTAAAACGAAATCTAAATCCATTTTGCAAAAAAATTCTGTCGGTGATATTTATCTTTTCTTGAATAAACTCGGTGCGTTTTGAACCTGCGTAACTTTTCATTGTTATCCATTGTTCTGTAATAGGTGAATAAAAATCCAAAACAAGAGAGTCATTTTGTTCGGGAGCATCACCCAAGCCAGCAGGTTGATAAAAAAAAGTTAGCCAAATAGAATTGTCCCCTTCGTAATCGAGATTAATAGATTTAGAACAAAGAGTATCTCCTTGCGAAACTACTCCATAATTAGCTGAAGAATAAAAATTTCCAAGGCTATCCAACGCATCAAAAACAGCAGCTCCAATACTTGGAGGATTGTATGGTAATGTATTAGAAATAGTTACCCCTTTATTAACCCAAAGAGCCGTATCTAGACAAGAATTGTTATAAGAAAAATCATCAAAAAAAGGAAGTTCCAAGGTATCAGACGGCATTGAAAAAGCGGCAGCAGCATTAAACGCAACCGCAAACCACAACACCGCTAAAAAATTTCGACAAAACATCACATTATGTTTTGCTAATAGGCAACCATTTTTATTCATTAAATTCATCAGATGGCTGAACAGCATTTTCTTCTGCCTCAACCTTATCTAGATCAGTAGTAAGCCAAACGTCAATTTCCGTTCCTGCATTTACAGCCCTACCTACACGTGGACTTTGCTTATAAACCACTGCTTTAAGACTATCTTCTGCAGTAACTACAGTTTCGTCAAACAACGCAACACCAATATTTAGCGAACTACCAGCAGCCATCAACCCAGCAGACTCTAAGCCAAGCCCCAACAAATCAGGCACTGATGTTTTAGCATTGTCATCGCCTTCGCCTGTGCCAAGCACAAGATCTATCCTTGACCCTTTGTCGATAGAAGTGCCTGGTGCTATTATTTTTCCACCGAGCCGTTGTTCCAAAACATTATCCTTAGCAATATCACTTCTATACGAAAGCCTACCAATACCAAGACCAGCAGTTTCGAGGTCGGCACGTGCTTGAACAATGTGTACGCCAACAAGAGCTGGCATAAGAGTTTTTTCGGCAGTGTACGCCTTTATAGTCAAAAATATAATACGATCTTTCTTCACCTTAAAATTGGCTGGTGGATTTTGTTCAACAACAGCCCCTGGCTTAGCGGTAGAAGTATATACAGAATCAATAATTTCGTATCTAAGCCCCCTACTCTCGCATATTTTAGCCACAGTTTGTTCGTCCATGGTGCGAAGTTCTGGAACATTAATCTGCTGTCCATGGCGTGTATAGAATTTTAGCCACAAAAAAACAGATACCACCGACAAAATAATGATAGCTACATATATAATAAGGCGTTTGAGAAACCATGGAGATTTTAGAAATCCCAAAAAGTCTTTGAGCCTTTGCGAAAAAGATCGTTTTATAGTTTCCGAACCCATTTATTTTTTTAGTATTACGCCAAATTAGTTTTTACTTTAACTGCGGCAAATACAGATTTTTCAATAATAAATCTGTAATTTCCGCAGTTATACAATTCATTACCAAGTTGTTAGCAGAAATCTAATTATTTCGACTGACGGCTTTGCAAAGGATTGGCTACTTTTCCTATATTAAGTATCGCACCGCTATTCTTATCAAAAAGAACAAAAGCAAAAGGACGATTGAAAGCCAACACAGGAATTTGATCTGCCACCGCTGGAACATTGTCTTTACCATGGCTTACAACAGAAGCTGTTTTTGCACTTTCGCCCATCGAAAACTGACTAAATACAGCAATATCAGTCATATAAGAACATGTGCGAACAAGCCTTGTAAGGTCAGCTCCACGATGTACAAACAAAATAGGAACAAGTTCACGAATTTTGTCTGTAAGCAAGTTACACGAACTAAGTGATATTGTTGGCAATGCAACTTGTACTTTGCGGTTAGTGGCACTGCTTATCCAAAATAATATGTTATCAACGTTAACTTCATCAGCCATATATTTGGTAAATTCTACCGAATTAGGACGTATCATCAACAATGATAAACCATCAGCAGTATAAGGAATTTCTACAACATCCATGTGAGTACTTTGTGCGCAACGGAACGAGTCGGTGTGACAAACATAAGTAACATCTTCGGTTTTATCAAACAAAGAACCAAGATAAAAAGGTGCATCGTATTTTTCGCTAAACGAATATTTAAATTTTCCATTAAAAGCACTAATACCTGTTAGCATAACAGAATTGGTATCAGACAAAACGCTCTCAAAATTATCTGGATAATCAAAATCGCTGATAACATTATTTACGGAAATCTGAAGACTATCGGTCTTTAATTTTCTACCAACAATATATTCCGAATTTCTAAGTACAACATTACCAAAATTAGAAGAAAAATTTCGTTCATAAAAAGTGTTAAGACCAAAATAATCGTGAATCCAAAACATAGATTGCGAAGCGTATGAACCAGATTCTTTTAATCTATTTTCAATATCGGTATTATATTTGCCATAAAGATTTTTATAGGTATTGACATCATATTTGATATCAAATGCCTTAGCAAAATTTTGTTCAGAACCTTTTTTGGTTGCGGAGTAGAGCATCGAGATGTTTTTAAACCCCTCAAATGACGAATAGCAGAAATTCTGCCCTGACCCGTCGTTTTGTTTATAAAAGTCGGCCGCCACAAAATTCATAATCTTTACCGTGTGGCCTGTAAATGAAGTATCCTCTTGTGCATCATACGCTTGCTGTGCAAAGCCCAACATTGGAACTACCAACAACGCAGCGGAAAAAACCATTGCTCTTTTCATAACAATATTTAAATTTTATACCTTAGAGTAGTATTTTGTTCTTAAATTTTCAAGGGGCAAATTTAAATAGTTTTTTTTATTATAAAACATTTTTTAACACTAAAACTACATTTTTTTTGAAACTTTTTTATAATTTTTTGGTTATCAACATCAATAAAACAATAGTATGCCATATAAATTATGTTTCAATAACCCAAATTATAAGGCATTTTTCAAAAAAAAACATTGTTTTTTTGGTTAATAAAAAAAAATACATACCTTTGGCATATAAATAAAGTATAAAATACCGAAAACATCATAATGTCGGCAAATCAAAACATAAAGCAAACAATTCTCGTGGTGGACGACACGCCCAGCATAGTGCAATTTATACAATTTATACTCGAAGATAACGGCTACCGTGCCTTAGTGGCAGAAAATGGTACACAAGCACTTGCAAAAACGGCAGAATACCGTCCAGATTTGATACTTTTGGATATAATGCTACCAGACATAGATGGATATATGATTTGTAGTCAGTTGAAAGCCAACCAAAAAACCAAAGATATACCAGTTATTTTTTTGTCGGCATTAAATAGTTCGTTTGACAAAATAAAGGCGTTTAAAACAGGTGCTATAGACTACATAACCAAACCAGTACAAAGTGAAGAACTATTGGCACGAGTAAAAACTCATTTGACAATAGGTAGGCTACACAAAGAATTGTTGCAAAACAACAACGACTTGGAAGACAAGATACAAGAGCGCACCATAAGCCTTAAAAAAGCAAACGAAAAACTTCAAAACCTCAATCAAGTATTAAAAGAATCTTTATTAAAATATAAGGAGGCAAAAGAAAAAGCAGAATCCGCAGAAAGAGTTAAGTCGGAATTTCTTGCCAACATAAGCCACGAAATTCGCACACCGATGAATGCGATAATCGGGTTTGCAGAATTATTAGAAAATACCCAAACAGACGATAATAAAACCAACAAAGAATTTGTAACGTATATTAAAGAAAACGCCTATAAACTTTTGTCGCTGATAAACAACATAATAAATTTTTCACTAATAGAAACAGGAGAAACAACAGCCAAACCAACTAATTGTAATATAAAAGAAGTAGTTGACAATGTTTTGACACGCAACACTAAGATGGCACAGCAAAAAAACATATCACTAAGTTCTAAATGTCAGTTAGATAGCGATTTTTCATTATATACAGACTCAACGCTTACAGAGCATATTCTCGACAATCTTGTAAACAATGCCATAAAATTTACAACCCAAGGTAGTGTAGAAATAGGAGTATCAGAATCGCATGAAGGAGCTGTGTTTTATGTAAAAGATAGTGGAGTAGGCATTTCTCCCAAAATATTTCAAACCATATTTGACCCATTTGTTCAGGGCGAAACCGACGGCAAGTCGAAACACCAAGGAACAGGTTTGGGGCTTGCATTAGCAAAAGAATATGTAACTCTACTTGGTGGCGAAATTTGGTTTGATAGTACACCTGGCAAAGGAAGTATTTTTTACTTCTCACTACCAAAAGTACAAAAAACAGCCAAATTAGACAATCACAAAATATTTGAAGGCAAAACCATACTTCTTGGCGAAGACGACGATGTTTCGTATATACTTGCAAACGAAATATTTAACGAAACTGGGTTAAAAACAATTCGCGCCAAAAACGGCAAAGAACTTTACGAACTATTTAGAGCCAACGTAAATATTTCGCTAATAATAACAAATCTCAAACTGCCAATAACAAGCGGTATCGAAGCCGTAAAACTTATAAAACGGATAAATCCATCAATGCCAGTGTTGGCACAACTTCAATATTTTTCAGCATCCGACAAGCGTGAATTTGCCGAATCAGGATGCAATGGTTACATAGAAAAGCCTTTTAATGCCAAACAAATAACAGAAGAGTTGAAAAATTATCTTATACCAAACGACGACATACTTAATTCAACCATTTAGAAATGAAAAAGTAATTTTATAATAAATTAAACAAAAATAACATTCAAAACAGATGGAACAAAAACAAATAGACATCAAAGCAGGCAACAACATTAGGTTATTGGCCGCATCAATGGTGGAAAAAGCAAAATCAGGACACCCTGGTGGAGCTATGGGTGGAGCGGACTTTGTACACGTACTATTCTCGGAATTTTTAAATTTTGACCCAGAAGATCCCAATTGGGACAACCGCGACAGATTTTTCCTTGACCCCGGTCACATGTCGCCAATGCTTTACTCCATATTAACACTCTGCAACAAATTCAGTCTTGAAGACATAAAAAACTTTCGTCAATGGGGCAGCGTAACACCCGGACACCCAGAACGCGACCTCAATAGAGGTATAGAAAATACTTCCGGTCCACTTGGTGTGGGACACGCTCTCGGAATAGGTGCAGCCATTGCAGAAGAATTTCTCGCAGCACGTTTTGGAAAAAGAATAAACCATAAAACCTACGTTTATATCTCTGACGGTGGCATACAAGAAGAAATTTCGCAAGGTGCAGGACGTATAGCTGGATACCTTGGACTCAAAAACCTTATAATGTTTTACGATGCCAATAGCGTACAACTTTCTACACGTTGTGGCGCAGTAACCGACGAAGACACAGGCGACAAATACAAAGCATGGGGTTGGAAAGTTGTAACAATCAACGGTAACGACCCAGAAGCCATACGCCATGCCTTGAAAAATGCACAAAATGAAACAGAAGCACCAACCCTCATCATCGGCAAAACTTTGATGGGTAAAGGTATTGTTGACGCAAACGGAGAACCTTTTGACGACCGTACTTGTATTCACGGACAACCCGTTGGAGCATCAGGAGCCGACTTCAACAAAACCGTTGCTCACTTAGGTGGAAATCCCGAAAACCCATTTGAAATTTTCCCCGAAGTTAAAGAATATTATGCTAAAAAACTCGCAGAAAAATCTCAAATTGCAAAACAACGCAAAGCAGAAGATGCAAAATGGGCATCAGAAAATCCAGAATTAGCTAAAAAACTTCAACAATATCTTAACGACGATTTTGAAGTACCTGCTTTGTCGGAACTCGATTTTGAAAAACCAACAGCAACACGCGGTGCATCGGGCAAAGTTCTTGGCGCACTTTACGGAAAATATGAAAATCTCGTTGTTGCATCAGCCGACCTTTCAAACTCAGACAAAACAGACGGTTTCCTTGCAAAAACCAAAGCTTTCACCAAAGGCGATTTCACTGGTTCGTTTTTACAAGCAGGTGTAGCAGAACTTTCAATGGCAGCTTTGTGTGTTGGTATGGCACTTCACGGTGGCGTTAGACCATTGTGCGGAACATTCTTTGTTTTCTCAGATTACATGAAACCCGTTATACGTGTTGCAGCCCTTATGCGCACCCCTGCATTATTCCTCTACACACACGACTCGTTCCGTGTAGGCGAAGACGGACCTACCCATCAACCAATCGAGCATGAAGCACAAATACGTTTGATGGAACAACTTGACAATCATGCTGGTAAACAATCTACACTTGTACTTCGTCCTGCTGATGGATACGAAACTATAGAGGCATACCGCACTGCTTTGAACAATAAAGAATGTCCAACAGTTTTGATAATGAGCCGTCAAAATATAAAGACACTTCCACAAGGCGACAATGCATCACAACTTGCACGCGCAGCAAAACTCAACAAAGGCGCATACGTTGTATCGCAAACAAAAGCCGGCAACCCAGACGTTGTACTTGTAGCCGATGGTAGCGAAGTATCAACATTACAAGATGCTGCTCCAATTATCGCTGAAAAAACTGGCAAAAACATCCGCGTTGTTTCTATGATTTCGCCAAGATTGTTCCTCAACCAAGGCGAAGCATACAAAAACGAAATTTTGCCACAAAGCGCAAAAACATTTGGTCTTACGGCAGGTTTACCAAGCGTATTCTGCACCGTAATACCAAATCTTGAAAACGTATTAGGACTTAGCCATTTTGGTGATAGCGCACCAGCAGGCGTTCTTGACGAAAAATTTGGTTTCAAACCAGAAATCGTTGCGGATAAAATTGTTGCTAAACTTTAATAAACACCTTTTATAATATCTAAAAGTCCGTAGACCAAATAAAAATATTATGTCTGCGGACTTTTTTTACATTAATCATTAGCCCGAATATATTTCACCTCAACCTACATTTTAGACGGTAGAAAGAAACGGGATTAATGTTTTATATTTAATTTGTTATAATGGATTTAAACAATTTGGAAGAAAACAAAAATATTATACCACGTTATACTGGTAAAGGACTTGCAATAGCAGCTTTGACGTTGGGCATAGTTGGTTTAGTTCTAACTTCTTGCACAGGCATACTACCTTTGATACTTGGAATAGTGGGTGTAGTATTGGGCGTTGCCTCAATAGTAATAGCAAAGAAAAACAACTCACCAATAGGGCTTGGAATTGCTGGCACAATATTATCGGCAATGAGTTTAGCAACTGGAATATTTGTAACAATATTCATAAAAGAGAGTTTTATCGATGGCATAGAACAATCGATGGATGAGTACAAAAAATTTAACGATAGTATGAAAACAATACTCGATAGTCTCGAGAAAATTAATAGTGATACTAACTTTTTGCCCGTCAATTTTGACTTCGATGCCAACCTTGATTCGGCAATAAACGATATGGGCGAAGCACCAAAATAAAATTATGGACGATATATTTTTTATGAAAGCGGCACTTTTAGAAGCTCAAGCGGCTTTGGAAGAAGATGAAATACCCGTTGGAGCAATTGTGGTACATGGCGATAGGATTGTTGCGAGAGCACACAACCTTACTCAACGTCTAAACGATGTAACTGCACATGCAGAGATGCAGGCTTTAACCTCGGCAGCAGCTAACTGCGGCGGGAAATACCTTCCTGAATGTACACTTTATGTTACACTTGAACCATGTCCAATGTGTGCTGGTGCGTTAGCTTGGTCGCAAATTGGCAAGATTGTATATGGAGCAAAAGATGAAAAACGTGGGTTTACGATTTATGAAAATGCGATTAAAACAACACAACCAAAACTTTCATTACTCCACCCTAAAACAAAAATTGTTGGCGGAATTCTTGAAGATGAATGTGCTAAAATTTTAAAAGATTTTTTTGAACACAAACGTAAACGCGGCAATTATTCATAGTTTTTTTTACTATGCTAACTCAAACTTTAAAACACTAAATTATTGATTACCATTTTTTATTAAAGTTGTGTTATATTGTTAAATATTATGATGTCCGAAAATGAATACTTTTCGGACACTAAAAATTATTTGTTTCTTTATTTATTTTAAGTGTGTATATATTATTACGTTTCATTTTATTGTGTATTATTTAGTTTTAAAAATATTATTCGAGATGTAACCTTTTCCAGTTAATAACCATAAAGCAGAAATATTATTATAAAACATAGATAATGAATATTTTAGTTATGACTTCAAATTCGAGACTAACGTATTTCTTTTTTGTCGTTACGTCGTTTACGTCTTTGTTAGATATTTCTGTCATCTGAATATTTATTTGTTTATTTGTGATTTTGGTAATTTGTGAAAACAATAATCCCTTGTGAAGAGCATAATCTGCTATCCACAAGGGATTATAATATGATATGATGGTTGAACACCAACAAATTTTCAAAGGTGTTTAAGAATACATTACTTATGCGATGCGCAAGATTTGCGCCATTTTTATTATACTATTTAGTTAATTTTTAACTATTTGTAATACAAAATTGACAATTATATTTAAATTGGCAAAATTGTATATGTTAAATTTTTGAGATTTCGTCGGAGGAAAGGCCAGTCATTTCGGAAACGTCCTCAACAGACATTCCTTTGGCGAACATCTTGCGAGCGATGGCAAGCTTTTCTTCCGCACGACCCTCGGCTCGACCTTTGATAAGTCCTTTAGCTTCCCCTTCCTCTCGACCTTCAACCCTTGCCTCGGAAATGGCTTCCTCCTCGTTCTCCAATGACTCCATGTGTCGGTCGTAGTTGAAACGCTCCTCGGCTGTCATTTTGGAATATCTCAACTGCACCTTCGCCTCCACGAGTCCAGGAACTAAAGTGTCGGGCTTGATGCTGTTGTTTTTCAAAAAATCCATCCACTCGTCCATAGCATCAGCGACAACCTTGCGGAATGCATTGATACGTATGAGAAAATATCGAGGAAAAATATCACCCGAAGTTATTTTTTTATATGTATATTTCTGGTCTTTGCCTGTTACTTCTTTTATTTGCATTATTTGTTCCACGGTAAGTTCTTCACGACGGCTGAGTTGGAGAGGATTATGCGTGTGAACACCTATCAAATCAGACTTGCACTCGTAGAAATAATCGTCGCCTTCGCCGAGGTCATAGTAAACGATGGAGATGGAAAACACCTGTTTTATTATGCCGTAACGCTTACCGTTGCCAATCTGTTCGGTTATAGCTTTAGACACGCCATAAAGTATACGTTCGAGATAATATGTATATCGTGTTGTTTGAACTTCAACGATGAAGATTTCACCATTTGTGTCTTTTGCCTTGATGTCAACACGGTTAAACTTGTCGTCTGAAAAGTCTTGGTTACTCTCGCTTTCGAGGATTTCTTGAATTTTGCACTTCTTGCCCAAAAACACTTCTATAAAGCCTTCGAGGATTCCAAAGTTGGCTTTGTTCCGCAAAAGCTTTTTTATCGCAAAATCAAACCGCACAAGATAATCGTTTTCCATAACAATGTTTTTTTGTTATAATTTACCATATATCATTTCTTTCAACAACAATTATGGCAATAATCTTTTCGATGCAAAAATAACTCATTATTTCAACAATTGCAAAAAAAAGACCGCCTAAAAAACGCATAGGATTTGTCGGCAGTCAAAATTATTATTATTTCCTATACGTTTACTTGCGCCGAACCGCGCGAACCGACTGACCGTAGTAGCGGTTGTCGTGGTTCTGTGCGTAGACACCGCCGTTGAGGAAGTACAAACGGTACGCGTAGTACTGGCGGACCGTGCTGAGCGACGACGACCAGTAGAAGACCTGGGAGCCCGCGGAGCCGAGGCCAGACTCGTCGCGGCGACCGGCGGCCGGAAGGAAGATATGGGTGTCGTCTGCTGTTGAATATCCATCAACTGCTGTACCCGAAGAAGCAACAACTGCTCCAGCCTCACTACCTTGGTTTTTATACACGATGTAGCCTTTTTTACCGCTGTAATCATTCGTCCAAACCCAATAGCAACTACTTTTTAGTGTTGCAAACTCTTTAGTTGTAGGCATAGACCAATTGGTATTTTGTGTGTATGCCACATCATCGGCTGATTCGAGGACGGTGAGTTCGTCTGTAAAACCGTCTTTGCCGTATTCAGAGTCGTTACAGTACTTGGTAAGCTGGTTGTAAGCGTTGCCGTACTTGTAGGTTGACCAATTGTATGTTTCTTTTTTTGTGGTCTCGCCCCAGGCGAAGTAGTCGCCGTAGTCATAGACGTTGGTTGCGCCGATGTTCTTATCCGCCCAGAGGATGCCGCCTTCTATGCCGAGGTCAACGAAGCCTTCGCGCTTGATTGTGGTGATTTTGCCGACTGTGGCGGTTTCCTTATATGTGAAGTTGGTAGTAAATGTTGTACCGCCGTCAACGGCAATCCAAACTTCGCCTTCGTCGAACATTGCATAGTTTTTCTTTTCGCTGCCAATAGTGACGTCGATGTTGTGCTGCAAGGGCGACATGAAGATTTCGATGTAGCCTTGTTGTCGGTGAGCATTACTTTGGTGTCGGTCTTGTACTTGAATGTGCCAGTGTATTTGTGGGCGCATTTTTTTATTAAATCGCTCTTCGTCTCGGTAGATGAAGATATTTCGCTACCCTCATTGAGTATGATTGTTGCAGTAAGTTCTGCGCCTTCGTTTGACGGTGCAGTTGTTAGTTCGCCGTTGAAATTGCCATCAGTGTCTTGCAAAGTCAATGTACCGAGTTTTGTTTCGCCCTCGCTGATTGTCAACACATCCTCGGCTGTAAACGATGGATTGTCTATTCCTTCTATCGTTTCAAACACAACCTTGATAGATATTGTATTTGAGATAGGTGGATTATCGCCTTCATTGTTGTCGCCTTCATCTGGGTTTTGAGGATTATCGCCTTCATTGTTATCGTTGTTTTGTGGATTTTCGTCAGGCGTTGGTGTTACTTGCGTTGTATCGGTAGTTACACTTGACGATGGTGTAGGTTCATCGTTCTTGTCTTTTTTGCATGATGCCAACAATATACCTGCACTCAACAATGCAAGCATAAAAGTAAATCTAATTTTGTGTATTTTGAATTAATAATTTTTAAATTAAACAAAAAATCCCTTGCAGACAGAGTTTTATTTAACTCTATCCACAAGGGATTGATATTTATTATGTGCGGCAATTATATCACCGCTATTATTTTCTTGGTGTTTAAGAACTACGTGTGGTTTGCACATTTTTAACCATTTTAACAATCGTTTTGAGTTAAGTTATCATTAATGTCAAACGATGGCAAAAAAAATTTATTGCGTTCTTTTTGAAGAAATTAATTAAATATTTGAAATCTCGTTTTTAGATAAACCTGTAAAATCGGATACACTCTCAATATCAAATCCTTTTGCAAGCATCTTACGAGCGGTTTCGATGGCTTGAGTTTTCTTACCTTTTGCTTCTCCCTCGGCAAGTCCTTCTGCACGTCCCTCTGCGCGGCCTTCAGCTCGACCTTCAGCTCGACCTTCAGCCCGACCTTCTAATCGGCCTTCTCCTTTTGCTGTGAAAATCTGGTCGGCCAGAATCACTCTGTCGTCTAGGTAGCGACGGTAGGCAGCCTGCTCCTCCCTGCTCATTTGTGACAGCTTTAATTTCTCGCGTGCGGCCTTCAGTCCCGGAGCATCTGCATCTTCTGGTATCTCACTTGTAGAGAGGAAGTATATCCACTGCTCCAGTGGCACTTTTGACCAGCGGTTAAAGTCGTTGACCTTTAGGATGTAGTATTCTGGATACAGCTGGTAGACCTCGTTGACACCGAATTGCTGACGCTGGAAAGTTGAGAGACTGAGGACCTCATTGTTATGTATGCCCCTGAACTCTGTCTTTCCGTGATAGACAAAGTCTTTCCCTTGTCCGAGGTCGAAATAGACAATGTTGATGGAGTAGACCTTCTTGACATTGCTGTAGTTCTGCCCGCTGTCTATATACTCTGTCACCAGTTTCGACGGCCCGAAGAGTATGCGTTGGAAGTAT